>JBJTOM010000399.1:0-1522 GCA_046074585.1 Planctomycetota bacterium | reverse complement strand
CATCAAGTCACTCCTAGACGAGTCGATCCTGACATTGAAATATAACAAGCTCATCAATATCCGCGGGCCCGAAACTCTGCCGATAGAGCAGAGTGTCGACGACGCGGCCAACCCGGACACAAGGTCCTGTTCGTCTGCCCCACGAACCGCCTCGCCAACAACTACAAGGAGAACGGCTGCACCCTCAACAAGTTCTTCGGCATAGGGCTGCCAGAAGGGACCAAAATGGCTAAGTTCGACGACAGCGGCTACGATACATCGCGATTACAAAGCTGAGCGACTCGCTGCTGCAAAAGTCGCATCCACCATGAGATATCGCTGAGCTGTCGGCGGAGTTCCGCAATTCGGCAGCGGTCTTCACACAGAGCCCGAATCTCTTCTTCTGAAGGTTCATCTGACAGGTCTCTGCCACGTCGAAGAGTTGGGCAGACGCTGAGCCAGCGGCGAGCAATCTGAGCGTCGTCGAGGGCTGAAAGGAGCTCGGGACGTGACTGGAGGACCAGTCGGATTTCGTTGTGAGTCACCGCGTGGGCGTGCACGGAAATTGCGAAATGGCAGGCGTATAGGCGGATCAGATCTTCAATGTACACGACTCTGCGGTTGCCGCCATTCGTGTCCGCTTGATCAGGTGGAGAAATCAGCGATCGATTTGCACGGCACCGAATGAATAAAACAGCATTTTCGTCAGCGGTAAAGTAATCGGAGCGGGCCGTGCGAGCCATGATGACTGGTCCCTGGCGAGCGGATGTGTGAGCATTTTAGGGTGGACCCCCTTGTATCCTGCGTAATATGATGACATTCTGCCTATGAATTCAACAGAAATATCCCGCATTGGTCCTCACTTTCTACGAATATTTCAGCAAGCCGTAGTTCCACCCACTACCCGCGCAGCCTTCCAAAGACCGAGAAGATCGCTGCATCAGCCCGGGGCCAGCGGACACTCATCCTACCCGAAATTTGCTCGGAGAAATTCAGAGCCGGCGTCCGTGGCGGGGCATGTACTGGTGAGGCGCCCTCTTTTGCAGCGGTGCCTTACGTCTTTCGCTGCCCCACCCTTCAGTGATCGCGGCACACGAAAGACCGCAGATCCGGACAGTCGCCGATACCGCAGGCGTCTCAACAATGTGTTAGCTCATTCCTCAAAGAATTTGTCCATCAGTCTCTGATCAATGAAGCCAATTCAAAACCGGACGGCTTACCGAACTCCAACGTCGCCTGGCCGTTGTCGTCAGGCATCGCGCGAACGCTCTCAAAGTTCGCCTCACTTGCACTTCCCTTGCCCCGCCGGCGGGGACAGTCCCCGCCATCCGGTTGCTGTGTACCGACTGTTACCAATCTTCGGGTTCTCTCAATTCTGATGGATGTGCCAGCGCCAACCACATCGCGGCCATCGAAGCTGCGGGGACTGTCCCCGCCATCGGTTGCTGAGTGACGACTGTTACCAGTCTTCAGGTTCTGTCGGTTCTGATGGATGTGCCGGCACCAACCACATCGCGGCCATCGAAGCTGCGGGGACTGTCCC
>JBJTOM010000398.1:0-9551 GCA_046074585.1 Planctomycetota bacterium | reverse complement strand
CCAACGTTGGCACTGCAATCGCGGTGATCGCTGCAACCGCCCAAATCACCACAAACCGAACAATCGTCCCAACCAGGGAAGTCAGATCAGACGCTTCACCTTGTTCTCGCCGCAGGGACTGTCCCCGCAACGCGGGGTTCCGGTGTCGTCTCGCGGTCTGTACGACCGGCAGAAGGTCTCCGTCCGCAGCCTGGGGGGACTGTCCCCGGCAGGCCAGGAACTCGGCCAAGGTGCATGGCACCGGAACGCGTTTCTCACTTCTCACTTCTCACTTCTCACTTCTCACTTCGAAACGCAGCCTGTGCTGGGGTAGCCCGCTTCCTCACGGGCGCGGCTCGGGGTTGCGTTTTGAATGGTTTTGTGATGGGACACATGGGACACAGGGGACGCAGGGGACGCCGTTTCAGGGTCCTTTTGTTGCGTTCCCAGTCCGCTGAGGGTCCCACGCAGGCCGTGGCAGTGCTGTTGCCCGCGGACTGCCGTCCGACGGCTCAGCAGTGCTACCGGGGGATTGACATCCACTGCACGTCTTTTCACGTGGGGTGGAGTCCGAAAGACGCCTTCCGGTGTTCTGAACACCGTTTCGTCATCCCAGCCTCGCCCTCCCGGTTTGTGGCCCGTCTTTTCAAAGAATTCCAGAGCACGTCAAGGCCAGTGGCCGTCAGCCAGCGGCCGGGGTCCAGTTGTCCGCCTGCCAGATTCGCTGAGCCGCCGACCAGTCGTCCTGCAGCGGTGTACACTCCAACCCCACAAAACCAGCGTACTTCAAACTCACAATCTCCTGAAAAACCCGCGTGTAGTTGACCTCGCCCGTGCCCGGCTCATGCCGCCCCGGATTATCCGCCAGCTGCAGATAGCCGATGTAATCCCACGCCTCCCGCATCTTCAGACACAAATCACCGTCCACAATCTGCATGTGGTACAGGTCCCAGTTGATCTTCACGGAAGACGAACCCACCGCCCGACAGATCGCCACCGCATCCGCACCCCCGTACAGACTGTGGCCAGGATGATTTCGCGGATTCATCGGCTCGATGATGATGGTCTTCTTGCGGGCTTCACAGATCGGAGCGACCAATCTGAGCCCTCGAATCGCAGCCGCATGCATGTCCGCTTTGCTGATGCCGTCGATGTTGTCGCCAATCACCACCGTAAACAGCGAACAATCCAGCTGATCAGCCACATCACATGCCTGCTCAATCTTCTTCCGGAAATCCGCATGGTCCGATGCTGGGTTATTAAGCACTTTTCCGAAGGGCCAGGCCGTGAACTGAGAAACAGCCACGCCCCGGTCCCGAAGCAACGCCGCCGCTTCAGCCAGCGGCTTGTTCTCCCACGGCCAAAACTCAATCGCCGGATAGCCGTACTTCGCCGCCAGCTCAATCTTCTCCAGGAAACTCTTTCCCCGGAACCACATCTCCACGTTGACCGCAAATCGGGTGTTCCGAGTCGCGCCCGGGCGATCCACATCCTCCGTGACAGCGCCAAACGCAGCCACAGCCGGCCTGCAGCCACCCGACGCAGCGGCAACACCACCAGCCGCTGCAGCCGAAGTCAGCCAACCCCTGCGCGAAACACCCAACCGCCCATCTGCTTCCCGGTCCCACATGATCACAGCCTCCAGACAGAGCATTTGCCAGTTCAGTTCCAACCGTCAGAGTAGACGGCGTGCACCGGATGGTCAACCTTGCAGGGAGTGGAAGTGATCCTGAAGCAAGGGGGCAAAGAAATAAAATGGCCAACACCAGACGACAACAACACATTTCACGTTTGACGCACGTAAGAAAATATGCATCGTCATTTCGCACTCCTCCCCCCCCCCGGGCCAAAACCTTCATCCAACGCGCTCGAAGACAACGAAACCGACGACATCAATCTCAAAAGCCGCACCTGGAAGCAACTGCTCTCCGCAGCCTCCGGATCGAACACAGCCGTTTCCGATTGATCTTCACGGGCTCCATCGGCCTGCAGCACGTCCTCGGAAAACTCTCTGCTGCCGGTATCCCCATATCCGCCACAAACGACATGTATGCAGTCACCGTTCCCCCGCTGGCCCAGGCTGATGCCTGTCGCCTCGCCGAAGATCTGCTCCTGGGCGAAAACATTCTCTGCGATGATTGCCGCATGGCGGCCGACACCATCGCTTCTCAGGTCGACAGCTCATTGTCGATCGCACCAGCATCAGCAAACAGGTCCGCATTCTCGAAGACGCTGGCCTGCTCACTTCCGTTCAGCATGGCCGCGAAACCTGGTACGACCTCGCCGATCCACTCCTGCGAATCACCGCCGCGGCTTCCGGCACCAGCCCCCCTGCTCATTCTCGCAACTTCACTGCTGCTCGCACTGCCCGAAATCGCCACCGCTCGCTTCGCACCCGCACGGCTGGAATCCTGGCCCACCGCCCACCGCCCTCCAGCATTCCGCCTCCGCTCTCCCCGAACTGGACATCCCCCTGCGACTCTTCCGCGCCGGAATTCGCTGGCTCGTCACGGCAGGCGACTCTGCCTTCATCCGCCTGATTCAACCAGAACGTCGCAACCTCCGACAGGCCCTGGGACTCCCCGACACACCACTCAATCTGCCCCAGCGATCGCTCACATCCCGCCGCCAGCCGAGACCCTGACCAGTCCCACAACATCATCCAGCAGCATCGCCGACGTTTCCAGCATGCCCCCGGCCCCCGACTCGTCAGCCGCCACCAGAATCAGCTGGCCACGCACACTCCGACGCGCATCCGGATACCCCACAAATACCTTCCCATCCCGCAGCCGTACCTCCACCGGCCACGTCTCATTCAATCCCGGAAAATCCGGATGCACCGCATCCGGAAACCGCTCCCACGCCCACTTCCACAATGTTGCCGCAGTGTCCGCCCGGCCCGCAAGATCATGCCACTCCAGCTCCGCTCGCCGCAGATCCCGCACAGTCGCCACGCGACACCACGGCCGCAACACCTCCTGAATCCATCCCCGACGACTGGCAGCCAGCACCTCAAAGTGCTCAGACGCTGACACCACAGAACTCGCACCCTCAAGTGTCATGAATTCCCCTTAATCCTTCGGCTGCCGACCAGTGCCCGCACTCATGCCCGTTCCACTGCCCAGCTGCACCAGCGGCAGCGGCGCCTGCCCCGGACCAACACGTGAACACCCACCACAACCGCCGCAGCCCGATTCACCGCGCCCGGAAAACCACGAAAGCCTCCGCAACAGCAGCGCCGCCGCCAAAGCCACCATCAATCCCGTCGCCGCCTGCTGCCAGACCATCCGCATTTCTCCCATGCCCGCCGCGCTAGGTCAGACCCGTCAAAACGCCGTCCTGACAGAAGCCCGGATTCCCGAACGTCTCAATGTGATGCCCAAATCCATGCGCCAACGCCAACAACAGGCGGTTGTGCGGCACCTTCGGAAACTTCAGCGAACGCCCCATGCGGAAATTCAACCCGTTGCCAACCATTACAAACGGAATGTTGTCCAGCGTGTGCGAGTTGCCCTGACCAAGCTCATTCCCCCACAGAATCGTCGTGTTGTCCAGCAGCGATCCCTCACCATTCGGCTCAGGAGTTTCCGCCAGACGCCGCACCAGGAGCGCCAGCTGCTCGCAGTACCACGTGTTGATCTTCGTCAGCTTTTCATGAGCCTCCTTGTTTTCGTTCGGCTCATGAGAAAGTTCGTGATGCCCCTCTTCGATTCCCAGCCAGCGCATCTTCGGCTGGCCCACCGAGTTCGTAATCTGCAGCGTCGCCACGCGGGCAAAATCATTCTGAAAGCTGTTCACCAGCAGCTCAATCTGCATCCGCGTGATCTCAGGAATGTTGTCGTTCTCCTCGCGAACTCCCGGTTCCAGGGACGGCACCACATGCCCCGATTCATCAGACTTCGCGTTCTGCAGCTGCTGCTCCATCGACCGCACAAATGTCGTGTGCTCCTCCAGCAATCGCCGGTCCTCGGACGAAATCACACGGCTGATTGTCTGCAGGTCGTCCTGAACAGAATCGAGGATGCTGGTGAGCACTTCACGGTCGCGAACCTGACCGTACAGCCGCCGGAACATCTGGTACGGGTCGTCAATCGGAGCAATCGGACGGTTCGCCCCCGCATAACTCATCCGCGTCCACGTATCCGCCCGGTCGGGCACCATCACTCCAAATTCAAGCGATCCGAAGCGTGTCCGCGTTTCTTCTTTCGACTGCAGAAAACCAGCGATCTCCTGATCGATCGAGATGCCGCTGGCCCAGCCGGCCGGAGTATCCGAGCCGCCCTGAATGTTGCCCGGAAAAAGTTCTGTGCCGGTGAGCAGACAACCCATGCCACGCATGTGGTTGTCCCCGTCACCACGCACCTTGTCACACACGCCCCGCAGCACCAGCAGACGGTCCTGAAAGTCCGCCAGAGGCTGCAGGATTCGCTTGAGCCCAAACTGTTCGCCCTCTTCGTCCGGCCAGAAATCCCAGGGCACCGTGCCGTTCGGACTGAACATTACCACCAGTCGCTGGCGGCGTGCCGAACGTGCCCTGGGAGTGGCGAAGGCGCTGAGACCCGATACGAACGGTACTGCAGCCGCGGAAAGTCCAAGTCGACGAACAAACTGGCGACGAGTCTGCATGGCAGGGGTCCTGTGCACGGCAGGCGGAAAATGCGGGAAGGAATGGCTTGGGCAGGGACAGCGGGGAATCAGAGCGGTTGCAGGGGGCACATCTGGCGAATTCGGCGGAGCCCCCAATCATCGCAATTTATCCGGGCGTTGCAATTGCGTTTCAGGGGAAAACAGAACACTGGAAGCGTGGACACTGCGGGACGCAGCAACACGGGAAATCGGGAAAGCTGGGGAGAATCTGCCAGCTGCAGCCGTCGCGGGGGCGGAAACCGACCAGCCACGCTGAGCCGCTCGCACCGCCGTCTCCACCTGCTGCTCCTGCATCCGAAACTCACTCCCCGCAAACGCAGCACTCAATTCATCCACTGCCTGCGGGCCCCATGCCAGCACTGGCTGCTGCACCATGTGGTGAAACAACTGCCGCACAAAGGATCGCTGAGTCTCCTCGCTGTCGGCAAGGAATTCCGCCAGCTCCCGCGCGCCAGTGAAACGTACCAGTCGACCGCTCCGCTGCAGATACTGCCCGGAAGCATCCACTGGCCGCCCCTTCTCCTCACGTCGATACCGCCCCACGGCATCAAAGTTTTCCAGCGCAAAACCCAGCGAATTAATCAGACTGTGACAGTTGACACACAGGTCCGGGCTCGTCTGCAGCGCCACACGCTCCCGCGTGCTCAGATCCGGTGACAGTTCCGGTGCCGTCGGTGCCACCGCAATCGGCGGCGGCTTCACTCCCCGACCCAGCAGCCCCCGCGAAACAAATACCCCCCGATGAATCGGCGAACTGGACTCAAGGTAAGCCAGCCCCGAAAGCAGAAAGGGATGAGACACCAGACCGGCACGATGCTCAGCCTCAAACTGCACCGCATGAAATTCTGAATCCACCCCGGCACCACCGGCCCCCGCAACCCCCGGCGGCAGCACCGCACCATAGAACGCAGCCAGACGCGCGTTCATAAACATCGAGCGGCCGTTGAGCAGTCTGCGGAAGTCACCGCCATCCGTATCCGCTGCCTGCTCCAGACCCAGCTCAAGCGACGTCCGCAGGTCTGCGGCAATTTCCGCCGTAAAATCCGGATACACACTGTCGCTCTTGTCCAGCTCATGCAGCCGATCAAGGTTCAGCCACGACCGCAGAAACTCAATCAGCCGCGCTCGCGCCCGCGGGTCGGATGACAGTCGCCGGGCCTGTCTCCTGAGCTCTTCTGCAGAATTCAGTCGCCCCGCCTTCGCCGCCTCCAGCAACTGCTGGTCCGGCAAAGAATTCAGCAGCGCAAACGCCAGACGCGAAGCTCGGTCGTAGTCGTCATCTGCCCCTGTTGACTCGCGGTACAGAAACCGCGGTGACTTGAGCGCCAGAATCACCACGCGCCGCAAACCCTCCTCATCCGTCTTCCCCGCCGCAAACTGCGCGTCGACATAACGCCCCCGCAACTGCTCATCAAGCGGCCTGCGGAACGCACGCTCCACAAATGCCCCCGCAAAATCACGAATCTTCTTCCCGCGATCCCCACCATCCCGCAGCTTCGCCAGGTCGCCAATTGACGCCACAATCCGATCCGCAGCCTCCACCGCAGCAGCCGTCGCTGCCTCATCCCACTCCTTCGAAACACTCGTCCCACGCTCGTAACCGGCACTGCGGTCGTCCGGTGGAAACGGCGTCTCTATCACCAGCACCTCAGCGGAGGATTTCGGGCAAAGATGCCGACGGGGAATCGGTTCCGGAACTCCGCCGGGAACCTTCCAGCACAGCTGCACCGCCGCCGTCTTCTCACCAAACTTGAACCAGTCCAGCTTCAGCGGGTACAGCCGCCCGCTGAGCAGATAGCGGCGACCGTGAAACTCTGTGTCCGCCCCGGAACGAACCCACGCATCAATCAGCGGTGTGGAACGGTCGTTGATGTACAGCCGCGCACCGTTCTCCGTCCGCAGCGTGAACTCGTACCAGCCCGTCTCACGCGGAATCAGTGATCCGTCCCACGAAATTGCAAATGCCTCTTCCCCCAGCTTCTCCCCGTCAGGACTCCCGCCGCCAAACTGGAAATTGATCTGATCATCCACTCGCTGCAGCACCTGTCGCTCACGACGATGACTGCGACCGGAAAAGTAAGCGGCATTCAAACCACGCTCCACACCCGGAGTCTGCTGCCAGCGAAATGATGTGGACAGATCCGCCACCGCGTTGCGGTACTGAGACACCGTCAGACGAGACAGCTCAATTCGCGGCGGATTGAGCCGCGCCTGGGCCTCAGGTGAGTAAAATGCCTGCTGCATCCACTCCGCCACCGCCCGAGCGTCCTCCCCGACACAGTCCCCCGGAGCGCCCTCCGGCATCGTGCGCTCAATCAGCTCCGCCAGCTCACCCACCGCCCGATCACCAAAAATCGCACCCGGCACCTCCTTTGACCCCGTACCGTTCACACCATGACACGACTGGCAACGCTGCTGGTAAATGGCCTGCCCCCGCGCCAACACCGCGGATGTGTCCTGAGCCGCCACAGGGGTGCCGCCAGAGAACGCAGGGCACAGGACGATGAGCAGACAGATGGCAGGGAAGCGTCGCATGGGACACCTTCCAAAGGGAGTGAAAAAGCGGGGGAAGAAGGCGGATCGGGGCGGGGCGGGGCGGATCGGATCGGGGCTGGATACCGTGGCAAAAGGCGGGGCGTGGCAGTCGATGCAGTATCTCCGGTTCCCGCTGGCGGGCAATCTGCGATCACTGAGGTACGCCCGGAATTATCAGGAGTGGCGACGATATGGCACAGAAATTCAGCCAGTTCCCCACAGATCGCCATTCCGGTCATCACACCGCACAGCGAACCGCAAAGATCGCCTGACAGTACCGGTACACGGCAGTATCTGCCGCTGCAAATCCTTAAAAATCAACACCTTACGGAGCATGACCCGGTCTTGCTTTGAAT
The DNA here is from genome assembly GCA_046074585.1 of Planctomycetota bacterium. Lineage (GTDB taxonomy): Bacteria > Planctomycetota > Planctomycetia > Planctomycetales > Planctomycetaceae > SXXK01. The sequence continues at coordinate 2,034 of JBJTOM010000398.1, read as the reverse complement.
ACAGAAATTCCGATATACTCCCTACAGAACGTGCGGCTCGACCCTTGTCAGGAAAAATCGGCTGAAATTTTGTGACTACCGAACACCAAATTTCGTCATTCACTGCCCACCGCGGCCTCTCCTTCGCCGTCGGCCGAAATCTCTTCGCCACTGCCGCTCTCGTCACCCTCCTCGCAGCCCCCGGCTGCAATGGGCGATCCATCAAGGAAGACAACCCCGTCTTCGCCCCGCCCCCGCCTCGCCGAACCCTCGTCAACGAATCTGCCGATGCCGAAGAACTCAGGCTGGCAGGACTCCTGCAGTCCGGCGATGGTCCCCTGCAGACCGTCGGCACCTCACAACTCGGCTCAGGTCCCCTCGCCGGAAACACCATCGTCGCCCTCGTCAATGGCCGCCCCGTGTTCCTCGATGATGTCATGCGCGACTATCGCATGGTCATCGAAAATAACCCCGACATCCCCGAACAGCACCGCCAGCGAATCCTTGAAACCGAACTCCGCAAACGTCTGCCCAAATACGTCGACGACGAACTCGTCATGCAGGCCGCACAACTGAAGATCCCCAAAGAAAAACAAACCGAAGTCCGTCAGACACTCGAACCCAGATTTCAGGAAGTGGTCGAAAAAATCCGCCAGCGGGAAAACAAATCCTCGCAGCAGGAACTTGATCAGTGGCTCGGGTCCCAGGGCTCCTCCATCGAAGATCTCCGCAACAGCTTCTTTCGCATCCAGCTGGTCGAAGGCTACATCACCAGCAATGCCCAGGTCCCCGAAAAGGTCTCCCGAGAAGAACTTCTTCGCTACTACGAAGATCATCGCGGAGACTACACGCCCCAGGAACAGATTCGCGTTTCCAAAATCGTCGTGCGGTTCCAGAAACACGGCGGTGAGGAACCGGCCCGACAACGCATGGATGAAGTGCTCAACGGCCTCGCCGCCGGACGGGAGTTCGGCGACCTCGCCACCGAATACTCCGATGCACTGAATGCCGAAAAACGCGGCGATATGGGCTGGATCGGACGCGGATCGCTCGCCGCAGACCTCGAAGAACTGCTCTTCTCACTCCAGCCTGGCACCGCCTCCCCCGTCAAATCCTTCGATGATCGGCTCGAACTCTACTTCCTCGCCGACTATAATAACCCGCAGACAATTCCCTTCTCCGACGTGCAGAAAGAGATCCAGGAACAGTTGCTGGAACAGAAACGTCAGCAGGCCCGCGAAGCGGTGCGGGAACAACTTCGAGTCGCTGGCACTGTCGTCATGGCCGGACAGGCGTCCGCCCCAAAATCCTCCGGGCCATTCTGAAGCCCAGCATGACGCGCACCTGCCTGACCGGCGGCCGGATCTATGATCCCCGCAATGGCGTCAACGGAATCGTTCGCGACCTCTGGTTCCGCGACGGCCAGATCATCGCCCCCCCCGCAGATCCCTCCGATCGAGCCGAAATTGTCCTCGACGTCAGCGGAATGCTCGTCATGCCCGGCGGCGTCGATATGCACTGCCATATCGCCGGGCCCAAAGTCAATACCGCCCGCAAACTGCTCCCCGAACAACGCCGTCGCACCGCGCCCATGGCCCGCACCGAACTCACCCGCTCCGGAACACTCGGAACCGTCCCCACAACATTCGCCACCGGTTACCTCTACGCAGGTCTCGGCTATACCACCGCCTTCGACGCCGCCGTCCCACCCATCGCCGCCCGACATGCTCATGATGAACTGCAGGACACCCCAGTCATCGACAAGGGCTTCTATGTGATGATGGGAAACAATCATCTGCTCATGGAACAGCTGCAGCAGGGCAACCACGAACTGCTCGAATCCTGCATGGCGTGGCTGCTCAATGCCACCGGCGGTTATGCCGCCAAACTCGTCAACCCCGGCGGCGTGGAAATGTGGAAAAGCCAGGCCGGCGCCTGCGCCGGACTCGATGACCCCGTGCCAATCACCGGCGTCACGCCCCGAACAATCCTCCGCGAACTGGCCGCCGCTGCCGACCGACTCCACCTGCCACATCCCGTCCACGTGCACTGCAA
>JBJTOM010000397.1:0-10754 GCA_046074585.1 Planctomycetota bacterium | reverse complement strand
ATTGACTTTGACTCCACTATTAACGGCACCTTCAATCTGACGCTCACGGCAGGGACCGGTGGAAATATCACGTTTGATCAGGCCGTTGGCGGCACAACACCCGTAGCGTCCGTTAGTGTTTCGAGTGCCGCGGACCTGACGTTTTCCAGCACCATTCAAACCACTGGTAATGTTCTCCAGTCTGCGGGTACTGGGACGACAGCCCTGAATGGCACAAGCGGGAGCGGGATTGGCGGGACATTCAGTCTCACCACGAGCGTTGTCCAGTTCAACACAGCAGTCGTGACCACGGCTGGCAATGTTTCTGTTGATGCTCAGAATGCAGTTTCGGTCGCCGCCAGCAGCGGAGTTAATGCCACTGCAGCGACGATTTCCATTCAGGCCAATCAGGACGGTGCTGCTGGTCAGTCGTTTACGATGGTGAGCGGCACGTCTCTGATCACCACCAGCAGTTCCGCGTCTGCGATCAGTATTCGTGTGAACACGACATCCGGGGGGACTGGAAGTGCAGACCTGAGTCTTCTGTCTGCTGTGAACGGGCGTGTCACCGTAAATGTTCAGCAGACCAGCGGCGTCGGCGGAGGGGCAATTACCGATGCCAATACCACCGCGGCCAACATTGCCGCTTCCACTGCACTTCTTCTGGCCGCTACCGGCATCGGCAGCAGCGATGCCATTGACACTCAGGTGGGAACCATCGCATTCCAGAACAGCACATCCGGTCACATTCAGCTGAATGAACTTTCCGGGAGTGGTGGTTTTATTATCGGCACCGTTGGCTCGCAAACGTCTTCGGCAAACTCTGCCAGCAGTTCTCCGAACAATGTCGTGCTCACCGCCGGAAGCCCCATCACCTTCGCCCATGATGTGACGTCGGCTGGCGACCTCACAGCCACAGCAACAGACGTGGGCAGTGCAACTGACGATCACATTACCGTCAACGCGGGCATCACCGTTACCGCCGACAACGTCGTGTTCGATGCCGGGGACTCGATCATCATGAACACGGGCTCAGTCGTGCAGGCGACGGCCGCCAGCGGAGATGTGACCTTCAGATCAGACGTGGGTGATCAGGACACAACCGGTTCAATGACACTCAATGGTCAGATTCTCGCCCTGACCGGTACTGTCACGCTGAATCTGAACTCCCAGGACGATGCAACCCAGGGCGCCGCACCGGCACGTATCCGCGGCACCGAGTTGCTGCTGCTCTCGACGGGCAGTGCCAATGCCGATTTCTTCCTCGACTCAACTGATAATCAGATCGGGACGCTCGCCGCCGCCACCAGCGGCGACGTAGTCGTGCGTGACACAAACGGTGGACTCGTGATCGGAACGATAGGAAGCACTAACGGGATCACTACGGGAACTGGAATTTCTTCCGGCACCGGTGGTCTGGTGACCATCAATGTTCCAAACGGGACGATCACCGTCAGCCAGGCAATCTCGACTGTTCCGCCCGCTTCCGGCGGAACCGCGACCATCAATCTCTCCGGGTCGGTGATTGTGAATAACACCATTACTGCAGAGGGCGGCAACGTGACGCTCAATGGCAGCGTCGGTGTGACGTCAGACATTATCGTCAATTTCGCACTCACAAGTGGCGGCACGATGACTCTGAGCGCCCCACGGGACGTCATCCTCAATGCCGTCGCATCCACCACTGGATCCGGGAACATCTCCATCACGGGTGACAGCGATGTCGATCCCTCCGTTGCCGGAGGCGTTTTGATCACCGCTGCAGGGGCCGTCACATCTTCAGGTACTGTGCTGCTCAGAGGTACAGCGGGCGTCAACCTGACGTTCCAGGATGCAACGCCAGCGGCGGTCACCGGATTCACACCGAGTGGTTCGCTGTCCAACCTTGCCGTGCAGGTGAACGCCGACAGCACACCTACGACTGCTCAGGTCTCCGCGGCCGGTGCGAGCATCACCATCGATTCTCACGCTGCCACCAGCAACTCTGACATCCTCATCAACGGCGTTATCTCTACAGCACCCAGCGGTACTGTCTCCATCACAGCCGATGACAGGGCGTCCTTTGGCACTGCGGGTGACATTACCGCAGGCGGGGACGTCACGATCACCGCTGGTGGCGGGATCTACACCTCAGGCGACATCACCACCACAAACGATAATGTGGCCTACTCCAGTGCCGTGGTACTGGAAGCCACGGTGACTGTCACTACGGGAGCGGGTGCTGGAAATATCAGCTTTGACAGTACTCTGAACGGCACCTTTAATCTCGACCTGACCGCCGGAACCGGAAATATCACTTTCACCGGCGCTGTCGGTACCACTTCCCGCCTGGGCGCTGTGACGATTCATTCTGCCACCACGGTACTTTCAGACAGCACCGCCACATTCACAGCCGCCAGCTTCACTCAGGTGACCGGTGTCACCGCGACGACTTTCGACGGGCTCCTGAATCTGACCGGCAACTTTGATTTCACCAGTTCCGGCACGCTGACTCTGAACCGTGCCGGGAACAACGTGATCGGTGGTCTGATGGAAGTCACGAATGCTGGCCTCTTCACGACTGCCGTTGGCTCAAATCTGCTTGTGACCGGGAGTATCACGCAGAACGGTGCCGGCGCCAGCAGCATTGGTGGTAACGTCACCAGCCAGACGGCTGAGATTCTGTTCCAGACAGGCGTAACTCTAAGCAACCATGTGACGGTGACGTCCGGTGGTGGTACCCTCGACAACATCACGTTCAGCTCGACGATTGTCGGCGACGCAGATGATCAGCACGATCTGATTCTTGTCGCTGGTTTACTGGGGACTGTCTCCGTGACAGGCCCGGTAGGGGGAGCAGCGGGCGGTGGTCAGCGTCTGCGGACGCTGGAACTTGTCTCCAGCAACGGGGCAACGTTCGGTACAACAGGCAACGACAACCTCTGGGTGCGTACGGGCACGAGCGTGCTCATTACCGGTTCCCGTCGCGATGCGGACGTCACCTTCCACGGGGCGATCATCACGCCGACGCTGAGTGCTCCTGCAGATCCGCAAAGAACCGACGGACTGCCGGATCCCACCGAATTCAACGACGAGTACGACCTGTATCTCTTTGGTGATGGAACTCACGTTACCACAGGAACATTGCAGAACACCGGAATCCTGCAGTTCGGCGACGTGGCAACCGACAGCCTGATTTTTGAGAATGGTATCTTCGCAACCGGCCAGTCGTCCATTTATCTCCGTGGTATCCCCAGAACCTATGGTTCTCCTGTCGTTCTTGGCGACAGCGACACGATCGTTTATGTGTATTCAGGGACATCCATCATTGACACCACCTTTGGTGGGGGTGGTAGTGGCAGTTTCACGAATGGTGCAAATATTACCATTGGCGGCCACATCGAAGGCGTCAGTGGCAGCGGTGGAGAGAATCTGACCTTTATCGCCGGACTTGCTGGTGACGTCACGGTCGGTGGAAACGCCGGCTCGATCAATCGCCTTGGTATCTTCCTTGTCACCAGTGCCAACGACGTGACTGTAAACAACGTCAGAGCCCAGAGGTTTGACCAGACCACCGGCACAGGCACCACCACGACCAATGGTACGATCAACACAAACACCGGACTGGCGGTCAACACGGATAACTTCGCTCCGGAAAACGTCGCCACCGGCACCGGAACCCGTTCCGTCACCCTCGGCGTCAACATCCTCACCACACATATCGTGATCAACGGCCTGATCACGACGACAAATGGCGGTGTGCAGCTTCTGGCAAAGGTCGGCGGATTGACTGCCGATCCAGCGGTGGGTGTCGTCACGCTCAACAACAACGGTCGTATTGACTCCGATCTCGACGTGATCCTTGAAGGCGATGACACGACCACCGGCATCCGCATCAACGCACTTGGCAGCTTTGCCTTCGGTGCCCCGGGGTCTGGCGACGTGATCACAGGCACTCAGCGAGACTTTGTCACCACGTCAGACGCTCCGATTGAATTCCGCAGCAACATGCAGCTTGTGGCAACTCCGTCATGGCTGGGAGACCGATTCATCGTTTCAACCGTCGGTGTGGCGGGAGGCACCACAGCAAAGACAGCACCCATTCTTTTTGCCGGTTCGGTGGATGCCAACTACAGCGACCTCGACGTCCGATCGGGCCACTCCAATGTCAACTTCCGCGGAGCCGTCGACGAAGTGCAACGGCTCTTCCTGCGACTCAATGACACCACTGTAGCCACCACAGCAACGACCACAAGCACCGTCACCTTTGCTGCGGACCTGACCGTCGAACTGCTCCTGCCACGCCCCGGCCACTACAACGTCGACATCATCGGCACAAATACCATTCTCAGCGAGAACGTCGTTCAGTATTACCTGCCAAACGACACGGTGTTCCTCAATACCGGTCGAACGACGCTTGGAAATGCCACGGGCGATACGGTCACAGCGCTCTACAGCCTCGACACTACGGCATCCAGCCAAACCGTAATGGCCGGTACGATCAATGCTGGCTACGCCATGAATCTGGCCCCGATCCTGCTCGCACCAGCCAACCAGACAACAACACTGTATACCCGGTCGTATTTTGACGTGATTGTCCAGGCCGATACGTTCCCGTCCAGTGTGGCTCAGACCAGCAACAACACTCTGGTGCTGGGAACGGCCTCATCCCGCACAAACTTTACCTTTGCTGGTGATGTGACGGTCACGACTCTCACCACGACACTCAGCACTGTGTATACAGGTCAGTGGAACCTGACTGTTCAGGGCGCCCTCGACATTACAGGCTCTGGTCTGACCACCCTGAACAATCGGGGAGCATTGATTCTGGGCTCGTCCGGAGGCAACAACAGGCATGACCTTTCGGGAGGTCTTGACGCGTCAACCAATAATGGAATATCTGTCGCGGGACAACTGATTGCTGCGGGACCGCTCACGCTGACCGGTGGCAACCTGCTGTCAATTCCTGCCAACACGACCAGTGCGATTACCACCACGTCTGCGGGCACGATCACGCTGCCCACGGTGCATCTTGCCAACTCCGTTGACCTGACCATCGGCGGTCCGAATGCAGGTGCCATTACCACGGGAGTCATCTCAGGAACCTACTATGGGGCATCCTCCAGTGTACGTTTCCAGACAGCCTCAATCCTGACAGTCAACGGAAACATTGAGGCAGACCTTGACACCATGGAAATCATCGGCAGTGCCGGAGCAACGTTCAATGGAATTGTGACCACGAATTCGGCGGTAACACTGACTGCCGGGACTGGAACAACCACGTTCACGTCCTCTGTGTCCACAGCCACGTTGACGGCCGCAGCAGGTGCTGGAGATGTTGTGTTTCAGATTGGGGCGTCTGTGAGTGGTCCAGCCACCGTGGCCACGACCGGCACAGTCACATTCGGCAACGGCCCGAATATGTTCTCGAATCCCGATGCTTTCGATTTCTTCGGGGGACTCACGCGATCCGGAGGAAATTCCAATGTCTATGGCACCATTCGCGCGACAAATGCTTCTGTGAGTCTCGCAGGAAACGTCACTGTGACCGGGAACTCCACAATCAATGCGGGAACCGGCGGAAGCAGTGCCATCAGCCTCGGTTCAGTCCTGGTCAGTTCAAACACGACCCTCACTGTCGGGTCCGGTGATACTGGGAGTGTGTCACTCGGTTCAGCGACTCGGGTTGCATCAGCCACGAATACCACACTGCAACTGAGCTCATCCGGCTCAACAACGGTTTCCGGGGCAATCACAGAACTTTCTGTTCTTCAGGTGGATCGTGGAAACGCAACCTTCACGGGCGCTGTTGGTTCCGCGCTGTCGCCGATCGCCAGTGTTGTCCTCGTCGCAGCTTCCGGGACCACCACGTTCAACGGTGATTTCTACGCCACCGCTGTTTCCGGAGCAGGCAACGCCGGCTCAATCAGCTTCCTGGGTGCGACAACCCAGGTGACCAACGCGGCCTCTTTCGCACTCGGCGGTACACTGACGCTTGGCGGAGCTCTGAGCTTCCCCAACGGCTTCACCTCAACGTCTGCCACCACCGCCCTCAGCGGTACGCTCACGACAGTGTCCAGCCCCATCAGCATTAACAGCCTGAGCTCAACAGGTGGAACACTCACGACGGGTTCCACATCCTCCTCGACCATCACTCTGGGTGCGGTTTCCGGCACAACAACCGTCACGGCAGGCGATGTTTCCATTACTGGCACCGTCTCCGGTGCCGGGACCCTGACAATCAACACGGCCGGCAATGTGACCTTCCGTCGTGCTCTGAGCACTACGGGAAGTGTTGTGGTAAACCCAACCGCCGGTGTCGTCACAATTCCCGGAGGATCTGCGGCGTCGGTCAACGTCACCGCCACGACTATCAATCTCACGACTGCTCCGCTGTTCGTCACAGGAAACACGCTGCTGTCTGCCACCACCGTCACCCTCGGAACCGGTTCCGGCATCAATAACTCGTCGTCAGCCAATGCCGGCACCATCGCCATCACAGCGGGTGCTGGCGGATTCAGCCAGGCCCTCAACGCTGGCATCTTCACTCGCAACAATACATCAACGGCGATCAGCCTGACTACGACAGGTGGTGGCAACGCATCGATTGACCGACTGGTGGCGGTCCTGGCAGATAACACGTCAGCAGCCACGGTCACAGTGACCGTATCAGGAGCCCTGATCGACATCAACGACGGGTCCGGCCCGGCAACAAACAACGTTCGCGCCGGGACGTTCACCGTCTCCGGCAACCCGGTCGGGAGTGTGACCAATCCCATCGAATACTACTCATCGAACACCCTGACGTCCGCCAACAATTACTGGGTCGTCAGCACCGCTCCGTCAACTGCCACGGGCTTTATGCGTCGTTTTGACTTTACTCGTTTATCGACAGCCGTGATGGCCGGGACAACAGGGGCGTTCGCATCCAACGTGTATAGTGCTGCAACAGCTGGCACCACCGCTGGGGAACACTTTGGCTTTACCAGCGGGCAGTCGATTGCCATCGTACAGGGCTCCACGACCAGCCAGTCGTCCTACAACCTGTACATCGACTCCCTGGTGCAGGCGACAAGAGTGGCCACATTCAACATCGACACCAACAATGCCAGTACGTCCCACACGATTCGTGTTTATTTTGGAAGCGCCGCCTACGCCACAAATACGATCGTTACATTGCCCGGCCAAACCGCTCAACTGGGCGCAGCGATGGGATTGGCTGTAGGAGCTGTCTCTACGGCCACGTTCACCGCCACAAGTGACTCCACCGGCACGGTCTCCTTCGAATTCAAACGACCGGCATCCGTCGGCGCCGGGTATTGGGGAGTGTATGGTGTTGACATCGCCCAGAACGCAGGCGATCTGCCCGTCGCCTTCCCACAGATGCTCGCAGATGTCAGCTTCGATGAAAGTGGCCTGACGGAGGAATCTCGCGGCATGATCGCCGCTCAGGGCTTCCAGGGACGACTTCTGGATGCATCCACGGTGCTCGCGGCCCGAAATGATGCGATCGCTGCCTGGGCCGCCGCCGGGATCACTCCGGAACAGCTTCAGAGTCTGCTGGCGACCCCTGTAGTCATCGGCGACCTGTCTGCCGATGGACAGTTGGGACTGGCTCGGGCTGACCACATCGTGCTTGACGATGATGCCATGGGCCTGGGCTGGTTTGTGGGAAGTGCCGGCGAGGAAGTGCCGGCCGGCATGATTGACCTGCTCACTGTCATGACCCACGAATTCGGCCACCGCCTCGGCTATGAAGACCTCGACACCGCCAATCACCCCGGACACATCATGGCCGGCGTTCTGCAGCCTGGCGAACGCCGTTCCGCCACGACCGCTCGCACCGCGACGGTGCAGCCGATAGTGGCTGAACGTCCGGTTGCGATTGACCGGCCGACGGAAATCGAACAGGTTGATCTGTTTGCCGGGGCTGAGTCATCCGATGTGGAACTTGCCGGTCGCGTTTCGTTGCTGGAACAGAATCTGACCACTCCGAGCAACGCTGTGACAGAATCGACCGATCTTCGGACGCTCCGGGATCTTCCGGTCCGTCTGATTCCCGAACCCACGTCTGCTCCCGAGAATGTGTGGGGGGGACTGTCGCTGCTGGATGATTTGTTTGCAGACGTCGTGACAACTCTCGACGCCCTCAACTGACCGGATTTGCCATCCCCTGTGCTCCCGTACCGCCAAAGTCTGTCATGCGTACTTTTGTTTTCCTCACACTGACTGTGCTCGGCGGTTTCGCGACACGGGGTCTGGCTGACGAACCAGGCAGTGGCGTGGCGATTGAGGGGCGACGCAGCATCCGCGTCGCCACCTTCAACTGCAGTCTCAATCGTGATGCCGCCGGACAGCTGGAACGCGATCTGAGCACAGATGGGAATTTGCAGGCTCGCCAGGTCGCGCGGATCCTCCGTATCGTCCGGCCTGACATCGTGCTGCTCAACGAATTTGACTTCTCAGATTCCCACGAAGCCGTCAATGCATTTCAGAAGAATTATCTGAGTATCACTGCTGACTGGGCGATCGAGGATCCGCTTGACTACGAGTATGTCTGGACAGCACCGGTGAACACCGGCGTTCCCTCGGGGCGGGATCTGGACCACGACGGCCGAAGTGATGGTCCGGGTGATGCTTATGGCTTTGGGCGGTTTCCCGGACAGTACGGCATGCTGCTGCTGTCAAAATTCCCAATCCAAAAGGACGGGGTGCGGACTTTTCAGAAACTTCTGTGGAAACAGGCACCGAACGCACTGCTGCCTGTTGATCCGGACTCGAGCGCAGCGTGGTATTCCGCTGACGACCTGCAGATCCTGCGGCTCTCGTCAAAGAGCCACTGGGATGTTCCGGTGGAAGTCGACGGTCACCTCCTGCATTTCCTGGCCAGCCATCCCACTCCGCCGGCTTTTGATGGTGCTGAGGATCGTAACGGGCGTCGCAACCATGATGAAATTCGGTTTTGGCGGGACTATCTGACACCGGGCTCGGCTTCCTGGATTGAGGACGATGCCGGAATTTCCGGGGGTCTGGCAGCGGATGCTGCGTTTGTCGTGGCAGGAGATCTGAACGCGGATCCGGTGGACGGTGGCAGTGTTCCTGGGGCGATCCAGCAGTTGCTGCAGCATCCGCGGGTGCGGTCAGAGCCTGTGCCGAGCAGCGAGGGCGGTGAGCAGGCGTCTTTGCAGCAGCAGGGCATCAATCGTCAGCATCGCGGCCCGGCGACGGCGGACACGGCCGATTTCTCCGACCGCACGGTGGGCAATCTGCGGGTGGATTATGTGCTGCCATCCCGTGATCTGCAGGTGCTGTCGGCGCGGGTCTTCTGGCCGACTACGGGGGCCGCTGCCGAACTTGTAAAATGTTCGGACCACCGCCTTGTCTGCATCGAGCTGCAGATTCCCTGACCGGGCAGCATGTGGCGAGTGGCGGCTATCAATCAACCGGTGGTGATCAGAACGTCCTGAGCGGACCGGGAAGTTCTGCCTTTGGGTTCGCCTTTCTGGCTTCCTGAACTGCCCGCCGGGCACCTGCAGCATCATTTTTCTTCAGCAGCAGTTCGGCCATGGCCACCCAGTACTGGTCGATGGCTGTCGCCGTGGATTCCAGCTGTTTCAGACCGGCATCCGCGTCGTCGAGCTTTCCCTGAGCGATCCGGGAGCGGACCAGCAGCACCAGGGCACTCTCGAAAAGATCGGCCTGGAGCGTTCCGGCAGTGACTGCGGCATTCAGCTGGGTTTCTGCTGCAGCGAAATCACCGGTTTGAAACGCCTGTCGTCCCACGTCGAATGCGGTTTCGGCCGAGGCCACCTGTGTGGCGGATGCGGCAGTGGAATCACCGCAGCCGCAGAGACTGAGAAGGACAACGCAGGCGAACACGGGGGGAAAACGGGCATCCATCGCGAATCTTCCGTCAGGGGGCAGTATGAGAGGAGTTGGTGAACGACCGGTCGGTCACCATTCGCCGATGGTCTCGCCTGAGCCACGCGTTCCCACGCTTCTCCAGACGCCCAGATCAATGCTGTCGCTGGCAAATCGAACGCTCCCGTCGGCGAGCATCACATTGACGCCACCGGTGTGCATACTGCGGGCGGAAATAATGGCATGTTCGCCCGGCGTATCCGCGATGGCGCTCCAGTTACCGCAGTCCAGCCCGCGCCAGTTGGGAGTGGCCACGTGATTGTACATGGTGCCTGAGTATCCGGCGAATGGCCAGCCATTGGAGAAATCGCTGCCGATCGCCCAGCGACCGAAGGTGGTGAAGTTGAATCCACTGGGCACGCGTGGCGCATTGAGGCAGTCAGTGAACATCACGTCCGGGGGCAGCATGACATTCTGGCGATTTGGAGAGGTGATAATATCAGCAGGACCTGGCGAAGCGCTTGCTGCGGCAGCCGCTGAGCCCTTTGTGCGTTCAGAGAACATTGCGGTGTTGGACATGCCATCGGTGAAATCGCGGTCTGCGAGTGCCGCTCCGGCTGTGAAGGCACCGTTGCCGCCACACGTCAGTGTCTGTTTTCCCACTGTGATCGCACCAGACCATGTGGTCTGTTGAGTCGAGTTGGCGGCGCCGCCATAAGGGGTGCTTCCGCCAAAGTTGTACACATAGTTGTTTTCCGAAATCACTCGCCCCGTGTTGGCGTCGGAGGGGCAGAGGAACAGACCAGCGGCCTGAGCATACGCCTGATAGTTGGGATTGCTGGGAGTGCCACTGGTGGTCATGCGGGTGGAGTTGGGCCCGGCGAAATCGATCAGATTGTAGATATTGGCCTGTTCCATGCAGGGCAGAATGAAAA
>JBJTOM010000396.1:0-2221 GCA_046074585.1 Planctomycetota bacterium | reverse complement strand
TGACTGTGGCCGAACCCTGCAGCGTGACACTGGCGGCGGTGGTTTTCAGGAGCACTGCCGCGTTGGAAGTGAGTGCAGCGGACGCTCCGACGGTGATCGTGCCAACGGCATTGATTGACACCGCAGCATCGACGCTGTTCGTTGTTGAGCCACCAATGGACGCAGTACCGGTCAGGCTGGTGGTCAGCACACCGGACGAGGTGGTTGTCAGGCCACCGTTGAGCACCAAATTGGTGCCGGTGATGTTGACTCCGGCTGTGGTATTTGTGTCGATGGGTCCAGAGAATGTGGTCGTCGCGGTTCCCGCATCCTGCAGGATGGATTCAGCCCGAACGGCTGCGTCGAAGCTGGCATTCGCGACGCTGACGATTCGCAGTTGATCGAGGCGAGAAACCAGCCCGACCGCGGCGTTGAAATCGATGTTTCCCGTGCCTGCGGTCAGTGTCAGATCTTCGCTGCCGTTGACGCTCCCGTCAAAGGTGATCGTTCCCCCTCCGGTATCGACGGAAACGGAGTCGGTCAGGTTGACGGGTGAATTGAAGGCGACATCGTCACTGGAAGTGACAACAGCACCAGCAGTCTGGATGCCCTGCGGGGCTGTAATGCTGACGGAACCGTCAGCGTGGATATCGGCGTTGTCCGTGATGACAATCGTGGAGTTGATGGAAGTCAGGGTCACGGTCCCGAGACTCAGGCTGCCGGGGCCGGCGACCGGCGAGGTGCGAATGGCCTGACTCACAGTCAAACCTGACCTGGCGGCTATTGATACGGCTCCGCCCTCCGAGACGCCGTTGACTGTACTGACACCGGAAATCGCTGCAATCCCCGAGGAACTCCCGACCAATCCAATCGTCAGATCATCGAGATCCTTAAATTGGATTGATCCAGCCGTGCTGGCTGCCAGGGTACCCACATCGTTCAAGTCGCTCTCACCGAGCAGGAATGAGCCGGCGGCATTTCCATTGCTGATCAGACGAAGGCTTGATGCGATCAGAGCACCAGTGGATGACTGCGCAGCACTCTGCTGCTGATTCAGGTCCAGCGTAATGATCTGACCGATGGCCATCACCTGAATGATGCCGTTGAGAGTCATGGCACCACTGCCGTCTGTATCATTCAAGCCGGAGCGGAAAATGATTTCGCCTGAGTGCGACTGGACGGTCGCTCCGGATGCCACAAAAATTGCGTCACCGGCCTCGAAAATCAGATTTCCGCTGATCGCAGTAACTGTGACGCCCGCGTTTACGGTAATGCTGTCATAGTTCGCTGGTGCTGATTCTGTGGCCTGCACCAGAAGTGACGCCTGGGTCGTGCTCACGGCAAAAACAATCGGACTGGTGGCCACGAGTGTCGTCGTACCGGTGTTTGTGGAGGTTGCGAGCCCATCAACTGAGGTGATTCGCAGACCGCCGGTGTTTCGAATGCTGACATCACCGATCGAATTCTGATACGCCAGCACCGGGATGGCAGTGTTGAGGGGATCTGTGGGCGTTCCAATTCCACCTGCTGCTCGGAGCGCGAATGAGCTGCCTGCTCCGCCGACAAGATTGGGGTTCAGGGTGCTCCCTTTCACGATGGCGCCGGACGTGCTGGTAATCGAAACCGTACCGGTGGATGTCTGGACGCTGGAGAGGGTGATGTTTCCGGGGGCCGAGATTGCGACATTCCCTGTGCCGGCATTGATGACGACTGAATCGTCCATGGTGATTGACCCGCCTCCGGTCGGGGAGGCGGTCACTGTAATCGATGCTCCGTTGGAACTGATGCCGCTGCCGCTGATATGCAGATCCCCGGCATAGGCAACGATCACGTTTGCAACACTTCCAGTGCCCGAATTGCTGACCTCGAGGCTCTGCACAGAAGTCTGCAAGACTCCCAGCACACCAGCACTGGTCAGCGTGAACTTTCCGCTGGCGATGTTAATCACAGCGTTTCGCAGGTCTGCGACACCAGTGGCCTGAACCGAGAAATTTACTGAGTCGAACTGCATGGACGAGGCAGATGCCGTTGCCAGAACAGTTGTTGCGGCTGAATCCACGACTTCTACGTCTTCAAGGCTGGTGTCAAATGACAGACGCTGTGCCCCGACGGTAATGGACTGCTGCCCGGGCGTAATTGTGAGGCCACTGTAGTTGTTCTGCAGTTGCAGCTTGTCAGTGCCTGCAGCGCCTGACACGAAGGTCTTGCCGGAACCGCCGGTTCCGGTCCACATGACTGAATC
>JBJTOM010000395.1:0-11544 GCA_046074585.1 Planctomycetota bacterium | reverse complement strand
TGTGCCGGAATTGGGGCGCCTCAGGAAATTTTGATTGAATGACGGGCGTTCTGAGGCCTTCAGTTGGGGATTGGGGTTTAGTCTGGAGTGCGTGGGTTATTTGGGGTGTTTTGGTCGGCTGTTTGGATGGTTGTTGTGGGTTGGTCATCAGGAAGCTGGTGTGGTCGATACAACCGTTAAATTCTGCGTCATAGATTCGTTGCACGCGATATAGCTGCGAAAAGTCGGACGACTGGTGCATCAGTTACAACCCACCCCATCGGTGGCCGATTTTCTGTCTGCCAAGATCCAGCCACCGTGACGGTGGTGGATTGCCACACGACAAAGACTGGTCTGGTGATTCACATGGGGCAGCCATTTTTGGGTAGCCGATCGTCTGTTCTGATTGGAATGATTGCCGGGCTGTGCAGCGGCCCTGGGCTGACGGAGGCAGACGATTTGAAGATTCGGTTGTCGGCTGATCGTCTGTTTTCTGAGCCTGTTGATGCGGGCGAACTTTCACCGGCCTATGTGTGGCGGGTTTCGCAGGAGGCTCCTTTGCAGGGTGCTCAGGGTGCTCAGAAAGCGTCGGCAGCCCCTGAGGCGGAGTCAGCACCGGCTCCATCGGCTCCCTTTGAGCTGCCGAGTCTGAATTCAGGGGGCGGTGGGTTGTCGCGTGGGGACTTTGGTCAGGCACCTGGCGTTCACGGCTCTGGTCCGCATTCGGGAATTTCTTTTGGACGTGGGCGGCGGGCGACAGAGGGATGGCAGCTGCTTCCGGAGGGGTTGTTGTATCGGACGTGGCTGGCGGGAGACAAAGAGTCGAGGATGCAGTTGCTGAATCTGCACGACACGGTGAGTGACCGGCAGGTGATGGATGCGGTGCTTGGTGGTCGGGTGGGTTTGATTCGCAATGGTACGGTTGGGGGTGAGGATCCGCAGGGATTTCAGTTGGATCTGGACGGTGCGGTTTTCGCTCGAGTGTTGCCGGACGAGCCGAGTACGATGCTGGAGGGGTCGGACTATCGGGTGGGACTGACTGGCACATGGCGACAGGACGCGACATCGTGGCGGACGGGTTATTCGCATATCAGCAGTCATATCGGGGACGAGTATCTACTGGCGTATCCGGCGACGCCCCGGCTGAATTACGTGCGTGACTCGCTTTTGGCGGGGATCAGTCAGGATCTGACGGATGAACTGCGTGTCTACGGGGAGGTAGCGTGGGCTGCGGGTGTCTCCGGAGGTGCTGAGCCGCTGGAGCTGCAGGCGGGAGCGGAATGGACGCCGGCTGCCAGATCCCGCTGGTCGGGTGCTCCTTTTGTGGCGATTCACGGGCATTATCGGGAGGAGCAGGGAAGTCTGATTGGTGTGAACACGGTGGCTGGCTGGAACTGGCATGGGCTGCGTTCCGGGCATCGTTTGAAGCTGGGTGCGAACTATTATCACGGTCCTTCGACGCAGTATTCGTTTGTGGACCGGGAGGAGAATCTGATCGGGGGCGGTATCTGGCTGGATTTCTGAGTATTGGCTGGGGCGTGCCGGGTGTTGGGGTCTGAGCAGCATTGCGGGCGTGGTGAACTGGAGGCCTTGGGGATGGGGGCAGAGCGTGAGGAGTTGACATCAGAGGACATTGCGCTGCGATATCTGGAGCAGCTGCCCTGGCCGCCGTATCCATTTCAGGAGCAGGCGATCCTCACATGGTTTGAATCGAGTGACGGAATTCTTGTGTGTGCTCCGACGGGCACCGGCAAGACGGTGATTGCGGAGACGGCGTTGTATGAGGCGTTGCTTCTGGGGCGTCGGGCTTATTACACGACTCCGCTGATTGCATTGACGGAACAGAAGTATCGGGAGTTGCGGGAGGCGGCAGTTCGCTGGGGGTTTTCTGCGGATCAGGTGGGTTTGGTGACGGGGAACCGGAAGGAGAACGCTGAGGCGCCGATTCTGGTGGTGGTGGCTGAGATTCTGTTGAATCGCCTGTTATCTCCGGAGGAGGAGAATTTCGAGCAGGTATCAGCGGTGGTGATGGATGAGTTTCACAGTTTCAACGACCCGGAGCGAGGGATTGTCTGGGAGTTGTCGCTGGGTCTGCTTCCGAAGCATGTGCGTTTGCTGCTGATCAGCGCGACGGTGGGGAATGCGGCGGACTTCACTGTGTGGTTATCGCGGATGCATGGCCGGACGTTGCGGTTATTGCAGAGTACGGAGCGTCGTGTCCCGCTGGATTTTCGCTGGGTTGCGGACGAGTTTCTGGGGGACCAGCTGCAGGAGATGTCTCGGGGTGACGAGTCGCAGCGGTATACTCCGGCGCTTGTGTTTTGTTTCAATCGCAGCGAGTGCTGGAGTGTGGCGGAGCAGCTGCGGGGGCGGGATCTGCTGTCCGACGGTCAGCAGCGGCAGCTGGTGTCAGAGATTGCGCAGCACGACTGGTCGATCGGGGCTGGCGGGAAGCTGCGTCAGTTATTGCTGCGTGGAATCGGCCTGCACCACGCCGGTCTGCTCCCGCGCTATCGTCGCGTGGTCGAGCATTTGTTTCAGCAGAAGCTCTTGAGTGTGTGTATCTGCACAGAGACGCTGGCGGCGGGGATCAATCTGCCGGCGCGTTCTGTGGTGATGACATCGCTGCTGAAGGGGCCACGGGGGGGGATGAAGCTGATTGATCCGAGCAGTGCGCATCAGATGTTTGGGCGAGCGGGTCGTCCGCAGTTTGACAGTCGCGGGTATGTGTTTGCGGTGGCGCATGAGGACGACGTGCGATTGTTTCGCTGGCAGCAGAAGTACGACGAGATTCCGGAGGACACTCGGGATCCGCATTTGATTCGGGCGAAGAAGAATCTGAAGAGGAAGATGCCGAAGCGTCGGGACGGCGTGCAGTACTGGTCGGAGCGTCAGTTTCAGGTCTTGCGGGACGCTCCGCCGGTGCGTCTGGCGAGTCGCGGCATTTTTCCCTGGCGATTGCTGGCATTTCTGATCCGCCGCTCGGGGACGGTGCAGGCGCTGTTTGATGCGATCAACCGGCGGCTGCTGGAGCCGGCGGAGAAGGAATCGGCCTGTCGTCAGCTGGTGGCGATGCTGAGGACACTGGCGGACGCTGGATTTGTGATGCTGGATCCGCCTCCGCCCAGTCCGGCGACGACGGCAGCGCGGGTGTTGGGGGAGTCGGGGCTGGGGGCTTTCCGTTCGGTGCTGGCGGAGCAATCGGCGAGTGAATTGCTGGCGGTGATTGATTCGCGGTCGGCGGCGGTCGCACAGTCGCGGTGGCTCTCGACGCACCTGCCACCGGTGGGTGCTGACGAGGGGGCGAGCGACGATGCGGAGGATGTGGATGGTGCGGCGACGGCTGGTGTTGTGGCAGCGGTTGAGGAGGATTTTGGAGCGGGTCTGGCAGAGGGGGGTGGAGAGAGTGTTGGGGATGATGATGGGAATGGGAAGGCGGTGGTTGAGGATGGGGGGCGGGATGTGCCGTCCGAGCAGCCCTTATTTTGCGAGTCCGTGGTGCAGATTGAGTCGGCTGGTGTGGCTGAATCGGATTCATCTGCGGGAACTGGTGCGGGGTCAGGTGCGGGGGGCGGACTGCTTGGGCGTTTGATTTCGGAGGCGAGGACAGGGGGGCCGGGGGGTGCGACTGGCGGGGTGAAGTCAGCGAAACCTGGCGGGAAGGCGGGTTTGGCTGGTGGAAAGAGGGCGATGTCGGCAGCGGGGGTGGTGGAAGAGCCGTTGTATCAGCCGCGACTGGCGATCGCGGCGGAACCGTTGAAGCTGATCAACAGTTTTCGCAGTATCAATCCGCTGTATGGCGTGTTTCTGGCGGAGCACATGCATCGGGCGAGTTATGAGGAGCGACTGCAGTTGCTGGAGAGTGTGCTGGACATGCCTTCTTCGGTGGCGGTGATGGTGCGGGTTCCGCTGCCAGAGGCGATGCCACCGGGGCCATTGGCGGTGGATTATCTGAACCCGCGATTATTATCGCTGGGACTGGTAACGCCGCAGGAGTTGACGGGGTATTTTGATGAGGTGGAGCGGAGGAGGGTGTATCCGGTGCCGCTTGGTGACCGCATGCGAATGCTCTTTCAGCACGATTATCCGGGCGTTGGCCTGGTTCCTCAGCGGAGTATCTGGTGTGTGGGCGACCTGCTGCGATTCGGGGGCAACTTTGATCGTTACGTGCGGGCTCGGGAGTTGGTGAAGCAGGAGGGAGTGGTGTTTCGTCACTGCCTGCGACTGATTCTGTTGTGTGGTGAATTTGCGGACCTTGAACCGCCTCAGCTGGATGCGGTGGAGTGGCGGAGGGATCTGGCGGAGTTGGCGGCGATTCTTACGGAATCGTGTCGGGCGGTGGATCCGGCGAGTACGGACGAGACGCTGACGGCATTGCGGAGCCATGCAGCGGGTCAGGATTTGAAATTCTGAAGAGGGCAAGTACGGGGCGGTGATCGGAGTTGATTGATGGGGGGATTTGGCGATTGAGGCAGGTGAGTTGTGGTGAGTGGAGGATGTGATCGATGAGCAGGCCGCAGGGGTAGCGGGGGCCGGCGTTCCATGTGGGTTCAACTCCGGAACCGCTGGCGGGGTTGATGAGTCTGGCGTGCTGCAGGAAGTCGTGGAAGGCTGGGGCCCACGGGGTGAGGTTGAGGTCTCCGACGAGCAGCACGGGGTTATTGGCCGCTGTTTTTTTTGCGGCGATGGCGGCGTCGGCGAGCTGGCGGGAGCGGACCTGGAAGTTGTGTTGGCCGATGGGGGGAATGCAGTGAACGGCGATGAGACGGACGGGTCCGGCGGGTGTCCGGACATCGACTGAGATTGCCGGGACGCGGGGTATTGAGCTGGATTGAGCGGTGGCGCCGAAGTGATTGATGTGCGGGTTCTGGAGTGGCAGGCGGGAGAGGAGTCCGATTCCGAAGGCGCCGGGTTCGCGATCGGCCCAGACTGTGTGGGGGTAGTCTGGCGTGAGTTGTGTGGTGAGGGATTGGCGGAGGGCGGGATTGAGTTCCACGACGACAAGGACATCAGCGGCGGACTGCTGGAGAGACCTGGCGATGATGTGATGTTGCGGGTTATTGAAGCGGACGTTGGCAAGGCAGACGGAGATGTGGGGAGGGTGTGGGTGCGAGGGGCTGTGCTGCAGCGTGGCGGGGCTGAGTGCGGGGCGGTCGGGGACAACGGCTGGCAGGAGGAAGCTGGCGTGCCA
Organism: Planctomycetota bacterium; assembly: GCA_046074585.1. GTDB lineage: Bacteria > Planctomycetota > Planctomycetia > Planctomycetales > Planctomycetaceae > SXXK01. The sequence continues at coordinate 6,374 of JBJTOM010000395.1, read as the reverse complement.
GGCGAGGAGGACTGCGGCGAGGAGTGAAGGAATTTTGAGTTTAAGAAGGGCGAGTGGGGTGAGGAGCATGATGGAGGCGATGCAGGCCTGAACACGGAGGTTGGCGAGGACATCGGCGAGCCACCAGGAGCGTGCGGGGAGTGAGGCGAGAGTGAGGCTGGTGGCAGCGAGGAGGAGGCAGGCGACGGCGCGGTGGAGGAGCGGCCTGTGGCGGGCTGCTGGTGGATCGTGGGGCGGGGAGTTGGGCTGCATGCGTTGCGGCTATTCGGTGCCGTTGCCGAAGCGAGTAATTTTTCGGCTGATGCGTTCTCGGCGGCGGAAGGCATCGAAGCCTTCGAGCTGATATTCCGGGAGGACGGTATTGATGCGTTTTTCGATATTTGTGAGTTCGCCGCCCTGTGCGAGGGTGACGAAGGTGACAGCGCGGCCCTGTTGGTCAGAGGAGAGTCTGCCGGTGCGTCCGACGCGGTGGACGTAGTCGTCGCAGTATTCCGGGATGTCGTAATTAATGATGTGTGAGATGCCGCTGATATCGATGCCGCGTCCGACGACATCGGTGGCGATGAGGAGTCTGAGGTGTCCGGCGCGAAGTTCGCGGATGACGCGATCGCGTTTGCGTTGGGGGAGGTCACCGTGGATGCAGGCGATACGTGCGGATTTGAGTCGTTTGGAGAAGACTTCGTGGAGTTTGTCGGCGCCGCGTTTGGTGCGAGTGAACACGATCACCTGACTGGGTTTTTCGCGGGCGAGGATGCGGATGAGGAGCGGGAGTTTGCGATCTTCGTCGACGGTGACGTAGAACTGTTCGATGGTATCGACGACGACGCGATCTTCTGAGAGGTCGACGGACTGCGGTTCGACCATGTATTTTTGGGCGAGTCTGAGGACATCGGGGGGCATGGTGGCGGAGAGGAGGAGTGTCTGGCGATCGGAGGGGCAGCTGCGGAGGATGCGTTCGATATCGGGTCGGAAGCCGATATCGAGCATGCGGTCAGCTTCGTCGAGGACCGCGATGGCGAGATCTTTGAAGTTGAGGTGTCCGCGGCGCATAAGGTCGATGACACGGCCAGGCGTACCGATGATGATTTGGGCACCGGCCTGGATGTCATCGATCTGGCGTCCGATGGGGCGACCTCCGACAGCGAGTGCGAAGCGGGCTTCGAGTCCGGCGGCGAGTCTGCGGGATTCGAGGCAGACCTGTTCGCTGAGTTCGCGGGTGGGGGCGAGGACGAGGACCTGAACTTTCCGGAGGCGACAATCGATTTGTTCGAGTGTGGGCAGCATGAAGGCTGCGGTTTTTCCGGTGCCGGTGCGGGCCTGGCCGATGCAGTCGCTGCCGGTGAGGGCGAGGGGAATGAGGGCGGCCTGGATGGGGCTGGGCGTTTGGTAGCCGATTTGTCGGAGTGTCCGGAGAGTGGACGGCGAGAGTCCGAGATCCTGGAAGGAGGGAGTGGGGGAAACAGAGGAGGTGTGGTCTGCCGAGTTAGCCAAGTTGGGACCTGATCAGGGGAGGAGGATTGTTTGAGGGGCTGTGGTGGGTGTGATGACACCGGGAACTGTACGTTACGGAGTGGCGGTCGTCAATCTGCCTGGAGTGCGGGGCTTATTGTTTGAAGACGATCTCGAACTGGCTGCCTTCCCCGAGTTTGCTGCGGGCGGAGATTTGGGCGTTGAGGGCGTGGCAGAGGTGTTTGACGATGGCGAGTCCGAGTCCTGAGCCACCGCGTTCACGGGAGCGATCGCGTTCGACGCGGTAGAAGCGTTCGAAGATGCGATCGAGGAGTGTTTCGGGGATGCCTTCTCCGGTGTCTTTCACCGTGATGGCGGGGCCATGGGGCGTGGTGTGGAGGAGGATGGTGACGGTTCCGTCGGAGGGGGTATGTTTGATGGCGTTATCGAGGAGGTTATCGAGGATGGTGCGGAGGGCCTGCTGATCGGTGTGGAGCTGGAGTTGTGTGTGGCCGGCAAGCTGGAGCCGGACGCCACGGGCATCGGCGAGGGGGCGGAGGGTGCGGAGAGAGTTGGTGGCGACGGTGGCGGCGTCGACGGATTCGAGATGCAGGATTTCCTGGCCGGATTCAACGCGTGCGAGCTGGAGCATTTTGAGGATGAGCTGCAGGAGGCGTTCGGATTGCTCTTCGATTTGTTTGAGGAAGTGGCTGGCGGCGGTGGGGTCATCAAGTGCACCGGCGAGGAGTGTGTCGGTGCAGGCCTGAATGACGGTGAGCGGGGTTTTGAGTTCGTGCGAGACGCCGCTCACGAAGTCACGGCGCATGGCTTCGAGTCGGCGGACATCGGAGATATCGCGGACAACCACGACAGCTCCGGTCTGAGTTGATTTCCGGATGGGGATGGCAAACAGGAGATGGTGGGCCTGATCTCTGGGGTTTCGGTATTCGAGGGTGCTGACGGCATTTTTTGAGAGGCATTCATCGACGATTTCGAGGAATGCGGGGATGCGAACGGTTTCGTAGAGTCTGTGTCCGGGGGCGATTCCATCGGGGATGGAAAGGAGCTTACGGGCTCCGGGATTGATGAACAGGATGCGTTGGGTATGGTCGATGGCGATGACGCCTTCGATCATGGAGTCGAGAACTGCGGTGAGGAGGCTGATGGAGGCTGCGGAGTCGCGACCGGCCTGTTCGAGTCCGAGGATGCGGTCCTGGAGCTGATCTTCGAGCTGGTAGAGGGCGTGGGCAACATCACCGACTTCATCCTGGCGATCTGAAACATCGAGGAGCATGTCATCGCGGTCATCGCGTTGAACGGACGCCTGCAGTTTTTGGGACATGACCTGCAGGGGGGCGACAACGGAGGAGGCGACGACGAGGAGGCAGGTGGCGCCGAGTGCCCAGGTAATGAGGGCCGCCTGCAGGGCGATGGCAGCAGTTTGCCGGGCCTGGAGTTCGGACGTGAAGGGATCTGAGGTGAGGAGTAGGAAGGAGCGTTTGGGGCGGGTGTCGAGGCGTCGGCAGGCGGCGAGGATGTCGCGTGGAGCGCCGGCAGGGCGAATGGTGCGGAGAGAAAGTCCGGACGGTGCGCTGGCGGCGGCATTGAGTGAGGAGCGGAGAGTGAAATCGTGGATGGGCGGGGATTGGGGTGATTCGAGGGAGTTTCCGAGTTGGTCGAGGAGCAGGATCGTGCGTCCTTCGGGGAGGGTTCTGCGGAAGTCGGCGATCAGTCTGGCATCGGTGTCTGAGCCATTGAGCGGGGCAGCGGCCCGCTGAAGTTCGTCGAGGACCGACTGGCGGTGTTGTTCGCTGGCGTTGCGCAGGAGGGCTGTCTGCAGTGTGGCGGCCAGTCCGAGCACGGCGGGTACGGAGAGCAGGACATAGAGTCCGGCGATTTTCCAGAAGAGTTTGGACCGAAGCCAGGACAAGGATGGGCCTTTGCGGAGTTTGGGTGGAGCTTTGGTGGATTGTCTGGTCTGACGTGCTGGATTTTAGACGCGAGTCGGGCGGGCGTCAGTTCCACAGCGTTCGGCATTTGGAGTCTTAACAAAGTGGTGGAGGCGGGATGTTTGGGTGTTTGTGGTTTTTTCGCAACTGTTGTGGGGCCTGTTCAGGGCGCGGCAACGTTTGGGTGTGGAGTTGAAACATGGCTCTGGAATTGATGTTGTGAAATGGCAACGGAGAGCTTGTGAAACGATTTTTGGTGGGGCAGCAGAGTTTTCCTGACCGTCAGGGTCTGCCGTGCGGGTGGTGATTGAACACTGGTGGGAAGGCGGGACCGGGGGGCTTCGACTGCGGCGTGGATCGCGGGGTGTGCCACTCACATTTGCCGGCCTTTTTGCGGGTTTGCATGTGCAGCCCCCGCGTTTTGTCTGAGGGGCTGTTCGCCCTGGACGCGGCGTTTCCGGGCAGTGCTTTGGGGAATCTCTGGCGACTGTTGCCAGCGACTGTGGTATTTCGGCAACGGGGGCAAGTGGCGCGGCGGCTGCAGAAGGGGGGAAGCGGTGCCGACGAGCTTCTTTCTGCAGTGGTTGAACGGGTGTTTACCGCGGGAAGCTCAGCGGGCCATTTGTGTTGGGGGGAATCATGAGATCGTTGATGTGGACGGTTGTGTGGGGGGTTGTTCTGCAGATTTGCGGGAGCAGTGCATTTGGGCAGGCGCCGCCGTCATCGTTGAACGAGGCTGGCGTGCAGGGGCCGATCACGGGCATCAATCCGACGGCACGAACAATTACGGTGGGTGGGATGGTGTGTGAGATTCCGCCGGATCTGGTGCTTGATGGAACGACGGGGATTACGGGGGCGACGCTTTCGCGGCTGCTGGACGCTGCAGCTCCCGGGCGCGTGCGATCAATCTTTCAGTCGGGTCTGGGAGAAGCACCGTATTCGGCGGCGACTTTGACAGCTGAGGGGCTGACGGTTGTGGAAGGAACGACCACGCGGCATGTGATGTCGGCGGCGATGGTGGATTTCGGGGAGAACAGTGTGATTGGAAATGTGACCAGTTACAACGCGACGGCTGGGAGTTTCGTGGTGAATGGGATCACCTGCAGGATGAATCCTGATCAGCGATTTCCGGCGGTGGTGCTGAGCATTGCGGGGACGCCGATGCCTGCGAGCAATCTGAGTCGCAGCGTGAATACACCGGTCCTTGTTTCCGGATATTTCCATCAGGGCGTGCTGTATGCGACGAGTGTGGAGACGGAACTGGTGCCGGTCACGCCGGGTGCAGACACGGTGCAGGTGATTCGAGCGACGGCGCGGCTGCGTGGCAACGCACTGGGTGAGCTGCGGGTTGACGGTGTGGTGCAGCCGTTTGCCGTGAATACGGTTGTGACGGTTACGGATCCGGCATCCGGAGCGGTCCTGGGAACGGCCACGGTGACTCAGAGCCTGACAGTTCCTGGGCAGGGTGAGTTTTCGTTCCGTCTGAGAAGTCTGGCGCGACGGGTGACAACGGTTCGAGTGCAGAGCAGTGGTCGCGGAGAGGCAACGGCACCGCTGACGATCCGCTGAGACGACTGTCCGGCGATGACTGTGATGCGCGAGACAGGCTGCGGGAACGCAGCCTGTTTTTTTGTTGTGTGAGGTGTTTCAGTTGGAATCGCGAGCCATTGGAGGGTGTGTCTGGTGCAGGAGTTCAGCGAGTGTGTCACGAAGGGCAGCGTGTGCAGGGAGATCGGCAGCGTTCTGAGTTTCGGCAGGCTGATCACTGGCAAGGTACAGTTCGCGGTCCGTGATGGTGCCGGTCTGCCAGTTTCTCCATTCGGTGTAGCGGGCCAGAGGCGTGCGGATGCTGTAGCCCATGGAAGCGGGGTGTCCGGAAGGCGTGCGATCGTAGTAGGCTGGTCTGGGGTGTTGAGTGAAGGCTGCGGGTTTGCCTGGGGACTGGGGCTCAGCAAGGATGCTGGCGAGGCTATGGCCTTCGAGGGCGGGGGGCTGGGGGAGTCGGCAGAGGTCGGTGAGAGTGGGAAACAGATCGATGAGTTCGGTGATGGCGTGTGTGCAGCGACCGGTTTGTGGCATTCCGGGGGCATGAATCAGGAGCGGGACGCGGGCATCGTATTCAAAATTCGATGTTTTTCCCCAGAGGCTGTGTTCACCGATGTGGTAACCGTGGTCGCTGAGAAAGACGATGATGGTGCTGTTGGCGGCGGGTGAATTGGCGAGGGCATCGAGGACTTTGCCGAGCTGGGCATCCATGTAACTGATGTTGGCGAAGTAACCATGCCGCATTTCGGCGACGTGGGCGGGGTCTGGAGTTTTCTGATTGCCTGCAGGGCCAAGGACTTCGGTGCTTTGGTGGAAGGCGATGGCGGGTGCGTTCAGGGGACGGGCGTTGAGCAATTCGGGGAGTTTGTCTCTGTCATAGAGATCCCAGTACTTTTTGGGTGCATTGAAGTGGGCATGTGGTTTCCAGAATCCGACTGCAAGAAAGAAGGGTTGGCCGGGCGGATTGTTCAGGACGCGCACAGCTTCGTCAGCAACGCGGCCGTCGTAGTAGGCGGCATCAGGCACATCGCGGCATTCACAGATGCCGGGGCCGGAATAGCCGAAGCCGGATGTTGTGTGGGCCAGATTCGGCGGCAGGGGGCCATCGACCAGGGCGCGGTCGTCGCCGTGATTGGCATAGTGCAGAAATTCCGGGACGCTCCACGACTGCGGATCACCGTGCACTTTGGTGTGCCAGTTGTGAAAAATCTTGCCGATGCAGCGAGTGTGGTAGCCGTGTGTTCTGAACCACAGCGGGAGCGTTTGAATCTCCGGGTTGCGTTCGCGGAAGTGGACACTGTTATTCCAGATTCGCAGGGAGTCCGGGCGTCTGCCGGTGAGCAGTGAGGATCGGGAGGGGTTGCAGACGGCCTGCTGGCAATAGGCGTTCCTGAACAGCACGCTGCGGCGGGCGAGGCGATCGAGGCTGGG
>JBJTOM010000394.1:0-2491 GCA_046074585.1 Planctomycetota bacterium | reverse complement strand
CAGCCTCGAAACCGATCTCTCGCCGCAGCCGTTCCGCGTCCATCTGAAACTCCCTGCCTCTGCGCCCCTGCACCCGCCTACGTCTGCTCAGACTGCCAGACCACCTTCGACTTTGTCATTTTGTCATGGGTCGCGCGCCGGTCCGGTCGGAACGCGCACATGATGAAGCCAATGAACAGTGTGAGCACGGTGACGAGCGAATTGAAGAAACGCTTGAGAGCCTGATCCCGTGACATGGGCCTGTCGTCGTCTCTGAGCACGATCAGGCCGATACTCCATTTTCCGAGTGTCGCGCGAGCGGCACCGGATTCGCCCAGAGTGTAGTACATGCCGAACAAAATCAGCGAGGCAAGAGCACCAATCCCCAGCCCAGCCTGATCAGCGATTGCCCAGCCGTAAAACCCGAATAGCCACCCAAACATGGAACCGATGAACATGCCCGCACCGGCAAGGAGCGTCATCACAATCAAATCCACGAGGAACGCCAGATACCGTGGTCCGAACCCGGCGACTTCAAGATCCGGAAACTCATTGACAATCGAAAGGTCCGCGCGGAAATAAACTCCGTACAGCCCGATCACACGCATCATGAACACTGCGGGAAATGCGATGAGCGTACAGATCAGACCGAAAAATACGAAGGATGCAGAAAACGTCAGCGGCATCTGGTACATCAGGAACCGCAGATTCCCTTCACCCATGTCCATCACATTCCCCTTCAGCCATTCGAGTGCCCCCGCTTCCTGTGACAGCAGCCACGCCACGACCTGTCCCTGCGCCGCCGCAATTCCCCCGGCAATGGCGCCTGGAATGAGCAGCACAAGGCCGAACATCATGCCGAAGACGTAGAGCGACGCGCCGATGGTGCGGGCAAAGTCCTGAGCCATCCAGTTGAGCAGCCAGGCGCGGTAAGAATACTTCTGGGCCATATGCACAACGGCCGCCGGCAAAACCAAAATAGGAAACAGCAGGAGCACCGCAGCAGCAATCCCGGCTGCCACAGGACTGACAAAGGCAACCCCACCAGGAATCACCAGAAGTGGCAGAATGAGCACTGTTGGCCAGGCATAAAAGCGAATCCCCAGCGTCAGATTGGCAAAAAAGTCAAACTGGAATCGCTTGACCCGCTTTTCACCCGACATCGTCGTGTTGGCGATCGTTGTCGCCAGTGTCCAGAACCAACCGCCAAATCCCAGCTGAAACGCCACCGTCATGAAAATCCAGAAAATCGACGGCGGTTCACGCCACGGCTGAACATGTGGTGCCCACAACACAGTCGATCTCTGATAAAACGTCCTGTCAAACTCAACCTTCGATCCCTTTTCCTTCGGGACGTTGATGTACATCCGGTCGCCGCGAATTTCGATGTTTGTTGTGTCCTTCTGTGCCATTTCCAGCAGTGCAGCACCACGGGTCGTGACGTAGTACCGCAGCGAATACGCACAGGTCGTGGCCATCGACAGACACAACGACCAGATCACAGCCGTGCGAACAGCAAAGGTCCAGTGTTTCTTCAGGAACTTCCACGCGTTGCCCCAGACGTCCCGATAGAACTCTTCCGGCGGCGGCCCGCGTCGTTCCTTGCGAATCCGCTGCCGCTCACCAAGCACCCCCGTCGCGATCGTCACCCCGCACTTCGGGCAGTCGATGTCCTCGTCCTTCACCGGCGCGGCACAGCCCGGACAGATCTTTTTCTTCGTGTCCTCCATCTGACGGAGGTCCAGACCACCGAAAAGATCATCACCGTCGCCACCACCATGTTCCTCGGACTCCGCCACCGGCCGACGTGCGCGCGGCTTTGCCGTTGCAGCACCACCGCTACCAGCCGCAGGGATCGGAACACGACCACCACACTGACGGCACTTGAGCGCCTTGCCAGCCGCTGCGTCCGGAGCATTCAAAACCGCCTGACACCCTGCACACTGCACTCGGATCGGCATCGCCCGCCTCGCCTCTCTGCCCTTGTCCTGCGAATATACCCCGCACAGAAGTCGCAAATGTAGCGTAAAATCGGGCAAAAAGCACCTGTCATACCCCCCGACAGAAAGAAAGCCGGGTGATTTGGGCGGACTGCACCCGCGATCCAGAACCGGGATCCCCCGAAAATGCCGCAGCACCGCAGCGATTCACGTTGCCTGAATGCTGATGTTCCGGATAGAATGTTCCGCTGACTCCGTTTCGTGAGTCTCACCCCTCTGCATCCGGTTCGCCGGCAACACTCATGCCCGCAACATCCCACCTCCGCTGTCTCCGCCTGCTGGCTCTCTGCCTGCTCGTGCTGTGCGCGCCCGTGCTGGATGCTGCAGACTGCTGCTGCCGCCAACCCGCCACTCCGGCTACCACAGCCATCTCGCCTGCTTCGCCCGCCTGCTGCAGCCCCAAACCTGCGGCCGCAGCAATGATGGGATCCTGCTGTCAGACCAAATCCGTCCCATCCGGGCACACCGCCGAATCCTGCCGGATTCCGCCCGCCCGCACCTGCGAATGTTGC
>JBJTOM010000393.1:0-2265 GCA_046074585.1 Planctomycetota bacterium | reverse complement strand
CATTAGATTCCGCCGTATTCCCGGCTTCCACGCGGAGGGGCGGATACGCGCGTTTCGGCCGCTGCATCGTGACCTTGGCTACGGACCCGGTTCGCCGCCCGTCCAGGGCTCGTGCGGTTCGTAGCTGCCTTCGCTGTCTCGCCGCGGTGCGTCTGGCCACTGGGGCCAACACGATTACGCATGGGAAAACATCGAATCACGAATCCCGTGTTTTAACCCCATCACGCAACTTGCACAGATGCGCGACCGAGCCTGTGAACTGGAATCTGAACCAGAATTGAACTGATTCCTGATTGAAATCGTCGCTGGTCCAGACGCATTCAGCGCGCCTCGCAGGCAGCAAACCTGTTGATGGCCTCCCCTGGGTCTGAAGTGGCATGACGACACGGTGTGAAGAACATCGGAAGTCGTCGTTCGCACCCCGCCCCTCGTCTCAGGGCGTGCAGTGAATGTCAATCCCCCGGTCACGCGCTGCTGAGCCGCCGGACGGCAGTCCGCGGGCAACTTCTGAGTCCGGTTGCGTCCCGAGACGCTTCGACTGCCAAAACCCGCCAAACGCGCCCACCGGCGTGAGCCTGTTTGGCCCACAAAACTGACCGCGTAATTCGCCGAGCAAAAGTGTTTTCAGGGATGCGATGGAAGTCCATCATCTCCCCCTGCAGAGTAAATGCTAACTGATCTTCCGTTCACCTGCTGGTTTTGAACGCGCCCACGAGTGGCTGGTTTTAACGCGCCCACTGACAGCCGGGGAAACGCACGTCGTGCGGATTCGGTTTACGGATCGAGCGGCGAAGCATGTCCGCGAATCCAAATGGCACCACTCTCAGAAAACGACCGACCATGCTGACGGTTCCCTGACGCTGCAGATCACGGTGGAGAATCTGGAAGAGATTCAGGCGTGGGTTCTGAGTTTTGGGCCGTGGGCCAAAGTTCTTGCTCCGCAGGTCCTGATCGAAAATGTGCGGAGGGCAGCCATGGCTACCGCCGCGCAGTATTCCGACCAGCCGTAGAGTTGTCTGACCGGAGTGGCTTGAGGAGCGGATGCGGTCGGAAGCGAGGCAACAGGGACTCACTGCAGGCCGGTTGCCAGCTGCGGAGGCACCTGTGCTGCGGCTGGCGATGTGGCAGGTTGTGAATAAATGACATACAGCCGCAGGGCCGCTCGCGACGCCGCCGTGTAGAACAGGTTTTTTGTTTTCCGCGTGAGCAGCTTTTCGAAGCCAGTCAGGATCACCACGTCGGATTCCAGTCCTTTGTAGCGGAAGACCGTGGCGTACTGAATGGCGTTTGGATCTCCATCGTGCTGCGATTCACAAACCAGCGGGATACCGGCCAGATTGGCGCAATTCACGAAGGCGGAGTTTCTGAGTTTTCGTCTGCCGATAACCCGAATTTGCGCGGGTTTGACTTTTTCGACGTGCACCAGCCGCTGCACCAGTGCATTGGCTCTTTCCACAACTCCGGACTCGCTCGTCGCGAGGTATTCGTGTACCTGCAGTCCCTCCGGCACCTCTTCCATCGACTTTTCCTCACGATCCAGAGTCTTTGCCATGAACTCGGCAATTTTGCGAGTGTTCCGGCAGTTTTTGTCGAGGAGGAGCGGCCGATCTGAGATGGGAAACTGAAACTGACGATCAAAGATATTCTGATCGGGATCGTAGAAGATATAGAGTGGCGCTGTTTCACGCTTTCGCAACAGATACTCAATCAATACCCACCATTCCCCCTCGAAATCCTGTCCTTCATCCACAACCGCGGCATCATACAATTCCCGAGCACCATAGCGGATGGCCTGGTCCAGATAATCGATGCACTGCACATTGTAATAATCCGAGAGCAGGCTTTCGTCGGTTGGCGGCTGTACCGGGATTCCCATGGTCCGCGCCAGATGTTCGCACAGCTCGGCGAATGCAAAGACATCTACTCCTGAAACTTGCTGTTCACTGATCCGCTGCTGCAAGTTGTCGCGAAGTCTCAGGTTGTAGCACAGCAGCAGGACTTTCTTTCCTTCCCTCGCGAACCGCACAGCCCGTTCGATCGCCAGCAGTGTCTTCCCGGATCCGGCGCAGCCCCGAATCAACACACGGTCGTGATGCTGCATGACGCTCAGCACTGTCGACTGCTGCCGGGTCAGTCGGATCAGCATCCTGCGTTCCGATTCCAGGTGTCCGCAGATTGACTGCTGAAACTCAACCGCTGGCTTTAACGCATTCACTGCCTGCGGAATCAGGTCTTTGTCGAGTTGCGTGTCCCACGGAATCTGCG
>JBJTOM010000392.1:0-3593 GCA_046074585.1 Planctomycetota bacterium | reverse complement strand
CGACCGGTCGGGTTGATGTGATATTTGGTTTTGCTGTCGCGCAGTTCAGCGGGGATGACTTTGGAAATGACTTCCTTTTTCACAAAGGCGGCGATTTCCTTCTGTGTGACTTTTTCGGCATGCTGGGTGGAGATGACGACGGCGTCGACACGGACCGGGCGGTCGCCTTCGTATTCGATCGTGACCTGGCTTTTGCTGTCCGGCCGCAGCCAGTTGACAAGTCCTTCGCGACGGACATCGGTGAGTCTGTTGATGAGCCGGTGGGCGAAGGCAATGGGGACGGGCATGAGTTCTTCGGTTTGGTTGCAGGCGTAGCCGAACATCAGTCCCTGGTCGCCGGCACCGTCCTTGTCGACCCCCTGAGCGATATCGGGGCTTTGGCTGTGGAGTGCCAGAAACACCCGGCAGCTGTCCGCATTGAAGCCGATGTCGTCGGAGGTGTAACCAATGTCCCGAATTACGCGACGGGCCACATTGACGTAATCGACTTTGGCCTTGGTGGTGATTTCACCGGCGAGCACCACAAGGTCGGTGGTGCAGAGTGTTTCGCAGGCCACGCGGGACATGGGGTCCTGTTCGAGCAGTGCATCGAGAATGCCGTCGGACACCTGGTCGGACACCTTATCCGGGTGTCCCATACTGACTGATTCGCTGGTGAAAAAGAACCGTGACATAGTTGCAGCTGCTTCCTTGGCAGGCACAGGGCCTGAACTGCCGGGAGGACCTGAAAAAACTGTCTGCACACAGCGTGCAGATCGCGGGAAATTCGTCCGGACCACCTATGATTCTGCAGGACAGCACCTGACAGGGCGGCGGGAACTCCGTATGGCCCCGATTCTAGGGGCTCTTTCCGTCCCTCACAACACAACCCGGCCGGCATTCCCCCGGGAAATCATGAAGAGCCACGCGGTGGACGCTCCCTCCGGACCATCTGTTGCCCACAGCAAACCGCCCTCCGCGGCCGCTCAACGCCGCGCGATCACCCGCATCACCGCCTGGTTTGCCGCTCGGGAATGGAGCGTCTTTCCATTCCAGAAGCAGGCATGGCAGGCATGGCTCGACGGACACAGTGGCCTGATTCATGCCACCACCGGCACCGGAAAAACGCTCGCCGCATGGCTCGGCCCCGTCGCTCAGGCCCTCGCCGAAGCCGAACGCAATGCCGCCGTCGCAGGTCCCGGGCCGCTGCGAGTGCTCTGGGTCACCCCCCTGCGCGCACTCGCTCTCGATACCCTGCTTTCACTCCAGGAACCGCTCGCAGAACTCGGACTCAACTGGACCGTGGAGTGCCGCACAGGAGACACGTCGGCGGCCGACCGTCGCCGCCAGCAACAGCGACTCCCCACCGTTCTCATCACCACCCCCGAAAGCCTCTCACTGCTGCTCACACGCCCCGATGCGGCGGACCAGTTCCGCGAACTGCAGGCCGTCGTCTGCGATGAATGGCACGAACTGCTCAGCAGCAAACGCGGAGTCCAGACGGAACTTGCACTCGCCCGCCTGCGTCGCTGGCGCCCCGAACTCCGCACCTGGGCTCTCTCCGCAACACTCGGCAACCTCCCCGAAGCACTCACCGTCCTCCTCGGTCCATCCCACCCACCCGGAATCATCATCGAAGGCCGCTCCGGAAAACGCATCACCATCGATTCCCTCATTCCCCCGCGGATGGAACGCTTCCCCTGGGCCGGCCACCTGGGTCTCAATCAACTCCCGGAAGTCATCTCCAGCGTCGAATCCGCCCGCTCCACTCTCGTGTTCACCAACACCCGCTCCCAGACAGAAGCCTGGTACCACGCGCTGCTGCAGGCGCGCCCCGACTGGGCCGGACTCATCGCACTGCACCACGGTTCACTCGAACCTGAAACCCGCAAATGGGTGGAAGACGGCCTGCGCGAGGGACGACTCAAATGCGTCGTCTGCACCAGCAGTCTTGATCTGGGGGTCGACTTCAGTCCCGTGGATCGAGTGCTGCAGGTGGGTTCACCCCGCGGTGTCGCACGACTGCTCCAGCGCGCCGGGCGCAGCGGTCACTGCCCCGGCAGTGTCAGCCACGCCACCTGCGTGCCGACACATGCTCTGGAACTGGTCGAAGCCGTCGCCGCCCGCGATGCCATCGCCGCCCGACACCTCGAAGGCAGACCCCCCTTCCGCTGCCCCCTCGATGTGCTCTGCCAGCACCTCGTCACCATCGCTGTCGGTGGCGGCTTTGAACCCACAGAACTCCTCCAGGAAATCCGCAAGACCGCAGCCTACGCAGAACTCACCGAAACCCAGTTCCAGTGGGCACTGGAATTCGTCGCCCACGGCGGAAAGTCACTGGCCGCCTACCCGGACTATCACCGGCTGCGACAGGAGTCCGGTCGGTATCTGCCAGGCAGCGACCGCATCGCCCGACAACATCGCGTGTCCGTGGGCACGATCACCGGTGACGCCTCCCTCGTCGTCCAGATGCTCAACGGAGCAAAGCTGGGGACGATCGAAGAAAACTTTCTGGCGAAGATTCAGCCGGGCGAGACGTTTCTGTTCGCCGGCCGCGCCGTGGAACTCGTGCAGATCCGCGAAATGAAAGCCTATGTCCGCAAAGCTCCACACGCCCGCGATGCCAAAATTCCCCGCTGGAATGGCGGTCGCATGCCGCTTTCCACCGAATTGGCCGCCGCCGTCCGAGTACGGCTGGAACAGGCGTGTGACGGCACCTTTGAAGGCCCCGAAATGCGCGCTGTCAGACCGCTTCTGGAACTCCAGGCCGCCTGGTCCGCCATCCCCCGACGTGGACAACTGCTGCTCGAACGCATCCGCTCCCGCGAAGGACACCACCTCATCCTCTACCCCTTCGCCGGTCGACTCGTCCACGAAGGCCTCGCCGCTCTGCTCGCCTGGCGACTCTCCCGAAAAGCTCCCGCCACCTTCACCATGTCCGTCAATGATTACGGCTTTGAGCTGCTGTCGAATCAGGAAATCAGCGAAACGGAAGCCCTCGATCCCGCCATGTACACCCTCGATTCACTCCGCGAAGAACTCCAGCAATGCCTCAATGCCGCCGAATTGGGACGCCGCCAGTTCCGTGAAATTGCCCGCATCGCAGGACTCGTGTTTCAGGGATATCCGGGCCAGCAGCGGTCCGCACGACAACTGCAGGCCAGCAGCGGACTCCTGTTCGATGTGTTTGCCACCTATGAACCCGACAACCTCCTGCTCCTCCAGGCGCAGGACGAAGTCCTCGAACGACAGCTGGAACATTCACGACTGGCAGCCACGCTCCGCGAACTGCACTCCAGCCAGTGGCTCGTCACCCGACCGCAGCGACTCACACCACTCGCCTTCCCACTCATCGTGGCACGCCTCCGGGAACGACTCAGCAGCGAACAACTGGCCGACCGCGTGGCAAGAATGACGGTCCAGCTGGAAAAGGCCGCCGGCGCGAAGGCGGATTAAACGCCGGGAGGGCGAAGCTGGGATGGTGAAACGGCGTGAGAATGGGAAAGCTGGAGTATTTTGCTCTTCCTGTCAGTTGACGTCTCTTCCGCTGCCGGTTGTCGTCAGAACTGTTGGTCTCACGCAAAGGCGCAAAGGAAGGACAGAAGGTTCAAATT
>JBJTOM010000391.1:0-5685 GCA_046074585.1 Planctomycetota bacterium | reverse complement strand
GTGATCCCAGGCAGATACTGCATCACCTGAAAACAGCCGATGCCCTCCTGTTCGCCCATATCGAACAGCTTGCAGATACTGGGATGCGACAACAGCCAGACCCGGCTGTATTCCTTCCGGATGTCTTCGTTGGCTTCCTTGTTTTGACGCAGAGATTCCGGCAGCAGCTTGATCACCACGTCGGCCGGGTGACCGTTGACCGGTCGATCCCGGTCAGCGGCCTTCCACGCTTCACCCATGCCTCCAGCCCCCAGCCGTTCCAGCAGCTGGTAACGCTTCTGCAGCACCGTGCCGACGGAAACCGCCTGTGCGACGGACCGCAGCTGTCGTCCGGTTTTCAAATCGTCATCGCTGGGCATTCTCAGACTTTGTCGCAGGGGGACGTTCTCAACGCGGCAGGGCCGCAACCAAAAGGGACGACGGACTGGAAGTCCGTCGCTCCGACCGGCGGACTGGAAGTCCGCCGTACAACGATGCGTGCATCGTGCGCTGAAGTTACGAAGGAAGAGTCTAAACGGCTTCCTCAAGAATTTTACTCCCGTGGAAACCAGATTCCAGCGAGTGGGTGGTTACCATCCAGATTGGTTTTGAAGTTCGCTGGACTGCGTTGAAAAGACGCGTGACGATTCGGGCGGGCGAGGCTGGGATGGTGAAACGGTGCTAAAACGGGCAAACTGGGATATTTCAGTCCCCTGCTATCGTCAGGCCCCACTGCCCGAACGAACACAAAAAACGTCCTGTGGCGTGCGTTCGATGTCGATCGGCCGGTGCGGACCGACTCCCTCACGGTCGCGGCCTGATTTGCGTCCGGCGTACGGCAGGGATGCGGCTCAGGAGAGCTTCGCCCTCCCGGCCGCATCCACTTTGTCGCCTTTCGCTCTGCGAAAGGACTTGCCGGGGACGTGCTTTCGCGGAGCGAAAGACGACTTTCACCCGCGCCTCAGTTTCCTGCAAGAAAACTCACCGCCCGGCTGTGGCTGACCGGTTTCGCCGTAGCCGTGTCCTGCATCATTTCATCCACACTGCGAACGGGTGAGGCACTGATCACGGTGGCGTTTTCCGCGAACAGAGCATCCACCGAGGCCATCAGTTCCGCTGCTGCCGATTCGGAATGGGTGGCCTTGTAGACACTGCATTTGGTATCGAGCAGTCCGAGATCAGTTTCTGTCTGCACGATGCGACTGGTGAGATCTTCGACGTGCTGCTGAATCTCCGCGATGGTGCGGGTGTATTTTGCAAGGGCGTCGGAGTAGCCGTCGATTTGTGCGAGCAGGCTGGATGTCTGGGCTTCGACGTCCGGCTTTGTGTAGGCTCGTCCGTGGATCATGACCGGGAAACAGTCGTTCTGCCATGCGGTGCGAAAGTCGTCGGCGGCTTTGGTGGCGTAGTCCAGTTTTTCCTGAACTTCGGCCCGTTTGTTTTCCACATCGGCGCTGCCGCTGCGCAGATTGTGGCGTGTGTCCTTCATGGATTTGAGGTCACTTTCCGCCTGCTGCTTCACGCGAGCGAAAAACACATCGGGATCGCTGCTGCACTGCACCTCGGCGGTTTCGGGTGTGATTGGCCGTTCAAGGTGGATTCCGTAGGTACCAAGCAGTGCGAGTACGGAAGCGACGGACGAGGCGAGCGTAATTTTCCACATGACTGAAGTCTCCTGCGATTCGATGTCAGACTGTTCCTGCACAGGCACCATGGCTGTGCTGTCGGGATATCTGTGTCTGTGGAACAGCCGGCGTTGCGCGGGAATCCGGAAAAAATCCGGAAGATTGTTCAGCTGCAGGACGGCAGTCCGCGGTCCGTGGAGTTCCGGCATTGCGTCGCGTCGGGAGGGCGAAGCTCCTGCTGAGCCGCGTCCCTGCCACGATCCCCGCGGCTGCGCGAAATCACTGACGAGGGCTTATCGCGGGCACCTGCGGTGCGGAAACACAGCCGGGGGCTGCCGCCCGTCCGCTCAAATGGGTTCGTCTCTGTCCGGAACATTGACATCAGCCATCTGCCACGGTAAGACTCAAAGCGATACGTTTTCGGCCTGGACAGCACTGGATTCCGCAGATGACCCTGATAACACCCACGCGTCGCCGGTTTCTGGCGTCGGGCAGCAGTCTGCTGCTGGCTCCGGCAGTGCCGGTTTTCCGTCCGGAGGACGTGCCGGTTGCTTTTTTTCTGATCGGCGACACGCATGTGCTGGCCCGTGAGGACGACTCCGCGAAAATTGACGATCGCTCACAGGCGGTGGTCAGTCGTCTGATTGGCACGCTGAATTCACTTCCCGAGACGGCCATTCCGGAATCGGCCGGTGGTGGCCGGGTTCTGTCTCCGCGCGGTGTGCTGCATGCCGGTGACTGCATTGACACGGGGGACAAGCCCAAAGTCGCGATGCAGCAAACTGAATGGGCCGGGTATATGGACCTGTTTGGCACCACCGGGCGCGACGGAATGCTGAAACATCCCCTGTTTGACGTTCACGGCAACCATGACAGCCCGCGGGGTGACGGCTATGCCACGCAGCAGATGCGTGAGCGCAATCGACGTCGTCAGGGACTGGTGAACGTGTCTGCTTCGGGGCTCCAGTATTCCTTCGACTGGGGGCCGGTGCATGTGGTTTGTCTGGGGATCGTGGTTGGCGAGGTCGCTGAGCCTTCGCGAACGCGTCGTTATTCGCCCCACGGCAGTCTGGAGTTTCTGACAGAGGACCTGAAACAGCACGTCGGGGATTCCGGTCGACCGGTACTTCTGCTGCACCACATTGATGTGCTCAGATATTCCACAACAGAGCCCATTGACGACGCGGCGGCTCGCCAGCGGGAATGGGATCCGGCGGATGTACAGGGCTACCACCGGGCACTCCGGCCTTACACCATCGCCGGCGTGCTCTACGGGCACACTCACGGGCGCAACGTGTTCCGCTGGGATGGCACGAAGACCCCGGCCAGCGAAGGCATTCCCACGTTCAATGTGGATAACAGCAGTCATTTTGCGGGCATGCAGCAGGCGTTCTTTTATCTGGAAGTCTACGGCGATCGGATTGTGGCCCGGGAATACGGTACAAAGGACGCATGGCAGACGGGGCAGTGGACCGGGCAGGTCTGGACGCTGCCGCTGCGGCATCCTCAGCCGGCCTGAGACATTTCGGGGGAAACAGCATCATGCCGGCGGTCTTTGAATATCGGGTATCAGCTCAGACAGACGACGCGGATCTGGTGGGTCATGTGAACAACGTGGTCTATCTCCGCTGGCTGCAGGACGCTGCGATCGCCCATTCGACCGCCCAGGGCTGGTCGTCCGCAGCCTACGTCAGTCACGGCAGCGGCTGGGTAGCGCGATCCCATCTGATTGAGTATCTGGGGCCTGCCTTTCCCGGCGACGAACTCATCATTCGCACGTGGGTAGCCGATCTGAAACGCGTCACGTCGCGGCGTCGGTATGTGATTTTTCGCAGTGGTCAGCCGGTTGTTCGAGCGGAAACGCAGTGGGCGTTTGTGTCCTTTTCCACGCTCCAGCCCTGCCGAATTCCATCGGTTGTCGCCAGTGCCTTTGAGATTCCGCAGCCGGAACCGCCCTGGGAGGCTGCTGTTGTTCTTCAGGAGACACGCTCATGAGCGCTTTTTATTCGCCCGTCAGCCCCGGCACCCCTGCCGGGCCCCCGGCACGTGGTTTTCGATCTGCAATCGCCGTCGTGCTTGCCCTGCTCCCCGTGGTTGCCGATTTCGCCCGGGCCGATGATGCGCTCACCCGGAACACGGCCGCTCAGACGCAGCCTCCGAATGTGCTGATGATCGTGTCTGACGATCAGGCGTTTGGTGACTATGGTTTCATGGGACATCCCGTCATTCGCACGCCCCACCTTGATCGGCTTGCGTCCCAAAGTGCCGTCTTCCGCGCCGGCTACACCCCCACAGCCCTCTGCCGTCCGTCGCTGATGTCCATGATTACCGGCCTGTACCCGCATCGTCATCGGGTGACAGGCAATGATCCGCGGCAGCTTCCGGGGATGACACCGGAACGCTTTGCAGAACTCCGTGGCCAGCTGATCGCGAACGTCGACAGTCTGTCCACGATTCCCCGACAACTGGGACAGCGCGGCTATGTCAGTATGCAGACCGGCAAGTGGTGGGAGGGCAATTACAGCCGCGGCGGTTTCACGGCCGGAATGACTCGCGGCTTTCCCCAGCCTGGAGGCCGGCATGGGGACGACGGACTGGAAATCGGTCGCAAAGGGCTCCAGCCACTGCTGAACTTCATCAGCAGTGCGGCTGCAGACAGAAAGCCGTTCTTTGCCTGGTACGCCCCGATGCTCCCGCACACTCCCCACAACCCGCCACCACGACTGCTGGAAAAGTACCGCACAGAAGGCCGCCCTGTTGAACTCGCCCGCTACTACGCCATGGTCGAATGGTTCGATGAAACCTGCGGCGCACTCCTTCAGCATCTGGAGACCACAGGCCTTGCCGATCAGACACTTGTGGTGTATGTCACCGATAACGGCTGGATCCAGGCCACTCCCCAAATGCAGCTCTCCTCCGCATGGACTCACGGCTTCGCCCCCCGCAGCAAACATTCCGTGTATCAGGGCGGGATCCGCACGCCGATTCTGTACCGGCTTCCAGGACGGATTCGCCCTGCAGACCACCCACAGCTCGCATCAACGCTCGATGTGATGCCTACCGTGCTGCAGGTGGCCGGGCTGGACGTCCCTGCTGACCTCCCGGGAATCGGACTCCTGCCGTTTCTCAGCGGCCAGGCGGAACTCACCCGAACGACGCTCTGCGGGGAAGGCTACACGCATGACGTTGCCGATCTGAATGACCCGTCTGCCTCCCTGCTGACCCGCTGGTGCATCTCCGGCCCCTGGAAGCTCATTCTGTCCTGGGACACACCACCGGATCGCTATGAGTTTGTGCATGCCGGCAACGAGAAAACACCTCAGCTGTACAACCTCGAACAGGATCCCGAAGAACAACACAACCTGGCCGCTCAACACCCCGACATCATCATCCGACTCACCCAGGAACTTGCACGCACCTGGCACGTCCCGCGCAGCCCGATCGCCGCGGAGTGACCACAGCCACGTCACGTCACAGCCACGCCACGTCCGCCGCATCGTCCCCCGCTTCCCTTCCCTTCCCCGTCCTTCTCCCGCCTCGAGACTCCCATGTCTGCCTTCTTCCGCCAGGTCCTCCCAGCCCTGTTGATGGTCGTTTGCACGGCCGTGCCGGTGTCTGCCGACGACACCGCTGAAGCTCTGGCGTTCTTCGAACGTCGCATTCGGCCGCTGCTGTCAGAGCGTTGCTATGCGTGCCATGGTGCGGAGACTGCGGAGGCGGGTTTGAGACTGGACGTGCGGAGCGGCTGGGAACGTGGCGGCCAGCGGGGACCGGCGATTGTTCCGGGGGATCCGTCCGTGAGCCTGCTGATGCGAATGGTGCAGGGAAAAATCGACGGCCTGGAAATGCCGCCAGCCGAGGCCGGTGGGCGGCTCAGCGACAGCCACATTGAAGATCTCGCGCGGTGGATTCGCGAAGGTGCCGCAGATCCTCGCAGCGGCGAACGGGTGGTCACCCCCATCGAAACTGCCGCGCGCATTCACTGGTCCTTCCAGCCGCTCGCGCCCCCCGAAATCCCTGCCGGCCAGCACCCGATTGACTTTCTGGTGCAGCGTCGTCTCGCAGCCGCCGGCATGCAGAG
>JBJTOM010000390.1:0-17779 GCA_046074585.1 Planctomycetota bacterium | reverse complement strand
AAGCCCAATGGCCCTGAAGTTCTCGAATCCACGGCGCTTCAGCGGCTCAAATCCCCCCTCTCCCCTTCCAGGGGTGAGGGGGGCCGGAGGTGTTCTTTGCAGGAGAGCCAACGTCCCTGGGCGCCCGCCTGATCGCTCTGGGGCGGTGTGAGATTATCACGGTGAAGCATCGCGGGGGCCGAGGATGCGGATGGTGCCGTCAGCCTGGTTCACAAGGAGGCGGCGGTGGCTGACATCGTGCACAATCTGAGGATTGAAGATGTAGTCGATGGGAAATGTGATCAGTTCATGGTTGAGCACTTCAGTGCCCTGTTCGGCATCGAGGAGTCGAAAGTCGAAGCGGGAGGCGGCGGCGATTCGGGCGTCTCCGTCGAGGAAGCAGAGATCCTGGGCCTGTGGCAGAGCAGCTGGGAATGAATGCCGTGTGCGGCCTGTGGCGGCGTCGTGGATAAGCAGGTCGCCGTATTCAAAGTCGGCGGCGGCGAGTCGGCTGGAATGGGGGCTGAAGACCAGTCCGAGAACCCAGCTGCGGGCCGTGAGTTCCTGAACGGGCTGCTGCTGTTGCAGGTCCCAGATGCGAACAATGTTCCGGGCGGGTTTATCTTTTTGACTGAGTTCAATGGCAGCGGCGAGCCAGCGGTGATCGGAGCTGAGATCAGCGCGGAGAAAGCGTGCGCCGGGTTCCGTGTGCTGGAAGAGAACATCGCCGTCGTGGTTCTGCAGAATCAGTTCTCCGAGACCTGTAAATCGTTGAGCCGGAGGCAGACTGGGCCAGGCGGTGGAGATGAGTCGCTGGTGGGTGGCGCGAAGATGTCTGACGGGCTGAGAATGATGGCGAAGGGTGCGGACGAGCGTTCCCTGAGTCGATTCGTGGACTTCGATGATGAGTGTATCGACGGGATTGACGGTGAAGAGGCGGCTGGCATCCTGTGAGAAGGTGGCCATTCGTCCCGGGGCTTTGACATGGACGGAGAAAGGCACATCGAAGAGAGGTTGCGGGGTATCGGAGCTGGCATCGACGGCACGGACGGGGTGTCCGGCGGTGAGAGCGAGAATTCGGCCGGTGTGATCGACGGCAAAGGCCGCGGTGTCATTTCCGCGGAGAGGAGGGAGGACATCGTGAAATTCACCGGGTTTGAGCAGGTTCCAGACGAAGATATTTCCATCCCAGTCCCCTGAGCAGAGGAGTTCTTCGCGGGGGTTGAAGGCGAGACTGCGAATGTGGGTGGTGTGACCTCGGAGTGTGAGTTGTCGGGTCCACGAGTCGGTCGCGCGGAGCTGAATTTCGCCGCGGCGGGAGGCGATTGCGACAAGTTTTTCGGAGCCGGAAAGAGCGGCTGTTTCGAATCCCTCGACCTCGATCACGTGTTTCAGCACTCCCGTGCGTGTCTCGCGGCAGGCGAGGGGGCTGAAGCGTTCAAGATCCGGTTCAAGGGTCCATGAGGCGGCGCACCAGCTGCGTACGTCGTACTGGCCGTTTGTGTGCCATTTCAGAGTTTGACCTGCGACGGGGATCCGGGCTGGCAGCTCGGAGGTTTGAGAGTCCGGAGCGTTCGGGGAGTGGGGCAGGAAACCAGGCTCGTTCGCCGCTTCGTCCCAGGTGTCAAAGATCTGTTCAGGGGCGGGAGCGGTGGTGATTGAGTTCTGCAGGTCGAACAGGAGCAGGCGTCCCTTCTGGATTTCGTTTTGTTCGGCAACCACGAGTTTTCCATCGGGAGTGAAGGCGATGCGGGCGGCGAGGGGGGCCGTAACGATTGGAGGAAGTTCCTCGAAGGTGTGCGTGCTGAATCGGCGGATCCGGGCAGTTCCTGAGAAGACGCCGATGTCGTAGAAGAAGCCATTATCACGTTCGAGGGCGACGAGCTGGTTGTTGTCGGGGGTGAACAGAAGCTGGACGATCGAGAGTGTTTTCCCGCTGAGGTCGAGTCTGGTTGTCCATGAGTCGGTGTCCCAGACCTTAAGGTCTGCCGTGGTGGTGGATTTGCTGCTGTTGTAGGGGGGCACACCGGAACCGGCTGCAAGCCATTTTCCGGAGGGACTGAAGGCCAGTGCGGTGACCCATGGAGCTGCAGGAGCATTCAGGGAGAGGGACTGACGATTGTGGTGCTGTGTGAGTGAGGAGAGATAGTGCCATTCCCAGAGGCGTGTTTCGTCCGGTTTGAGTCGCTGCATTTCGGTGAGCAGAAAGCGGACATTTTCGAGTCGATTGGCCTGGTATTCGAGGAAGGCCTGCCGGGAAAGGCTGGATCGAGCGCGTCGGCTGGCGCTGGTTTCGCGGTTGAGGGCCACTTCAAGCTGCTGTTGTTTTTCACTGAGTTGTCGAAGGCTTTGCGAGCGGGATGCGAGACCCGTGGCGAGCAGAAAGAACACGCAGACGAGGGCGAGCAGGAGCGAGGAGAGCAGGGTTGTTGTCCACGGGTATCGCCGGGCTTTGCGGGCCAGTCGGATGATGGGGCCGGGAGGCTGAGCGTGGATGTGTTGAGCGTTCAGAAAACGCTGCAGATCAGCGGACAGATCAGCGGCGGAAGCATACCGCCACTGCGCGCGCTTCTCGATGCACTTCAGGCAGATGGTTTGAAGATCCTGAGGAATATCGGAGTGCAGTCGGGCTGGGGGCGGCGGATCGTCCTCGACAATCAATCGCAGCATCTCGAAGAGTGAACCGGCGATAAACGGGGGGCGACCGGCGAGCAGGTAGTACAGGCAGACGCCGAGACCGTAAATGTCGACAGCAACAGTTCCCGCAGCGGAGCTTCCACCGACCTGTTCCGGAGCGAGGAAGATGGGTGTTCCGAGAAGGGTGCCGCTGGCCGTACGACCGGCTCGGACTTCCTGTGGCAGATCACTGTCAGGCATTCGCAGACACAGACCAAGATCGGTGACACGGATCTGTCCGTCGGCGGTGAGCAGCAGGTTGGCGAGTGTCACATCGCGGTGAATGATTTTTTTCTGGTGCAGGTATTGAATGCCTTCAGTGGCCTGCTGAATCCAGGAAGCTGCGTCGCGGATTTCGGGGAGTGAACCCCTGCGGATGTCCTCGACGAGTCTGCGTTCGAGACTGCCGCCTTCATGGAGCTCCTCGACGAGATACCAGAGTCCGCGATGGCAGTTGAATGCAAAGGCTTTGGTGAGCTGGGGATGCTGCAGTTCCAGCAGGACTTTGGCTTCCTGCTGGAGTCGCAGTCGGTGACGACCGTCCGGAAGACCGTGAACCTGGCGAAGAATCTTGACGGCGACCGGCCGCTGATCGGTAATTCGCACCGCCTTGAGAACGATGGACGTTCCGCCGGAACCAAGAATTTCCAGCATTTGATAGCCGGGAATCTGTGGCATGAAATTACCGGCTTCAGCAATCATCTCGCGGCTGGTGTTTTCCATGGTCGCCACCAGCTGTGGTGGCAGCGGCAGGTCCGGCAGAAATTCGTGCCAGACAACCAGGTAGTCTTCCGGTGCCGGAACCTGAACCTCCAGAAACAGTCCGGTGGGCTGTTCGGCGTGTTTGCGGATCTGAGTCCAGCGATTTTCGAAGTCGATGGTGATGAGGTCGCCGAGGACGGTTTCGAGTTCTTCAGGGGTGAGTTGCTGGATGACATCGGGGGAGAGGAAATCCCGGATCCTGGGGGACGCGATGGCAGGATTATGGATGGCAGCCTGCCAGTGGTCTTCAAATCGATCTTTGATTGACGCGGGCTGCATATCGGCTGAACCCCATGGGTTTACCGGCAGCCTTGAGAGAACCCTGCTGTCCTCATAGGGTGATGGCCACCTGGCGGATGACCACTGAAGACGATTCTTTGAGGCGTTTGGAAACCCTGTTTTGGCAAACAGGAGCATTCAGGGAGCGCGCGAGCGAATTTCGGAGGTGTCGATCGGGATGTCAGCGCTGACAGGCGTCTCTGAGGACTTGACTGACGTAGACGCGAGTACAACCGACTTCTGCAGCTGTTTCTGACGTTGTTTTACCAGCCAGAATACTTCGATAAATCAGCTGTTTTTTCAGATTGGGTTCATTGCTGATGAAACGTGAGATCTCGTCCTGATCATCACAGGGCATGGATTCCCTGAAGGCCACTGCGGTATCCGAGACATCATCCAGTGACCGATTGCGGCGGAGATCCCGGCAGGCCGCCGTATGTCGCTCGGCTGTTTTCATGATCTGCAGACGGATGATGTGCTGCAGCAGCTTTCGCAGCTGGCCGGAAAGACTGATGCGAAATTTTCCACTGCGAAGACCTGTTGCGAGGATCACCTGGGCGTTCTGGGAGATGTCTTCAGGGTCACAAACACGCCGCAGGCGAGACGACAAGCCACAGGCTGCCATAGCCTCGCAGACGCTTTTGTAACGGTCAAACAACAGCCGTTCGCAGGTGCGACTTTCTGCAAGATATCCGCGGACAAGTTCGACGGTCGTCCATTTTGAGGCCTGCATTTGCACAGCTCCTGACTGGTGGGGACAGCAGGTCAGGAGTATACCGTAGAGGGGCAATCACGAAAACTCAAAAATGGCTTTTTATGGTCATCTCCGACCACGCCGCTGCGTCATGCCGACACTCGTGCAGCCAGCAATCGAGCGTTTCGCCGGAACACTGGTCTTCCCGGCTGCACTGCGGACCCACATGCTTTCAACTGAAACGGCCGTTCAGGTCCCGCTGAACCGTCGACCAATCACCACGCTGGCGACGGTCCCCAGAAACTCCGCTGCATGTCTCGGCAGATGTCGTCCGATCACAATCGGGCTGTCGAGTGGGCCAGCGATGTAAACTTCGTAGAGTGGCGATCCGAAGATGCTGCGAGCCAGAAAGGCGGGAGCAGTAAGCAGGAGGATCAAAAACATGACAGGGAACAGGCCGCTGATCAACACGAGGAGCAGAACGGGCAGGATCCTGCTGTTTGACAGACTGAACGACGAAACCTCATACATGCGGACAGCGTGATACTCGCTCAGTGACGCTGACCACGAGGCCAGCGGACTTCCCAGCAGCTGCCGCTGGCCGGAGGCTTCGCCGACGTCGGACGAAGTCCGGGATGGAGGGAGCAGTCGCACGATGTCCCGCACGCTGAACTGTGCAAGCATGACAGTTGCGAAGGAGCAGAGAACCGCTGCGTCGTAGACGGAGAGCGTCTGTGACTCTGGTGACGGCAGCGCCCATGGTGGTCTGATCACACTCATAACAAGAATAACGAGAGCGTGAAACAGAAACGCAGCGACCTGTTCCGGGAAACGGAGTGTCGAGATTCTGTGAACTTCCAGTGCTGCGAGCCCTGGGCCGAGTTTTGCTGCTGGTTCATTCGGTGCATTCGGCCCGGCATGCGACGCTGGATTGACGGGCTGTGCATAGCCAGCTGTGAAGTTTGAGAGGCATTTGCTGCAGAGCATATCGGCAGCTTTGACCCGAGCTCCGCAATCGGGACAGGAAAACCCCTTTTCTTTGACTTTTTGTTTGGATTTGTCGGGAGCTGTAAAGAGGCTGAGCAGTTGACTCTCGCAGTCCGGACATTTGAAGCTGTTGTTTTGCAAGTGACGCCGGAATGTCACTCGCAGCACACCACCACATCTGCAAACCAGACGAGCATTCATGGCGGGACCCTTGAAGGAGCGGGGTGATGGGGGAGCGCGAAACAGCATCCGCTGCAATGCCTCAAGCCGATTCCCGGGGCCCATTCAAAGGTCGCGACGGAATTTTTTCAGAAAAACTCTTTCTTCACGGTCTGCAAATCGGCTTTGATTCCTGGTGGTACATCGTGATGAGTGAAGTCGACGAGATCAGACATGCATGGCGGAGTTCCCACGAATACCGTAGCCTCGTTCCGGGCAGAAGCCATTCCGGAACTGTACCGGAACAACGCGTTTCGGGTTTTGGGTTTACCGGTGGAAGCCAGCCGTCGCGACATCCGAAAGCAGGAAAAGCGTCAGCGTCGCAGTGAGATGCTGGGGGCGGCATCGGGGTCAGCGGGACTGAATCTGGCCTTTCCGTCAGCCACAGAAACCGGGGAGCCGGGGGACGCCGGACAATCGCAGCAGCGTCTGCAGGACGTGCAGCAGTCGCAGCAGCGTCTGCAGGATCCCGTGCTGCGACTTGTGGATGAGTTTTTCTGGTTCTGGCCTCAGCGCCCGGGTGACAGTGGGGATAAGGCGTTGCTGCTGGTTGCTGCCGGTGACCTGCAGCAGGCGCATCGTCTCTGGCTGGCCAGCGAAAAGCAGCCGGGTGGCAGCCTTGCTGCGGTGCATAATCTGGCTGTGCTGTATCACGCCACGGCGCTTGATTTCGAGCTGCGGCCAGCCGACAGAGAGTTATCGGAAGAAGAAAACAACAAACGACTGAATTGCTGGAAGCGCGCCCTGAACCGCTGGAAAAAAGTGGCTGACGATCCGGCCTGCTGGGGCCGAGTGCGGCAGCGTATTGTCGAAATCGACGACCCGCGACTGACGCCGTCAGTGGCTGCAGACTTCCAGAAAGTCGCAGAGGACGTGATTCTGCTGACGAGTGCTCGACTGGCCCTGCGACTGGCGGAGTCAGGGAAGTACCGGGAAGCCTCAGAACAGGTTCACTTGCTGCGGGAGACGACTTTCGCGGCCACGCGAGTTGATGACATGTGCCGGGACTGTGTGCGCCCGATCCAGCAGCGTGTGAGCGGAATCTGTAAGGCCGCCCGGGACGCGGCAACTGCGGACGGCAACAAAGCCGATGGTGTGATCAGTCAGTTGCTGAAGGACGTGAGCCGTCCTCTGAACGCAGCTACCTCGCTCCTGCGTTCAGGCGACGCCCTGCGAACGCGGCTCCATGATGAAGCCGCCGAGACCGCTCTTGAATGTCAGATTCAGTACGCCAACAGGACGCAGAACTGGAGCCGCTCGCTGAAAATCCTTGAGGCCGTCAAAAAGCAGCTGAAGCCGTCACAGCGGGTCCATGATCGAATCGAAGAGAACCTGAAAGTCGTTCGGGGTAACCATACCGTCACTGCCTGTTGGTTCTGCGGCAAACGCTCCGGAGATCCGGAAAGCGCCGTCAAACGGTCGCTGTACGGCGACGTTCGCCGCAGATCACTGGGATACGGGATGTTCCAGGCAACCTGGCAAAAGGCAGAGGTGACGATTCAGCGGTGTCAGGAATGCAAAAAAAATCATCAGCGGATCACGGCCGGCGGTGGTGTTGGCGGCTGCCTCGGTGTGCTGATCGGATCCCTGGGCTTTCTGACGACTCAGCGACTGGGGCCAGCCGGTATCTGGGTCGGGCTGGCCACCACCGTCATTCTGACGGTGACGTTCAACATTATCGGCACTGCCTCAGCCAGGTCGAAGGTACCGTACAAAATTCGTACGGAGCAGAGTCTGGAGGAGCATGAAAGGATTCGAGAACTCCGCAAGCAGCGGTGGAAGTATGGAACACAGCCATCTGAACTGGAACAAAAAAACGCGCCTATTGTGTGAAATCGGGAGCAGCAGGTGATGACAGAGGATCCAAACCCGGCACAGTCTCCGGCACAGTCTCCGGCACCTCCATTCGACCACGGCAGTGGCTTTGGCGTGGGCGAGCTGGTGGCTGCAGCCCGCCAGTTGCTGCAGCCACCGGAATTTCGCATCGAAGTGCCCGATGTGCCTGAAGACATTGCGCTGCCCTCCCGCAATCCATCGGCGGCTGTCCGGCATCCCGTGGCCGAAAACACAGTCGAGCAAAAGAAATCTGTCGGGCTGCGCAAAGCGGTCGCTGGACTGGCCACTGCCATCTGGCGAGTCCAGCGGAGCCTGAAACGGGCGATGGTCACTGGCCCGGCGGACGATCTGCGGGGTCTGGAACGGCACGTCAACTCGTGTTTCGACTTATTTCAGGAGCACAGAATTGAATTGCGGGATCATGCCGGCCAGAAGTTCGTGCCTGGCATGGCTCTGGACGTCCTCGCATTTCAGCCGATGGCAGACATCGCGCGGGACACCATCGTGGAGACCATTCGGCCGTCGGTGTTTTATCAGGATGAACTGCTTCAGAAGGGTGAGGTGATCGTGGCCGTGCCCGACGTCATGGAGCCGGCAGCGAAGTCGGAGACGCAGCCGGAGACTCAGTCGGAGACTGCGGCGGAAGCAGGCGGACAGCAGGCGACGGAGACACCAGGTGCGGAGACAGAGTTGCAGGCGGAGTTGCCGGCGGAGTTGCCGGTGGCAGATGAGCAGACTGAGAAAACTTCAGCAGAAACGGAGGCCGACCGTGGCCAGAATGACGATCGACTTCGGAATTGACCTCGGAACCACCAACAGTGCCATCGCCGTGCTGACGGGCGTCGAGCCGAAGATGATTCCAAACAGACAGCGCGCGTTTGTCACTCCGTCAGCCGTGTGGATTGACAAGCGGGGGGCGGTGCATGTGGGCGATGAGGCGAAGAGCCGTTTTGAGCAGGATCGGGCGAATTGTGATATCGAATTCAAGGCCCGGATGGGGATGGGAGATGCCGGCGCGAAGGCATTTGCAGCAGCCGGTCGCAGGCTGCTCCCGGAAGAGCTGTCCGCAGAGGTGCTGAAGTCGTTGCGGGCGGACGTGCAGACGACACTGGGCGAGGATCTCACGGCGGCGGTCATCACGGTTCCGGCGGCTTTTGAGCTGCGACAGACGGACGCCACTCGCAAGGCCGCTCAGCTTGCAGGATTCTCTTCCAGTCCACTGCTTACAGAACCGGTCGCGGCGGCTCTGGCCTACGGATTTCAGGAAGACAGTGAACGGCAGGTGTGGCTGGTGTATGACTTTGGGGGCGGCACATTCGACGCGGCCATTATTCAGGTTCGAGAAGGTGTGATTCAGGTGGTCAATCATGCGGGCGATAATCACCTTGGAGGCAAGCTGATTGACTGGGAGATTGTGGAACGCGTGTTTGTGCCTCAGCTTGTTCGCGAACATCGGCTGACGAACTTTGAACGCGGCAATGTGAAATGGGCAGCGGCCTTCGCAAAACTCAAATCTGCAGCGGAGCAGGCCAAGATTGAAGTCTCACGAACTCGGGCGCCATGGAACGTATGGGTCGAGAATGTCTGGCAGGACGATGCGGGTCAGAGCTTCGATTTGTCCATCGAGCTGACACCCTCCACGCTGCAGAACATCATTGCCCCCTATGTCTCTCGCTCACTGAACCTCTGTCGCCAGGCGCTCGATGAAAAGAATCTCTCCGGCAGCGCACTCTCGAAAGTCCTCATGGTCGGCGGTACCAGTCTGATCCCGTGGCTGCGGGAACAGGTGCAGAGTGAGCTGCGGACACAGCTGGATTTTCGCATGGATCCCATGACTGTGGTGGCCCAGGGGGCCGCAATTTTTGCCGGCACGCAGCGTTTGGAGCAGAAATCTCTGTCACTGCCAGCGGGAGTCTGGCGTGTGCACCTCGAATACGAACCGGTGGGCCTGGATGAGGACCCGGAGATTGCCGGGCGAATCGAAGATCCCTCCGGGAAGCCGGTCCAGGGTTTAACACTTGAAATCACGGAAGCCCGCAGCCAGTGGCGCAGCGGACGGCTTCCAGTGGCAAAGAATGGCGGGTTCTCGGCCGTGCTGCTGGCCGAGCCGGGGCGGGAGTGCCGATATCAGCTGGAGTTTCGGGACGCCACGGGCCGGGTGATTCCAGCGGAGCCGGGCGAACTGGTGTACCGCATGGGGAAACAGGAATTCGACGGCGCCACGCTGATTAATTCGCTGGGCATCGCGATGGCCAATAATCAGCTGGACGTGCTGGTGAAAAAGGGAACGCGACTGCCTTTCCGCAGTCGCTCGGTGCACCGCACCGCTTACGGGTTCAGGAAGAACGGCAGCGAAGCCCTGATTCGCATTCCGGTGGTGGAAGGAGAGAACCTTGCAAGAGCGGATCGAAATCGGCTTGTCGGGACGCTTGAGATTCCGCCGACTGATATTCGCAGGGACCTGCCCGCGGGCAGCGAAGTTGAAATCACGCTGCAGATCTATGAATCCCGTCTGATCACAACGGAAGCCTGGATCGCACTGCTCAATCAGCATTTCCGGGTGGAGCTGAATCTTTCCGGGACCGGGACCACTGTTGCCGAGCTCCGGGAATCGCTCCGACGCGAGAAAGAGCGGCTGAGTCAACTGCAGCAGCAGACAGCCACGGTGAATGACAGCACTGCGCGGCAGGCACTCAGCCGCGTCACTCAGGAACAGACTCTTCAACAGATCGAACGACTGCTGGCGGCCGCGGGGAGCGACGCTGCGGCGATTCCCGAATGCGACGCGCGTCTTCGCTCGCTCAGAATCTCCCTTGATCAGGCTGAAGACGCACTGGTCTGGCCAACACTGACTAAGGAGACAGACAAGTTGCTTTCCGAGGTTCGTGATCTGGTTCAGCAGTCGCGTGATCCGGAACTGCTCACACGAATCCGGGAGATTGATTCTGAGCTGCAGACGGTGAAACAGAAGCATGATCTGGATGGTCTGCGACAGCTGAACGCGGAACTGAGCACACTTCGAGGACGAGCGCTCACCATGCAGCCGGGTTTCTGGGTGGATACATTTAACATTTTCCGCCAGCTGCACCCTCTGATGAGCGATTCTGCACAGGCAACTCAGCTGATCGCTCAGGGTGATCGCGCCGTCAGTGCCGGAGATACACAGTCCCTGCGATCAGTCGTTGTACAGCTGTTCATGCTGCTGCCGGATGCACAGAAGCAGCAGCTGGCTCCCGCAGGAAATCTGGGCGCGTTCGGTGGTTCAACGCAGAAATAAACAGACCGGAATTATTTCGATGGAAGACCGTACACATTCAGCTGCCAAACCTGCTGCTGCACTGGCCGCATCGAGTGCCCTCGCGTGGTTTCGTCACGCAGCTCAGCTCGCCCGTCACGGCCGCTTTCTCGACGCCGAAATGCTCATTTGCGCCCAGCTGCGGCAGCCTTCCGGAATTGAGCCCCGGCTGTGGGATCTGCTGGCCAGAATCTATGCGCAGCAGGGACGTGCGCTGGATGCGGAAAGCTGCTGGCAGGCGGCCATCAAACATTCGCCCGGCACCACTCAATATCAGGACGCACTGAAAACTCTGCAGCGTTTGTCACGTCCGCGAGCCTGGGTGTCACCCTCGCGGATTCTGTTCGAAGCCCTGCTGCTGATTTTCTGTACCTACCTTGGCATCCTGCTTTACAGTGTCGTGCATCAACGGCCGTTGAGCAACGGAGCTCTTACAGGTGCTGCCGCAAAGACCCCTGCTGCAGGATCCAGCGAAACGGAGCCGTGACACCTCGAGGAGCGATTCGCTTTTCCTGATCCTTATCCTTTTGCTTTGGCCATGCAGCCCAGCAGGCAAAAAACTGAACATGAGCGAAGCGATTCAGCTGCTGAATCAGCTCGTGCTGCTCCCATTTCAGCAGCAACTCCTGAAGGAATGCTCCCGAAGCCGCTGCATGCGTCCCCGCATTTTTCCCGGGCTCTGGGCGCTGCAGCCACTGAGTCAGATCTCTGCTGAGGCCGGAACTGACCTGCATGGCTTCCCGCTCTTCCTTTCCCTTCAGACTCCGCAGCAGTTTGTCCATCTTGATAATCACAACCGCGAGGGGTTGCTGAACCAGTCCGGTGGCAGGATCCAGGCCGAACTGCTGTTCGAGCGCTGACAGGAAGTGGTTGACGATTTCCACCGGCTGAATGGATTTTGCTGCCTGGTCCTGTTGGGGCAGGAGGTGACTGAGTGCCGGCAGCTTGAAGGGATCCACCAGCAGGATGGCTCCACTGAAGAAATTCAGATATTCATGAGCTTTGAGCTGTTCGGCTGAAAACATGGCTTCCCCGGCGGGATCGTACAGATACAGCAGCAGATTTTTCTGCGGGATCAGCAGATTGACTGCCTTTGGCACCAGATCGCGGGTTTTGGGCAGCGGAATTCCCTGTTTGAGATCCTCAGCACGCTGGCTGATCAGTTCACCCGCCTTCGGTGGAATGAACTCAGCCTTTAAGCCCTTCTCAGGCAGTTCCGTCTCGACAAGGGTGTGAACGAGGGAAACAAGAAACGTGGATTTCCCGGCATCAGGCGCGCCCAGCAGCAGCACCAGGGACTTGGTGGCACTCAGGTGTGTGTCCGTTAAGGCCAGGTTGCACGCGGGACAAAACGACTGCAGTCGATTGCGACCCGTAAAAACGCTGCTTGGCAGCATCTGTCGACATCGGCATTTGCGGTACAGAATTCCAAACTGTGACGGAATCAGCCGACGATGTTCCGCGTGGCATTGACTGCAGCGGTAAACCGGCAGGCCATAATGCTGACCACAGCCCGGACAAATCACGATCCAGCCACGAACCGTATACAGGCAGCGTTCCGCAGACCACACGCTCAGGAAAATCAGCGTCGCCACTGCGCCGCATGTCACGGCCACCAGAGCGTGCAGCACGCACAAAACACTCGTGACCAGTGTCCCGATCCAGATCACAGACAGGCACGTTGCGAGTCGAAAGACGAATCCAACGACCATCGCTGGCGCTACCAGGACAAGCGGCAGACGTTGCTGCAGGGTTTCACGGTAGTCCGCCTTCCAGTAGTGAACAGCCGTTTTGAAGTTCAAGCGAAAGCTGCTCCGAAACGTGCCGATGACCTGTGGTACAGCCTGATCAAACCAGTAGGCCCGGAATGCCGGTTCCACCGTAAACGTCAGTCTGGACATGCGTTGTCTCCATGATGGTGCAGCAAGCTTCAATTATCCAGGCGAACATTGCTCCTGAACGCCTGAATGTAATTGCGAACGGCATGACCACTTCCCCAGGCGACACCAGCCGATGCGAGGGTGATCAAAACCGGTACCACGAAATAGGCTACGAACATCACCAGTGCCCACAGCAACAGCAGCAGCACTGGAATTGCCAGACACCCTTTCAGTTGTTCTTCGTCCATAGATCACCACCACCATCGACGCCACCATGGGCTACTGGGTTTTGCAAAGAGATTCCGCCAGTCCCGAAGCTGCTCCCGGTTCTGCGGACCGCTCCAGCGAACTTCCGCATGCCTGCGACACTGCCGCCAGAACGCTCGTGGAAGCTTCCTCAGCGATTCGACAAGGGAACGGCGGAGTGCGGACCGCTCACGCAGCTCCGGCTGGAGCAGCAGGCCAGCCGCACTCACCCAGCACTCCGCAGTCCAGTTTCTGGCGGATCCCTCGCCGAACAGTCGCTGCAGGCCCGTTTCCACCAGCGCACTGCGATTTTGAGACGTCGACAGCAGACGATAGAGAGCGGCTCCGGAGTCTGCAGACTGCGAACCCAGAAACGAAAGTTCCAGCAACGACATGGTCGCCGCTGTAAAATCGTCGTCTGAGACCTGCGGGAGCAGATCGGCCACTTTCTGATACTCTGCTGACGTGGCTGGATCGGTCCGTTCAAGGCGTTCCATCAGCAGTCGCACCTGCATTCTGGCGGAATCTGTGTGCTGCACTGCGAGTCCTCGCAGAGTCAGCCGTTGCACGATATCGGCTGAGGGTTGATCGAGGCGGTCCAGCGAGACTGCTGCCGAGGCCACGCGCAGGAGTTCCGCAGAGTCGCTGACTGGCAGCATGTCCTCCAGCCCCGCGCGAAACAGATCGATCATCAGTTTTTCGCGGCCTGCATCATCAAGCCGCGCCAGCAGTGCAGTCATCAGCTCTCGCCTGTGCCCTCCCCAGAATCGTGGCACGTCCTGCGCAAATCCCGTGATCGATTCCGCCAGGACGGGCAGCCAGGCGCGAAGCTGATGTTCAACCCGACAATTCCATGCTGCCTGCAGAAACCGGCTGGCCGCCAGTTCATCAAGCCTGCGGAGCAGGGCGGATACCACAGCCGGTTCCGGAATTCCCGGTGACGAATGAATGCGTGTGGCCAGATGCTCAGCCAGTTGATCAGCTTCAGGGTGATCATTTTCCGTCCACGCAACAATCCATGCGGCGAGTGTCGGATAGTGGCCACCGCACCACTCCAGCGGAATCACCGCACTTCCGCTGCTGTGGCTTCGATGGATCCGCGCGAGCGATTCCCGCACTGTCGGCCACGGAGCGATCGTGAAATCCGCCGGAGCTGCCACGAGCGTTCTGTGGGACAGGTCCGCCAACGCTGCATTCAGATGCTGCGGAGCTTTCTGAAACAGCTGTTCCAGAAACGCTGCCAGCTCCTGCTCAGACAGCAGCCCCTCGGGATGCTGGTGCAGCTTTGCAGGGATCAGCCTCTGCAGCTGTGTGACACAGCGAGCAATCGGTTCGCGCGCGTCGGGCGAGGTCAGAAACTGCCGTCGCCACAGAATTCCGGTGACTTCAAACACCGTTTGCGAAAAGTCCTCGTGCTGGTTTTCAGCGTGGGCCACCTGAACCAGGCGTACCAGTGCATCCAGCAGCTCCGGGCGCTGCGACCAGTCCTGGCTGTTCAGCATCGTTTTCAGAATTTCGGCGCACTTGAGCAGATGACGCGGCTCAAGTCGCTGGATCAGAAATTCCGGCAGTGCCCAGCCGATCGGCAGTGGTCGCTGAGCATTCCGCAACGCGAACAGACCCGCCAGCTGATTCAATGCATCGCTGAAACCCGTTTCTCCAAAACAGGCCATCAGCGCGTGCAGCTCCCGCAACTCCTGATCCTGACCGGTGGCGATCAGTGAAATGGCTGTCTCGGCAAAGTCACCCGACGCTCCGGCTGGATTGCAGAAACGTCTGTTGGGGAAATCGAAGAGTTGATACCGCGGGTCAGTGGCACCCGCACACAAATCCTCGGCAATCTCGCTGCCGGGCCCCGTCATGTTCAGATCCGCCAGTGCTTCGAAGCCCGTCTGCCACGTGTTGAAGGACAGCGTCTGAGCCAGTGGAAGTGGAAGTGCGGTGAGCAGCACGGACAGCCAGAACAGTGCCCGATCCGGTTGATCCACAATCAGCAGACTGCGGCGTTCGGAGTGGATAAGCAGGATTGAACGGAGCATCTGCGAGGCGAGTGGGATGCGTTCCGGCGCGGAGTTCAGGAATTCCCGCAGCCGACTGATGGGCAGGCCCGGCTGGGCAGACACTTCGGTCTCCGGGATGACGGGCAGCGGAGGAGGCGCTGTCGGCAGATCCTCTTCAGGTGACAGACGTTTTTTCCAGTGGGGCCAGAAGCAGATTCGCAGCGGGTCGAAGTCAGGAGCGGGGGCTGCACTGCCAATCAGAGCGTGTGAAAACAGATTGCCCGGGCGTCCGTCATAGTTGGTGCCTGCCAGCTGAGTGCGGAGCAGCAGCCAGCGACCGTCGCGGAGCGTTGCACGACGAAAGGAAACCGGAAAACTTCTGTCGATTTCTTCTGCTGTGGGATTGGCTGCCGCACCCCGGGGCGGTACGTACTGGCAGAGCGGTTCAATCTGCTGCACGGCCTCCGGATTCAGGCCGGGACTGATGGAGCGTGTCTGAAAACCGGAATGTCCCGAAAGCCCGGACCGGCAGGACGTGTAGTGCAGCTGAAGAATCGGCATCCGGCGAAGCTCCTGTCAGGCATGGGGTCTGTGTCGGTTCCTGTCGTTGAGTGTGCAGTTTTGGTGTTCACGAGGTCTGTACGGGCTTCAGATAGCGATGCTGAAACAGCAGCCAAAGAAAGGGATCCGATTCCCGGAGCGGATTTGGCTGATGAATGCGGCCATTGACAGGGGCTTCACCCAGGGCTGACAGGCCGAAAAATCTGTACGTGCGAAACTGTTGCGTCTGTTGCAGCAGCCTGTCACACCCCCAGCTTTTCAGCAGCGATTCAATTTCATCATGGATCGCGCTGCCGTCCGCTTGATCATAACCTCTGCATGTCCCTGCCGGCTGCAGCGAAAGAGAATCCGGGTGCAGCAGCGGCTGCACACCATCCGGATCCCATTTTGTAAAGGCCACTGCCAGCGGTGTATTGATCAGCTCGGTCGACTCGCTCGACTGCCCGTGCTGCTCACGAATCAGCGTAGCTGTGCGGGTGAGTATCTCATCGGCGTCTGCCGATCGGTCGGGCAGCTTCAGCCCGGGACGGCGCCTGCTGATCGCATCGCGGACGGCGGGAATCTGCAGCGGATCCAGCAGCAGAATAACACCCTCGGAAAAACCGATGTAACGCGTCTTCTCCTCCATCGCATCCCTGCTGCCGAGGTTTTCGCCGGCGGTGTCAAAGAAGACCGCATTGAGCGCCCAGTTAAACCTTTGATGGCCCTCAGGCCGCTCGCGAATCACATACACCAGCGGTTGCGTCTTTCGCGCCTGTGTTTCAGGCAGCGACACCCGCTGCTGATACAAGGGACGCTCGTAATCGGTCTGAAATCGTTTTGTCACCCCATCGTCCGCTGCGGTCACGATCAGCTTCTGCTGCAGTCCGACTCGCCCAAGCAGCTGATGCAGCAGGACACCAATATAGTGGCTCTTGCCGGCACCCTTCGCACCGATGACCGCAAAGATCATCCCCCGACAGTCTCCCAGCGTCTGCGGCAGATTCTGATGACAGTTGGGACAGATGCGATGGGTCGTAAGTCGGCGACAGTTCGGCTGGCGACATCGAGTGCGGCTGGAGAATGGGCGACCGTAAAACGGGACTGTGACGGGACGCGAGTCTTTCCACTCCCGCTCAAGCACCGGATCCGGGGCGCGATTCGTGCACTGGGGATTACCGCAGCGAAACAAGGGATGCCGCAGACTGATCCATTCAAAACACCAGGGGCACAGATGCCTCCTGGCTGCAATGTTCCAGAAACGCCTGATTCCTGTCAGCATAGATTTCATTCCAGAGACTCCACCAGCGGATAAACCGGTTACTGGTGGAGTGAGACTTTGCTTTTTTCAGCCGGTATCAGGCGTACGCGTCCTGCAGCAGCCGAATCCCCGACGAACAATCTGCAGTACAGTTTCTTCCCCCACCACTCCTGCGGCACCTCAACTTCCGACAGACCGGCAGCCAGTGGCTTGTCGAAATGCACCGTCAGAATCCGTGTTCCGTCCTCCGCCTGCGTGGGCATGTGGTCAGCTCTGCCGACGAGGATGAGATCCGGCAGCCTTACGGGGCCGGCACTGAGGTCCAGCTGCAGCGTGACTGCCCTGATCCTTCTGGGAAGGACGCTGCGATAGACCATGATTTCATACTTCACTGTCACCGGGGCTCGCACCTCTACTGGCTGTGGCAGTGGTACACCGGCTGATGCGTCGCCCTGAGCAGTCAGCGCGAACACCGTCACATAGAAGAGCCCCGCTGACTTTGGCTCAATTTCCAGATAGCCGATCCGGTCGTATTCCGCTGCTGTGATCTCCACCCGCTCCGTATTCGATTCATCCGGCGCGGCAGGACAGTGGTCTCTGTGAGAAACAACGCAGGCCCGATGTGCGCCCGCCTGCCATGACCATCGCAGGCGAATTCGTGGTCGTCCCTCAATCGTCAACACCTCAGCAGTCGGATTGCTCACCGGATCAATTCGCACCACAGATCGAATCTTTCCGACCAGCGCTGAGGAATCGGCGATTGTGAGCGGAATGCAGAACCAGCGCCCCTGGTGCGGAAATGTCAGCAAGGCACGCCCCGGCCCTTTGCGCTCGGCTCCCTCCCCCCACGCTCGAATGGTGGTCAGTGGCAGCACAGCGCCCGGAGTGCAGCCTTTGGGCAAGGCATCACACACATATCGAATCTCCACATCACCGTACTGCGGAGGAGTCCATGCTGCCACGACGCCTGTCGTGCCGGACCGCTTCAGCTGCAGATCCAGGACAGGTCGGGCCTCCGGATGGGGCGTCGCTTCGCATGTCTGACCGGGACTCCAGATCCATTGACGGCCGTCTGCCGGGTCAATGAAGCCAGCGCAAACCCGGTAGCCGCAGCGAACATTGTTC
>JBJTOM010000389.1:0-7193 GCA_046074585.1 Planctomycetota bacterium | reverse complement strand
CGATGGGCCACGGCGCGCTCGACGCGGTGGACACGCCGATGCTCGGCCCTGCAGAAAAATTCGCAGTGGCTTGTTTTCGACTTTGCGAACCAGCCCAGGAAACTGATCGCCGCCTCGCAGCGCCACGTAGGTGCCGATGGTGCTGAACACCCGACGAAACGCGTCCGGCCGTTCCCACGCAGCGTTGAAGGCACAGATCGCACCGGAGCTGGCCCCCGCGATGCAGCGATCATCGGGGTTATCGCTGAAGACCCACGTCTTCCGCACTTCCGGGAGCAGTTCTTCAATCAGAAAACGCGCATAACGATCCCCCAGACCGTCGTACTCGAAGCTGCGATTAAACCGCGGCTGAGCCTGATCGGAAGGAGCCGGCACCTGCCCGTGGTTGACGAACACCCCCAGCTGCACAGGGATGCGACCGGCATGAATCAGATTGTCAAGCACGGTCGGCAGCTTCCACCCGTTGGCCATCCCCAGTCCATCCTGAACGATCATCAGGCACGGGGGTTTGGCCGGGGCATAGGCAGCCGGGACGTAAACCCAGTACTGCCGGACGGTTCCCGGATACAGACTGCTTTTGAGCTCAAATGGCCCTTCCACCCGGCCCTTTGGGACGCCTGGCTGTTCAACAGCTTCCGGGGGAACCGGCCAGGATTCTTCCTGGGCGCCGGCGAAGGGGGTGAAGAGCGGGAAGAGCAGGGCAGCAGCCAGACAGCAGGCGTGCTGCAATCCATGAAAAGACATGCGGGACCTCGTCTGATATTCAGGGTGGGGTTTGAGGATCAGTTGCCCGCACTTCGAGCGGCGGCGGAGCGGGGATGGCCGCGTAGGATTCGAGTCGTTCAGTGGCGGCAGCGAGCAGAGCGAGCAGGTGCGGGATGTCGCGTTCGACTGTTTGTGCAAGCTGTGAAGCGCGCCCCCGAAACTCATTGCCTTCGTGCGACACCTCGATGTGCCACCGCTTGATATTGGGGATCTGCTGCTGCGCGAATTCCATCGCGCGTTTTGCGGCTTCGAGCGCCTTGACCTCTTCGATGCAGCTGGGACGAAAATCGCCCGTGCGACGCATGCGACACTGATGCAGCCGCACCCGCGCTTCGTTCATCTCCCGCATGCAGTGCTCAATTTCACGCTTCCAGAACAGGGGACGGTCCTGTTCCAGCCAGAGTGTGATCTGGCGGAGCTGGCCGTCAAGCACCTGCAGGCAGGCTCGTGCTTCCTGCTGAAACACGGCGACCGCTGCAGCGAATCGCCTCAATGCATCTGTGGAATTGACATTCGCTGAACCAGGCACGGTCACTCTTTCGACAGTACTTAGTGCTGCTGCAGGTATTCTTCGACAAGCTGGGCTTTTCTGAGCAGATATGGAATGAACTGTTCATTCGATTCCACAAACCGCCCGAGTGCCTTCATGTTGGCGGAAAACTCCTCTGTAAACCGCAGATTCTCCTGATCCCGCCACGTTTGCCCCAGATGACTCAGCTGCGCAGCCACCACGCCGGACTTCTCGGACAACTCTTCGTTGAACCGCCGCAACAGTTGCGCGAACCGACGCAATTCTCCCGGATCGACGATTGCCTGGGCCATGGATCGCACTTCCTGTCTGAACGGACTGTGCCGATGGATGAGTGTTCCGGTGTGAATGACTGTGCCGCAGCCGGCAGATCGCGACGATGGGAGACGGCGCGACCTGCGCCAAATGGATGCTAACAGGTTCTCTGCACTCCGGAAACTCAGCCCCGCCAGTCCGTTGCTGCTTTCGAACGGAACTGGTAACCCCGCGGCACCACAACCACTCCGCCTTCGGTTACTGTAAGACCGCGCGCAGCATCGGCAGACAGGTCCACCCCAAGCTGCTGGCCCTCAGGAATCACCACGTCCTTGTCGACAATGGTGCGATTAAGCACTGCGTGGCGTCCCACAGTGACACCGTCGAAAAGAATTGAGCCGGTGACGGAGGCATAGCTGTTGACTCGCACACGCGGTGACAGAATCGACCGCTCCACTCGCCCACCGGAAACAATACAGCCCTGGCAAACCAGGCTGTCAAGCGCCGTGCCCACGCGCGGCGGAGATTTCTGATGATCGCTGAAGACAAACTTCGGCGGTGCAAGTGGTGGCTGGCACGTGCGAAACGGCCACGCGGAATCGTAGAGGTTGAGTTCCGGAGTGACGCTGGTGAGGTCCATGCTGGTTTCATAGTATGAGTCCAGCGTACCGACATCGCGCCAGTAGCCTGCAGCTCCGTCGGCGGCCGTGAACGGCCACGCCATCACCTTCGCAGATCCGACAATCGAAGGAATCACATCGCGTCCAAAGTCCCGCTGACTGCCGGGATGATTCGCGTCTTCGCAAAGCTGGTCGAAGAGAAATCCCGTGTTGAACACGTAAATGCCCATCGAGGCCAGACAGTGATCAGGGGCTCCAGGGAGCGGAGTCGGGGAATCGGGCTTCTCGTCAAATCGGTGAATCCGTCCGTCAGCATCCGCACTGATCACTCCGAACCGCCGACCTTCGTGGATGGGTACCGGCAGACAGGCAATGGTGGCATCGGCTCCGGATTCCCGGTGGGCGGAGATGAACCGGGAATAGTCCATGCGATAAATATGGTCACCGCTGAGAATCAGGAGTTGGCTGGGACGGACTTTTTCAATGGTGTAGATGTTCTGGTAGATCGCGTCGGCGGTGCCCTGATACCAGTTCTCGTCAAGTCGCTGTTCAGGGGGACGCACGCTGACGAATTCACCCAGCTGGGCCGGAAGAAAGTGCCAGCCCAGTTCGATGTGCCGTTCAAGACTGGCCGACTTGTACTGGGTCACGACCAGAATTTTCCGGATGCCGCTGTTGACACAGTTGGACAGTGAAAAATCGATGATCCGAAAGCAGCCACCATAGGGCACGGCCGGCTTACTGCGGTCGCGTGTGAGCGGTTCAAGGCGCGAACCGCGCCCACCGGCCAGAATAACTCCAAGAACTCCCTGCATACGAATCTCCTCCCTCTCGCCCTGTAGTCTCTCAGTGTGCGGATCTGCCCGCAAGTGTGCAGATGCGTCCGCTGGAGTGCAATTGTGAAGCGTGAGCTCAGCAGCGTGCGATGAAATCAGCCATCACAGGCACTCGGCATTCCATTTGCTCCCCTTTTGCGCATCTGTCTTGTTTTGCTGCCCGGTTCAGGGTTTCACCACATCCCGCAATCGCCCGACCAATGCCCGCCACACCCCGGATTACACAACCTGTTCTGCCACGTCCGCTCCACGTGTTCCCGGCACCGCAAGCTGCCGGGGACGGTGAAGTGGCGCGCGGATTTACCGGACTTTCGCGGCCTGTAGTGAATTTCTGGCTGGATACCGTGCTGCTCCTGCTTTTCATCCTGCAGTCGCTCACGGCAGTGATCGTGCAGTTCGTTTTTCCTCCCGCCGCGGCCGCTGCGGGCTGGACGCTCTGGGGGCTGTCGTTCGGTGAATTCTGTTCGCTGCAGTCTGCTTTGACAGCGACGCTGGGGCTGGGCCTCGTCGTCCATCTGATGCTGCACTGGTCGTGGGTCTGTACCGTCGTTGCCAGACGGATGTTCCGCCGATCGCAGGTTCCGGATACGGGTTTGCAGACAATTTACGGCGTTGGCCTGCTGATTGTCGTGCTGCTGACGGCGGCCGTGGTGACGGGGCTGGCGATGATGACCATTCAGAAGCCGCCACTGCCGTGAATCCCAGCCGGCTGACAGGCTCCTGCCGGATTCCATCCAGGGCCGATGGTTCTGTCACTTCCGAAGTCTTTCAGGAACTTTTCAGGGAAACTCAAACATGATCCAGCTCAACCACATTCTGGTACCGACCGACTTCAGTGCCTTCAGCCGTCCGGCGCTGGATTATGCCTGTGCGATCGCTGCGCGGTTTGGTTCCACGCTGCATCTGCTGCATGTCACGGCGGATCCGGCGATGATCGTTCCCGAGGCGGCCGCGTTTTCTGTGGAATCCATGCAGGCCCAGGCAGAAGCACAGGCAAAGGAAGCGCAGAAACAGCTGGCCGAACTTCCGGGGGATGGATGGGATAACGGCCAGCCGATCATTCGCGACGTCCGCACGGGTGCTGCATTCCTCGAAATTCTTGACTACGCGAAAACACAAAACATCGACCTGATTGTGATCGGGACTCACGGACGATCCGGCCTGATGCATGTGCTGATGGGCAGCGTGGCCGAAAAAGTCGTGCGCAAGTCACCCTGCCCCGTGCTCACCGTCAAACCGGAAGGACACCAGTTTGTGACGCCTGAGCATTGAGCGGAACGGCTTGCCGGATAGACTCCACCAACGTTGAATGCGACCGCCGACTGCCACCGTTGTCAGCGGTTTTCCGCGAAAAATTCCAGGTGGATTTCAGGTTGTCCGGCGACAAAAGCAGGTGCAAACAATGAAGGCGGCCGTGTTCGAATCCTTCCATGGGCCGCTCGTCGTGCAGACCGTGGCAGATCCGACATCGCAGGCAGATTCCGCAGTCCTGCAGGTCAAAAGCTGCGGCCTGTGCCGCAGTGACTGGCACGGCTGGATGGGCCACGACAGCGACGTGCATCTGCCCCATGTGCCGGGCCACGAGCTGGCAGGAGTGATCAGCGAAGTGGGCCGGGACGTCAGACTGTGGCAGCCAGGGCAACGCGTAACGGTCCCCTTCTGCTGCGGCTGCGGCACCTGTTCTCAGTGCCGCAGCGGGCATCCCCAGATCTGCGATCAGTACACACAGCCGGGCTTTACCCAATGGGGCGCCTTTGCAGAATACGTCGAAATCCGCCACGCAGATGTGAATCTCGTGGCCCTCCCGGATTCGCTCAGCGATGTCACCGCTGCCAGCCTTGGCTGCCGCTTCGCGACCTCCTTCCGAGCCGTCGTTGATCAGGGCCGGCTGCGCCCGGGAGAATGGCTGGCTGTTCATGGCTGTGGTGGTGTGGGATTATCAGCCGTCATGATCGGACAGGCACTGGGTGCCCAGGTGATCGCAGTAGACATTCGCAGCGATCGCCTCGAAACCGCTCGGCGCTGCGGCGCACTTCACGTGATCAACGGTGAAACGACAGATCCCGTCGAGGCGGTGCAGCAACTCACCGGCGGCGGTGCCCATGTCTCCATCGATGCCCTCGGCAGCCGTCGCACCTGCTGGAATTCCATTGGCTGTCTGCGAAAACGTGGACGACATGTCCAGGTAGGACTGATGGCCGGCACAGATGCCAACCCCAGAATTCCCATGGGCCTTGTCATCGGTCGCGAACTGGAAATCCTTGGAAGTCATGGCATGCAGGCGTTCGAGTATTCCAGGATGCTGCAAATGATTTCCACTGGACAGCTCCACCCGGAATTGCTTATCAGCCACACGGTCACCCTCGCCGAAGCCGCCGAACTGCTTCCGCAAATGAACCAGTTTCCCAGCCCCGGGGCTGTTGTGATCGATCGTTTCTGAAGGCCTGTGACGCCACGGCCACCTTACTTCTGCTCCGTAATCGCCTGCCTGTGCCGATCGGCCAGCTGTTGATATTCCGGCTGCTGCACGGACAACCGCTGGTAATAGTCGGCCAGCAGCTGATGAGCGGGCGCGTAGTCGGGCTGGTGATTCAGCGTATCCCGCAGCCAGAATTCCCCGCGACGGGCGTCATCGTAGAGCAGAAACAGTTCACCAATGCGGCACCGCTCGGCCACGCGAGGTTCGTCCGGATGATCGCGAAGGATGTCTGCAAGGCCGTCAATTTCCCGCAGCTTCTCGCGGATCTGCCGCACCTGGTCCAGCTCCGCAGAAGCTTCTGTGTCACGTCCCAGCTCCCGCAGTGCCAGGGCCCGCTGATAACGGATGTTGAGCTGGTTGGGATCGTGGCTGAGCACCTGATCGAACCAGTCAACAGCCGCCGCCGCATTGCCCAGGGCCGCTTCTGTCAGCCCCAGTTCGGCCTGCACTGGCAAACCGCGTTCAGGTTCGCAGACCAGGTTGAAGCTGTGCCGGATGGCCTCCGGCGGCTGGGCGAGGATTTTGAGCAGCAGCGGGCGGGCTTCACCAGGACGCCCAAGATTCAGCAGGCACCGGGCCTGCTGGAGCAACGCGGCCGCGTTGGCACGCATCCCCACTGCTGCCACAGCATCCTGAAATGCCTCCTCCTGACGGCCCAGCCCCGCCAGAAGACG
Organism: Planctomycetota bacterium; assembly: GCA_046074585.1. GTDB lineage: Bacteria > Planctomycetota > Planctomycetia > Planctomycetales > Planctomycetaceae > SXXK01. The sequence continues at coordinate 1,035 of JBJTOM010000389.1, read as the reverse complement.
GCTGCGGGCGTAAAGTGACGGCCAGTGCCGGGGATGAATCGCGATCGCAGCGTTGAGTTCCGCCAGCGAACCCTCTGTGTTTTGCTGGTATTCGAGAATTCGGGCGAGCGCGTAACAGGGCTGCGGGTCTGTAGGCCAGGATTGCTTCCAGACCGGCAGAATGGTCAGAGCAAGCTCGATGGCCCCGGTCATCACCGCCCCATTCACATACGCTTCGCAGATCTCGGCACCGTCCGGAGAATCCTGCATCAGCAGCTGATTCAGCTCCTGTTGCACAGCCGCAAGCCGCCCGGACTGGGCTTCAAGGAGCAGGTATTCGCGGCGGGCCTGTTCGGGTGAGCCCCCCAGCTGCATGGATTGCCTGAGCAGTTCGGGAACTTCGGCCAGCCGCAGCTCTTTCCGGGCCAATCGGGCGTTCAGAAATACAGTCTCTGCGTTGCCCATGCGGAATTTCATCAGGCTGTCGAGCCAGAATTCAGCAGATTCGTAATCGCGCCGTGAGATCGCAGTCGCGGCCGCGTCGTTGAGCAGTGCAGTGGCTGTGCCGGACATCCAGAGCCCTGCCACAACCACGAAGATCACTGTCAAAAGCAAAAAGAACCGACGTAAACTGAATATACGCATGATCTTACGTAGTCTGTCGTGGTGTGCTGAAGCGGTAGACGGGTGAACCTGCTCAGAGAGAACGTCGGGCATTTCTGAATTTCTATGAAAACCAGCGAAAAACACAAACTTGAAACGCAACAATTGAGCTCAACAACAGTCCCATGACTGGGAAACCGGTTTTTCTTTTCAGGATTTTCACATTTCCTGAAATTGCAGAGGCTCGCGCAAGCCCCGCTTGTGTTAGACAGGTTGCAGCCTGCATCCCGTCCTGAATTTGTCTCGTTGTCCCATCATTTTCCCACACGGAGCCTCCATGTCCAGACCCTGGCGTAAACGCGGTTTTACTCTCATTGAATTGCTGGTGGTGATCGCAATCATCGCCATCCTTGTGGCCCTCCTGCTTCCGGCCGTCCAGCAGGCCCGCGAAGC
>JBJTOM010000388.1:0-12661 GCA_046074585.1 Planctomycetota bacterium | reverse complement strand
CCCGCTCACGCCCGTCAGGGTATGGACAAAGCCACCAGTTCGATGCAAAATAATCAGGCGATTGCCTCGTAAACGTCCACCAGGACTCTCAGACAGGGATTCAGAACCACGAATCACACGACTGACACGAATGACCCCATGATTTTCAAGCAAAACAAGTCGCCCTGACCAGCACCTGCATTCGTGAAAATTGGTGTTGTTCGTGGACAACCACCCCTGCCATCTGTCAAGAAAAATCCATTTCGAATTTCCAATCTGCCAACGACTTTTCGTTCATTCGTGGGTCACCATCACCCGTTTCAAAGGCTGTGAACATGCGTAAGGCTCTGCTGGTCGTCTGGTTAACCATTCCGCTTGCCGGATTCCTGTATCACCTCAGTGCCGGCGAGGCGCACGGACGGATGGATCAGGTAGGGGCCCATCTGCAGTCGGGGCGTAATCTGGCCCGTCAGGCCCAGTGGACCCGCGCCTCGCAGCAACTTCAGAACGCTCTCGAACTGCTCCCGGAAGACGCCGACGAACTCCGTCGCACTCTGCGTCTGGAACTGGCTCAGGCCCGTATCCACGGTGCCGGACTTCCCGAAGCCGGTGAAGACCTCAAGAAACTTCTTACAGAGCTCACCACCACCGATGCCGAACCGGCCGACCCCCGCTTTGTGGCTCAGGTTCGCGAAGCCCTCGCCTCCTCCCAGTATTACCTCACCTGGCTGATGCGTCTGGAAGGCATGCCGGAAACCGACTGGAAACCGGAAATCGAATCCGCCCGACAGAACTACCGTCTGCTGGCTGAACAGGCCGAAGCCGGCGGCACATCCGCCGAAGTGACTCGCCAGCTGGAAAATCTCGAAGCCGCCATTCGCCTCGAACAAATGGCTCTCAGCGATCTGCAGGGGCTGCCCATTCCCAAACCCTGCCAGAACTGCTGCAGCAAATGCCGCTCTCGTCGGCCGTCTCCCAAAATGGGACAGAAGAAATCCGACGCCCGTGGCGCCTCCGCCGGTAAACCTGCCGACGGCGAAGGCTCATAAGCCATTGTCGCGTTTCGCTCCGCGACTCGGACGCTCACCGGCAACCACCCGCATCCCGTTTCGCAGCCCGAAACGCGACATCGCACGCCCACTTCTTCAACCCTTCAGGGGACTTCCATGCGTCGCTGGACCGTGTTCGCGTTCTGCACCTTGCTGGCCATCCTGCTGAACTCCGCACCCGCGGCCGCACAGCTGCGGGCCACCACCATCAGCCCCGCTCAGATTCGTCAGGCCATCGAAGCCGGAATCGATCCCAGCGAACTCATCATGATGCAGGACGGCAGCGATCCTTCCCGCATGTCACAGCCCGGCAGTGATGGCCCCGTTCCCGATTCCCCGGAAGCCCTCGAACAGCAAAAACAACAGCTGCTGCAGTCACTGGAATTTGACCGCCGCCCCTCCACCATCCTCCGGCTCTGGGCCGCACCAAAGACTCCCGAAACACCAGCTCCCGCCACCCCCCAGCCAGCGCCTGCCAATCCCGACCCGCCAACACCCCCGACACCCACCCCGGATCCCAGCGCCACCCCGGACCCCGCAGCCGCGGCTCGTGCAGCCGCTGCTGCCAAAGCCCGTTCCGATTTCCTCCAGTTCCGCACAGCCCTGACCGCCCTGCAGCGCGGCGTCACCCAGGGCGACTGGCCCTCCGTTCGCAGCACCCTGCAGACATTCTCCGAAACCGACCGCGAACGCGTCTACGATCGACTCCTGCAGTCACTCCAGCAGGGTCCTGCCAGTGCACCCAAAAATCGCATGGGTCAGGTCATCGGCGAAAAAAACCTGATCCGCGCCGCAGACCTTGCTGAAATCGCCGAACTCTGCCCCGCCACCACGCTTTCCAAAGCCCGCAGCAGCCAGCTGGGAGCTCTCGCAGCCAACGCTTCCCAGGAAGGCGAATCCGCCACAGCACTCGCCGAAACCTTCCGCGCTCGGCTGCAGCCCGACACCCCCGGCCGCCGACTCACCCCCGAAGTCGCCGCCAATATCCTCCGCACCGCCGGACGACTCGAAGACTGCCTCTCTTTCCTCCCGCCACTCGCCACATCCATCGCTGCCGCTGATCTGCGAAACCTGGACCTGCAGTCTCAGGTGCTCGTCAGCCTCCACCAGCGAAAGCCCGATCGCCAGAAACTCGAACAGGCCTGGGCAGCCGTTCAGGCAATTCTCGAAGTACCCCCCCAACCCCCGGCCCCGACCGCACCGTCGGCCCCGGAGACTCCGCCGGCGACCCCCGCCACCACCCCGGATGCCGCCCCTGCCGGAACACCGCAACCGCTCACCGCCGCCGAACAGGACCAGATCCAGCAGTCTGCTCTTCGCCGCGCTGTGCTCCTCGTTCCCCAGCTGCGGAAGGAACTTGGCCAGAAATGGCTCGCAGACAGCTTCACCGGAGAACCTGAACGCGGTCGCCGAATTCTCACCGGCATCGGTTCAGCCGCCGCCAGAAACATGGGCGAACAGGCACAGGATCCCGACGAACGCCTGCAGACGCTGCTGCTCCAGCAAACCGCCGTGGAAGCGCTGCTCACGCAGGCCGCAGACAGCACCGAAACCTGGCGCCCCGTGCTCCATCTGCTGCTGGTCAACTGGCTCCGCGAAGCCAGCTACTCCGCCGAATGGGACGCCAGCACTTCACGTGGACCGCGGATGCAGCGAGACCAGTTCGGGAATTTCTTCTGGCAGCAGGATCCGGCTGAACAGATGCGGCAAATGCAGATGCAGACTGGCATGCCGCGTCCCATTCCCTCCGGAAAACTGCTCGATGCCCGCCCCAACGATCGCTGGCTCGCTTTCCTTGAAGCCGGGTTCGTGCCCACCTTTGCCGCTGCCTCCGCCCGTCTGCATCTCAAAGTCAAGGAAGAAACGCTCGCATTCCCCTGGATCGAACAGCTTGCGAAAACTCATCCTGCTGAAGCACGGGAACTTGTCGAAACCTTCCTCTCCACCTGGTCCGAAAACAACGACCCCAACAACGAGCGTCGCCGCACCAACCCGTATATGTTCTCGTTCGGTTACAACGAACGACTCAACGCCATCCCGCTCACTCGCAGCCAGCAGAAACGCAATCTCCAGGAACTGGCCGAATGGGTCCGGCGAATTCGCGCCCTGAAACTCGACGGTGTCAACGAAGAGTGGCTGGCCACTGCCTTTACCAAAGTTCACAGCGCCGCCGAAGTCTACCAGCAGCAGGATCTCGAAGCCGTCTTCGGGGACCTGCAGCTTGTCCGCCCGGAAACGCTCGCCCTGATCCTCAACGGCATGCGTTCCGCCCTCAGCACCGTCTGGCGCGATCCCCAGGTTCAGCAGGCAGCCGGAACCAACCGCAAAAAAGCAGAAATCGAAGCCGAAGTGCTCCGCGGTTACCAGTCCGCACTCGGACTGTGCGCCACAGCACTCGCCCAGCAGCCACACAGCTGGCAACTGCTCTCAGTCCGCGGTGCCCTCCTGCACGACGTCAATAACTACCAGAACGATCTGGCCAAATCCCCCGAATTCATCGAACGTCGCCGCGAAGCCCTCACAGCACTCCAGGCAGCCGCCACCGCCTACTCAGAAACCGTTCAGGAGCTCGACGAAAAGAAATACAGTGTCACAGCGTTCAACACATGGTTCTACGCCGCCCTCGGAGACGCCTCACTCGAACGCATCACCGAAGAACGTGTCGCCATCCCCGAACAGATCCCGCTCATCGCTCAGGCCCTGCAGAACCTCCCCGGCGAAGTCCGCGAACGGCATCTGGACATGTTCGCGAACGATCTGTTCACGCGGATGAGCACCGTGAACCCGTCGGTCAAGTTCCGCTACGTCCGCGAAGGACTCAAACTGGCCGGTGATCGTCCCCAGGCCCGCGAAGCCAGACAGGTCTTCGACTATTACAGGGACCTCGTCACTGAAATCCAGCTGCAAACCGCTGTCGATGGCACAGTTCGCGTTGGACATTCCAGCCCCTTCGGAGTGCTGGTGTCGCTCCGACATTCCGCCGCCATCGAGCGTGAATCCGGCGGATTCTCACGATATCTTCAAAACCAGAACTCCGGCGGGGGCTACTTCTATAACAACGGCCGCCCCAATGAAGACTACCGTGACAAGTTCGAAAAAGCCGCCCGCGCGGCGCTCGATGAACATTTCGAAGTGCTCTCCGTCACCTTCGAACCCGAATCCATCCAGTCCCGGCCGGATCCCGAAGCAGGCTGGCGAGTCACTCCGTATGCCTATCTGCTGCTGAAAGCCCGCGGCCCCGAGATCGACCGACTTCCCCCCGTCCGCATCGATCTTGACTTTCTCGATACCACCGGCTACGTCGTACTCCCCGTCGAAAGTCCCGCCATTCCTCTCGATTGTGCGCCTTCAACCGGAGACCCGCGCCCCATCGAAGATCTCACCCTCACACAGACACTCGACGAACGCGAAGCCGCCTCCGGCAAACTGCTGCTCGAAATCAAAGCCGTCGGACGCGGACTGGTCCCCGAACTCGAACAACTCGTGGAACTCCAATTCGCCGATTTCGAGGTGGCCGGGATCGAAGACAACAAACTCTCCGTCTCCAAATTCGACGACGCCGCTCGCGAACCCGCCGTCCTCTCCGAACGACTCTGGACCGTCTCTCTCAAAGACCGTCGCGAACGCACCGCAGATGACGCCCGAACCTTTCATTTCGCCACCGCCAGAATCGAACCCAAAGAACTACTCTTCCAGCGTTTCAACGACGCCGATCTGGAGTCGGTCGAACAAACGCTGACCCTCCGGCAATCCTACGATCAGCCCACCAGTCACCTCGCCGCCTGGATCCTCGGATTCCTCCTTGCCACCACCGCCGCCGGCGCCCTCTGGTACCTCCGCCGACGTCAGCCCGAAACCGCCCCGACTGCCGGCCCCCGCTGGCAGGTCCCCTCAGACATCACACCCTTCTCAGCACTCACACTGCTCCGCGACATTCAACAGAAAAGCAGCCTGCCCGGTTCAGCCGCCAGCGACCTGGCCTCATCCATCGAACGCATCGAACGCTGGTACTTCGCCACCTCCACCCCCCCGGCACCTCAGCCCGACCTCCGCTCCGAAGTCACCACCTGGATCGAACGCGCAGCCCCGTGACAACGTCCGTGGCGTGGTCGCCGCGTTCGCGCCTGTGGCCAAAGGCGTGCGGCCGATGTCAGCACTGGGTGGTCCTGGAACGGAATCGCCGGCAGCGTCCGCAGAGCGTCTTCAATTCCATTCCGGGTTACGAACTTCGACATCGAGAAACCGATTGAAACGCTGGATTCGGCGGAGGCAGACTTCCCAGACGCCGTAGGGGTCATCTTCCAGCACGAGTGAGGGGTCGGCGGGGAGGATGTGCCAGTCGCCACGGGCCAGTTCACCTTCCAGCTGTCCGCCGTCCCAGCCGGCATAGCCGCGGAGCAGTCGGAAGCGGGGCGTCTCTTTGGAATCATCGGGGTTGACCACGGCATCAAAGGAGTGCTCGCTGCCGGCAAGAAAGATCCCGGGGGCAATTTCGCGATCGGTGTGGGCGAGTGCGGCGCAGTTGTGCAGGATAAAGAGCGAGTTGGGTTCGACGGGTCCGCCGACGAAGACGGGAGCATCACCGGAGTTGACGGTGCCTTCAACGGACAATGCCTTGCGGATGGTCATCGCCGACGGCCGGTTGATCACGAGCCCCATGGCGCTCTCTGGAGTATGCTCCAGCATGAGCACGACGGTGCGAAAGAAATTGGCATCTCTGAGATGCCCGGCTGACATCAGAAACAGACCCTGCAGCGAATGAAACTCCTCGGCACTCATCATGATTCTCCCTGATTCACCAGCCTCACCACGCACACTGCGATTCCACCCATGCTGCTGACCCGTCCCTGAGCCAGCCATCGAGCTGAGCGGGGTCCTTGAGCTGTCGGCCCCGTTCTGTGCGGACCGCGAGGAATGAGGATTTCACTTCGTTGAGAGCCGTCATGTCGCCCCAGAGCTTTTCGTATTGAGAGACGGGAAAGACGTCTTCCTGACCGTGTCCCCAGCGTTTCTTGACGTCCTTCAGGGTGATATACGCGGGGAGTCGTCGGGCGAAGCTGCGAATGGCTTCGTCGACCGTGGAGGAATCGTGGAGTCGGCTGCGGCTGAGTCCGAACAGGCCGAGCAGCCGATCGATGTCAATCCACGTGGTGAGTGTGTTATACCAGGTGAGAGCGAATTCGTCTTCTTCGCGGGGCATGGCAAGTCCTTCAACGAGCCGCAGCCGTCCATCGACGCGTGCCAGTCCGCCGCCGCGATCTTCAAGTCGCCGACAGATCACTTCAAACGTCAGATCCGCACCCGATTCCATGTGCAGTCCCAGACAGCCTTCATCCACGGCCGCTCCGAGGGTATCGATGTTGTGCAGGAGCAGATATCGGAGCTGTGGGCGTTCTTCCAGCATGGACAGGAGTGTGCCGTTGCGGAGCAGGTTTGGGATTTCGTACCAGTGTCCGACGGGATGCAGGCACTGGAGCGGCAGATTATCGGTGTAGTCCGCCGCTTCTCCTGCCGTCTGTGCCCATTTCATGAGCGCCGCGCGGAGGCTGTGACGCATTTTCTCCTTCTGTGGATCCAGCACCTGCTGGGCCACTTCTTCCCAGAGAAACTGCAGGTCGCGGAGAGTCGGCACCATGCGCAGGCCCACCGCGGCCCCCTTCGACACTCGCAGCTGCCCGGCGTAATCACCGGCCGCCGCAGCACGCCGCAGCGGTGCGTCTGTGAGGTATCCCGACGTGACCACATGCAGCGGTGCCAGCCCGTAGCGCTGTCCGGCTGCGCGCGTCTTTGCCAGATGGATCTCAAGGAACGAACGCCAGCGACCGCCCATGCGACAGAAGGGGTTCAGCCCCTTGACCACGCCGGCACCCTGCGTCCAGCGACTGCCGGCACCGGCTGCGAGCGTCACCACGGCCACCTCACCCCGCGCGAGCGCCTCGCGGCCGCGTTCCCGGGCGAGCGATGAGATGTCGCGGCGACCTTCCAGCACATCACCCGGCTGCACATCTTCAATGCGTGTGGAAGCATGCAGGCGGTTCTGAGCCATACTGAGGCGACCGGATCGCAGGTCCTCACGAAGCTGTTCATGAGCCGCTGCGTCGAACCCGTTCTCCCGAAGCAGATCATCCAGACTTCCCGCTGCACGCGTCTCTCGTGCCTGTGACGGGAGGATTCGCTGGAGCAGGCTGGTTGCCAGCTGTTCGCCGCCCGGTGTCCGGGCTGCTGTTCCCACCCGCTGCAGCTCTGCCCGCGTCATCGGGCTCAGCTGAGCCACTCCGCGACGCAGCCAGTCCGGGACAAGCAGTGCGTGGTAGCCTCGAGGCATCCCGTCCGCCTCACACAGCTCTGCGGTGGTCCCCGCATCATTGATGCAGAAGTCATAGACCACCGGATCCATCGCAAAGGGCACGGCATCTTCCAGCGACTGCTTGATCACAACCATTTCGGTCTGCAGCCAGTCGCGAGCCGCGTCGCGAACGGCCGGGTCAAAGATGAAACCCATACCGCCACCGGCCATGCCACCAAGCATCCAGAAGCCCTGGAACTGGCTGCCGTACCGCGAACGGCAGGCTTCAATCAGTCGCTCCGTCCATGCGTTGCTGCACCAGGGAATAATCGTCTGCAGCGGCTCACGAAAGTTCCGGTCGGTCGCCTGACCCACGGCCGCAATGTCGCCGGACTGCAGTGCCGCGGTAATGTTCTTCAGCAGCCCGATGGCATCCTGCCGGGCCCGCCATTCCCGTTCACTGCGAAGCAGATACTTCTCGGTGACCATCTCCAGAATCGGGCCGACATTCTGAGCCATTCCGCCGTGTACCAGCACCAGACTGTCCTGCAGCCGCTGTCTTGCCGCATCACTGACTTCAGACCTTGAAAACACGTGGTGCTGCGGCATCAGGCGACCTCGGCTGATACCATATTCCGGGTCCTCCGCCCCCGCTGCACAGCCTTCGATCAGCTTAATTCCTGGCCATAACCCGCCGGAATCCTGCCAGCCACCACCGGAACCTCCAAGCCATTCTCCGAGAATTGCGCGTGCCGCCACTATGCGGCGGTCCAGTTCTTCCAGACCCCCGGTGAATGCCGAAACCTGCGCGGTCGCCCGCATGCATAACGCGATGAGTGATCCCAGCAGGTTTGTGGACACCGCCAGACGCGACCCCTTGGGAATCTCGTTCACCCGGCTGCAGATCTCCAGACCCAATCCGGGCCCCAGCATACCTGAGAAGACCTCGGCGATGTGTCCGCCACAGCCTTCCATCCCCGGCGGAATCAGGCCCGCAGCAATCACGGCGGCTTTGAGCAGTCCGAGGTAGTCCTTTGCAAAGTCAAAGACCTCGCTGATCTCCTGAATCTCGGCCCGCGCGTCCAGATCGATGCTCACCAGTCTGAGCACCGGGTCGTCGATCACTCGCAAACTGCACTCGATCGGCGGCTCCGGCCGCCCATGACGACCGCGCACTGCCAGATCAATCGACGCATTGATCACCTTTGCGCCTTCCGGGTAGTCCATCCCCAGAAAGAAAATGTCGCTCCAGCCGCTGTGTGAGAAATCCATGCGCACTGCGGTCCGCTCCCGCAGCACAGGATACTGACCGGTCGTCGGCAGCACTTTCAGCAGTTCACTGCGGATACGCAGCGGCATGTCCGCAGGATGACCCGTGCGAAACATCCATTGGTTGCCCCGCACGGTTCGCACGCTTCGCCGCACCTGATCCGCCAGCGTCTGAAAGGCCAGCCGATGGTAGGCTTCGGCGAGCGCACTGCTGAGCGCGGTGGAGGCACCGACTGCGGTGAGGCGATTCAGAAAGACGTCAATCGCTTCCGGATAACGCCGATTAAGCATGTGCTCGTAGCCGGCGCAGGGGATGTGGCCTGCTTCCTGACCGGCGTCGGTGAGCAGTCGTGGGAGCTGAAAGCGGTGCAGCGAATAGAGGAAAAAGAGCGCCCGGACACGCTGATAGAGATTTTCACACCGACGGCGGAACGCATCCAGCTGGCGACATTCCTGCAACAGTGCCGGAATGTCCAGCTCTCGACAGACCGATTCGAGGCTGCGGTCCCGCTCTGTCGGGTCTTCAGATGTCAGTACCTGCAGAAGCTGACTCATGGCTGTCGACCGCCCCCTGCTGACGGCGTTTGTGCGGACGCGAGCAGCTGCACCAGTTCGGCCAGAATGCGTTCCCGATCCACACCGCTCAGACCAAACGCCAGCTGGGCAATGAGCAGTCCGTACTTTTCACTGATGTTGTAACGTGAGCCCTGCACGGCCAGGGCCAGATATCGTTCGGTGGATGCCAGTCGATTGAGTGAACTGCTGAGATCAATGCCCGTGCCGGCCGGTGCCGCCGCCAGCGCTTCGCGAAGAATGGTGATCACTGTGGGTGTGAGCACGTGCATGCCAAACAGACACAGATAATGCCCCGCTCGCTGGCCAGCCACAATCAGCTTCTGTTCGGCAACCGTGGGAGTGGGTTTTTCAACAACGGTGCTCACTTCGTAAAGCCGGGCTTCACTGGGGACCGGAGTGCCACCGACGGTGCCGAAGTGCACAATTTCGTTCTCACGCGTGGCCTGAATCGCCGACACACTGCAGCCATGCCGGACCGCCGCATCCACCAGCTGCTCGGCACACAGCCGATCACTGCGGCTGAGATACAGGTGATCAGATACCAGGTGCAGAAAACTCTCACTGCCCAGAAAATCGGCCGCCCGCAGAATCGCATCCCCGTAACCACGCGGTTGAGTCTGCTCAAAAAACACCAATCGCGCGGCGTGGCTGCCAGCCGCTGTGGCGTAGGATTCGCGCTGGCCAGGCCGGATCACCAGGGCAATCTCTTCCACTCCCGCCGCCACCACCTCGTCCAGCGTCAAACGCAATGCCGTGCGAACTTCACCCACCCGGTCCACAAGCGTCTGCAGCGGCAAAGACGCATGCTGAGCCCCCGCTGCTGTGATCACGGCCTTCCGAATCTTCATCGTGCCTCCCCCAAATCCAGATCGCATTTCGGTGTTCTGCAGTGGATTATAGCCAATCAGGCGGAATCCGGTGAACAACGGATGAGAAATGGTGGGGTAATCAATTCAGCAGATCGGCACGACCGCTACCGGCCGAGCGACTGGAATAAGCGGCATTACCCAAGAATCTCGGAAATCACATTGCCCCGCACCAGGGGGAATGGGCGACCAGTCTGGTCCTGCAGGAGCGTTTCGGGGGAGTAGCCCAGGCAGTGGAAAATCGTGGCTGTCACATCCGCCGCAGAGACGCCACCGGACAGCGGAAACGCCGCATGACCGTCCGATTCACCGTGCACACAGCCCTGCCGCACACCCGCTCCTCCAAGGGCAATTGAAAAACAGTTGCCCCAGTGATCCCGACCGGCATTGCCGTTAATCTTCGGCGTGTGACCAAACTCCCCAATCCAGACCACCAGCGTCTCATCCAGCAGCCCTCGCTCCTGCAGGTCTTCAAGGAGCGCCGAATATGCCTGATCCATCCGTGGCATGAGGTGCTTCAGGTCCTGGAAGTGGTTGTTGTGCGTGTCCCAGGAACCGTTGTTCTTCACCTCTTCAACCTTTGTCCAGTTCACCTGCACCAGCGAGACACCGGCTTCCACAAGTCGTCGTGCGAGCAGTACAGACTGGCCAAATCGATTCCGCCCATAGCGATCCCGCATCGCTGGTGACTCTTCCGTCATCTCAAACGCCCGCTTTGCAGCCCTGCCCGACAGCATGTCAAACGCCTGTCGGGCGTGATGGCCGAAACGGCCTGTGGATGCGATTTCCGCCCGCTGCCGTACTGTGTCGAGCGACGCCAGGAGTTGTCGACGAGCATCGAAACGGGCACCGGAGATTTCCGCCGGAAGCGACAAATCGGGTATCTGAAAGTCCGGCTGCGACGGATCGCAGGTGATCAGCCACGGATCAAACTGCCGCCCCAGAACCCCCGCCGTCTGACCTGGCCAGATAATCTCACCGTCGTTCGCTATGTGTTTGGGGATCGTGATCGCAGATGGCAGGCCATCCCGGTCCGGCCGGAGTGCCCGCATGATGGCACCATGACTGGGAGACAGGTTGGGGGCCTTCGAAACGACGTTTTCCTGGCTGAGCGGCTGGTGGGGAACGCCCGTGAGCATCTGGTAGCCGCTGGAGGAATGGGCCTGATCCTTCGTCACAACCGCACGGAGCACCGACAGCTTGTCCGTGTGCATCGCCGTCCGCGGCATCAGTTCACCCACCCGCAGCCCCGGAACCACCGATTCAATCCAGCCAAACTCACCACGAATCTCCTGGGGTGCGAGAGGCTTTGGATCCCACGTTTCATGCTGGGGCGGCCCGCCGAGCAGCCACAGCAGAATCACAGATTTCGCCGAACCAAATCCCGGTGACTGGTCAGTACGCGGCCCCACGGATGCCAGAGCGGCACGTCCGGAATTCAATCCCGCCAGGTTGAGCCCCAATGCTGACAGCCCACCCACCCGTAACGCCTCACGCCGAGAGCGACCGTCACACAAGGATAGCGGAGCATGAGTGAAGGACAGCATCTGAGACTCCGATGTGGGGCGGGAGGGGCACGCGGGCGGGGGCACGGCTGAATCGGCGGCAGCAAGTCGACGGGGCAGGACGACCAACGACTATCCCAAAATGCTTCGGCCAGATCAAGAACCATCCTGAAGAAGCCCGGCGGTTGGGGGAAAATTGGCCAACCGCCGCCGCGGATCCTGTCGCGGCATCAGCGGAAGCCCAGGAGCCCTGACTTTCTGGCACAGACCACATCTGGCTCCCCTCTCACCTCCCATGAGATCGTCCAGCTTTCAGACCGGTGTTTTTGCAGAGTTTTCTGCAGCTCGCTGGAGTCGATCGAGGCACTGGATGGTGTGGGCCAGCACCACGAGCCCGCATTCCGCGTGGGCAACGGCCAAACCCCGACAGGAGTGTTCCGGCATCCGTAGCCTCCGGGCGACTGTTGAAACCGAGAATCATACCTGTGTCTGCGTCTGTCAGCAGCTGAAGGGAATACAACGGCAGAAAGACCCTCATCCTGTCGGGCCAAAGGCTTCTCAGTCACCATGCGATTTCGTGAGGCACAGGCGGCAATGGAACTTCCATCCTGCACACCTGTGGTGGCCTTCTCCAGGCCCTCGCTGACCGCGCGTTGAACCAACTGAAGGACGAGCGATTCAATCAGCGGGCTCATGCGATCGCGGAAGTTGAACCATGTTGACTTACTTGGGGTGATGCCTCCACCGAGCCACTGCATGACAAGATTTTTTTTCGCCTCTTCGCAGCAGGTGGTTGGTGACCTTTTTCCGGAGAGAATGCAGAAGAGCATCATCTTCAACATTGCAACCGGGTCGTATGCTGACGATCCCACTCCCTTGTAAGACTTATAAAGAGCCGAATGATCCATGGAATCCACGAGTCGATTGATCTGCTGAGCGTTTTTGTCGTTCAGGGCGGCAGCCAGGCGGTCTTCGAATCTCGGATCCGTTTCGAGGAGCGGGGCTGGTTGGTATTGCCTTTTGTTTTTGCTGACCTTGATTAAACTCACAGCGACCTCGGTGTTTGCGTGTGGGTACAATTCCGCGCACATTCTGTGCGAATTCACACCAAACACGAAGGTCATCTTTATT
>JBJTOM010000387.1:0-12679 GCA_046074585.1 Planctomycetota bacterium | reverse complement strand
CCCCACCAGCATCGTATTCAGAAAGTGAATCAGGATGTGAATGTACAGTTCGTCTCCCAGCAGCATTTTGAAGGCGTAATCCACGAGCGGGCAGATTCCTATGGCCATAACGAGTTCCGGAGCAGGCGGTTTGTGAATCATCGAACAAAGACGTATAATGTCATCACCCCAAGGGTACTGTGTTGTGTCATCCGTAATCAAGAAAAATCTGTCGCAATTTTTGGCCTGCCGCGTGGAAAGGCAGGCGGACGGCAGGTCATCAGCCTCCCAGTTGACATCCCGCGGCCGGATCGAGCCGAAAAACGCTGCGTGGCGTGCGGCCGATGTCAATCGGCCGGTGCGTTCCTGGTGCGGTATTGGCCGTGCGGGCACGCACCGTTACCGGGGGATTGACATCTATTTTTTGACGGCACCCGCGGTCAAAAAATGGAGCAGGAGAATGGAGACTCTCGACTTTCTGCATTCTCCTGCGGTCTCCTCTCTCCTCACTTCGGTCCCTCCGCGGGCGACAGTTGGCCACGCCGTGTCGCGTCGCAACCGTCACGTTGGGGCGGGCGGAGTCCGAAAGACGACTTTCGGAGTTCTTCACACCGTTTCGTCACCCGCACCCGGCCCCTCTCCCCTGGGAGGGGAGAGGGGAGTCAGATGTGCCCTTTGCCAGAACGTCAAGGTCATTGGGCTTCCGCCTGACCACTGAGTGTGAAGCGAAGCCGGGAGTGATCTGCGGACACTCCCCGCGCGACTCAGTCAGTGCCAGCCGCATACGCTGCGACCGGGACGTCGCAGAACGTCAGTGCTGCGAGGCCGTTGTGTCCGGACAGCAGGTTTTCGGGGTTCCAGCTGGCGCTGTCGAGGTAAGTGATGGAGCTGGATTTTGAGGGACCTTTCAGCTGCAGTGTGAGTTGATTGCCGGCGGCGGATCCGGCGACCACCTGCTGTTGTTCTCCGTCAAGGTGAAACTGGCTGACAAGAGTGTCCGCCCAGGTGACCGGCTGATCAAATTCCAGCACCACAGAGCTGTGATCGGCGGAATTAAAGAATGCCCGCTGCAGGCTGGGCGAATCAAAGTTTGCAGCCGGGCGCTGATAAATGTGGTGCTGCAGCATGGGATGCAGAAGGCGGGCGAATTCGGCATAGCCGGCTGCAGGGAAATGGCAGCCGCCCGGCGGTTTCACACCAACCGTGGCGAGGACGCTGAGGCAGGAGAACAGCCGGGGCAGAGTCCGCTGGACTTCACGCAGCTGATTGTCGGATCCATTGATGCCCATGGCACAGGACTTTGGCCAGATCTGAAAGGCGTAGAAGTGCTGGATATTGGGATAGTCCTGTTTCCAGCTGGCAGCCAGCTGCAGAAAGAAGGGGCGGTAGGTTTCGTAGCCGAAGCCACCGGTGGGGCCATCGGCGCCCTGGTCATTTTCTCCCTGATGCCAGATGACAGCACGAATGCCGTGGGTGAGTCGGGCCTGGCGGACGCGCCAGAGCAGGCGACCATAGATGCTGTTCACATCCGTCGGATCCTCGGGATTCCGCTGGTGCTGATCAATCCGCGTGCCACCGACCGCGCCATTGAGAAAGCAGACGGGCACGTGTTCGCTTTCAACGAGGCGACGTCCCAGCTCCATGCCCCAGTAGCCGATCTCTGAGCGGCCGCCGGGGCTGCGGGCTGCGGCCGGGGCCCAAAGGTGCAGACGAGCCCCATGCGGATCGCCGGCTGTTGCTCCGAACGTGCGGACCCAGTCATTCACAGCAAGTGGATTTTCCCGGCCGAAATCCGTGGCCACCGCATTGGACTGGCCGATGATGAGATAGGCATCGCCACAGAGGATCTGACCGGCTCGGTGCAGGATGGTTTCGCAATTGCCGGTGCGGGAGCCGAATTCGGTGCGATAGCTGACGAGACCGGGTTTCAGTCTGACGGTCAGGCTGTATCGGGCATCCGCTGTGAGCGCTGCCGTCTCCTCAGCGAACAGCTCGTCACCAGCAAAGACTCGGACAAACACCGCGTCAGCCGCCGTCGGCAGTGTACCGGCATATCGCAGTCGGCCGAACGAACCATCGATGGCTGGACCTTCGCGGGCGATGAACTGGTTGTCTTCCGGCTGCTCGGTCTCCGGATCCGGCTGTGCAATCCAAGGGTCCTGTGAGAATGGTGGTTCCTGAACGGTGATCGTGACAGAGCGGGTGACGGGGGCACCACCGTTATCGAGCGTGGCTGTCACCTTCAGTGCACCGCTTCCGAGGCTGCGATTGAGCATCAGTCGATCGGTGCCGGTTGTGGTGATGGCAGCCACATCATCGATTGCCCAGCGGATATTCAGCCGGGCGGCATCTTTCGCCTGCATGGCTGCGAGGTTGGAGATGTGCGGAACGACTTCGACGGGGTGTCGTCCATCCCAGGCGGCCGGGGCGGTCAGTGTGAATTCCGGTTCAGGGATGTCATCGACCAGCGTGATTCTGATCTGTTCGGATTTGACGTGGGTTGGGTAGATGGCTTTGACAGTGAGTGTGGCATCGAGTGGATTGGGGGCGTCCGGAGGTGCGGATGCGACGGCTGCTGATGCTTTGGCCGCGCGGGCGGCAACACGTCCGGCATGAAAGTCATAAGACAGCCGATCGGTGGCGACGAGGGATTCACGGCCGTCGCGAGTGAGCAGCCAGAGGATTTTCTGAGCACCGCCGGCCTGAATCCGGACGGTGGCTGTCTGGTTCTCTGCCACGGTCAGGGCGGAGGGAGCGACGGAGAATTCGCTGCCTGGCTGGACGAGCATTCCGGCGAGCAGTTGAGCGGGCTTTTGATTCTCGTACTGCAGCTGAATCCATTCGGGCGATCGGGCTGTGCTGGAGATGCGTACTTCATCGAGGTCACCGCTGAAGTCATAGTTGTTGTACCAGCCGCCCAGATAGAGTCGGGCGGGCGATTTGATGTTGAGGGGGCTGCCGCTGCGGCGACTGGTGCCGTCCGCTTTTCCGTTGATATACAGCGTGGCTTCGCCCTGCCGGTACGTGTGGACGACATGTGTCCATTCGCCGCGGGGAAGTCGGCTGTCACTGGACACATTGCCGTCAGAGAAATAGCAATCCATGCGAATATGGGGCGGGCTGCGGAACTGCATGACGACTTTGCCCTGGCCGGCTTCGTTGCCCCAGCCGATCAGAGTGGAGTTCATTCTGTCGGTGCGGAACCAGAGTTCCGTGCTGTGTTCTCCTGAGCCGACAGGGAGTGCGGCAACTGCTTCGCCGCCACTGATGCCCCTGTTGTCGGCGATGTGTCGGGCCAGACCAATCACGCCAGGGGTGCTGGTTGTGCCAGTGTCCTCGGGAGTCGTGTGACCGACGTCATCGGCGACCGAGTCGGCCAGGTGCCAGACACTCCGATAGTGGTTGGATTCATTGAACACCGCTGCGCCGCTCGATTCGCCCTTCGCGGCGGCATTGCCCCAGTACAGCCGGAGCTCCTGTCTGGAGTTCCCCTGAATCACGGGGACGCGAACCCAGACACTTGCGGTTCCGGCGTCGGCATCCCAGTGTTCGATCTGGAAGGCCAGCGGTTCGCCGGTCGGGGTGGCAATGCGAAGATCGTCACCGTGGGGCAGCAGCTGGGAGAAGTCAAGAAAATCGCGGTGAAGTCTCACGAGGACAGGGAAATTGGTGAGCTGCTGATCGGCCGGAAGATGGGCACCGTCAGGTGTGGTGAGCAGCCAGAGGGAGCCGGAGTATTTCCAGTTCTGCCAGGACACTTCGTCGCTTTTGGATGGGGGACCAGCCTCTGTTTTCCAGAGCGTTTTGAGCAGTGCGAACATTTGCGGATCGTGTTTTTCCAGCTGCTCGCGAGTGAACGGGAAGAAGTCGTTGGTGGAGAAGAAGGCTTCGCTGCATTCGGCGAAGTATTCCATGGGATTGGTCATGGCATACGCGCGCACGACAGCAGAGCGACCATCGCCGAATCGCTGTTCGACCTGTTCGTAGAGCTGCCGGTCGCCGGCCTGGTCAAAGGCGGCTTTGAGTGGCGGGTTGTCGAAACCATCGGGGAGTACGCGATCGTGGTATGCGTGAGCAAGTTCGTGAAGGGTGAAGTTGGGCATTCGCCGGGTTTCGCGCTCGAAGATCCGCACATTGCTGAATTCCACACCTTTGGCCATCGCCGGATCGCGCCCATTGTCACGGAGCCAGCCGGCACCCGGGTGATATTCAGCTCGCGGCTGTTCCCCTTTGTAGTCCGGTGAGAACCAGATCGGGACCTTGCGAAGTTCTGCGACGGCAGGAGCGGGAACGACGCGAATGATCTCTTCCAGCTGGGCTGTGAACAGTTCCAGCGCCTTTGCGGTGGCCTGCGGCTCGTCCTGCAGCAGACTGTCGCGAATATGCACTGTCCAGCCAGCGATTGTGCGAGTCTGCCATTGCGGATCGGCGGCTGTGGCCGGGCCGAGCAGGCAGGAGTCAAGGGCCAGCAGCAGCGCCAGCCGAATGCCATGGACGGTCCGGAGGTGGCGGATACCGGGAGGGCGAAGCTCCTGCTGAGCCGCATCCTGGTCGCGAACACAGCACGAATCCCCGCCATACGCCATCGGCCAGCCCTTTGTAACCTGCTCAGGCATCTGCTCGGGCCGAGAGGGGTGAAGAATGGGCTCAGCGGAAACCATCCCAGACTCATGAAGTTTCCCGCGTTTCGTCATTGGGAGAGGTCCTGTTGGGTTCTTAGTGTTCAGTGTTCAGTATGCGGTGTTCGGTTTTCGAGGACTGGACGACATTCTGGAAGCGTGTGGCGAGGGTGGGGGGGGCAGATGCAGAGAGGAGTTTTCGCTGATCAGTCCGACATCCGGACCAGTGCATCGAGGTGGCCGACGCGGAATTCGGGGCCAGCTTTGGAGACACTGGCATGCACAAAGCCGGCCGGGACAGCGATCTGAATGGCGTGATCGAAGTCAGCTCGTCGAATCCGCAAATCCGCAGCGTCGCTCATCCTTTTCCATGAGAATTCCTGAAGAACGGGTTTCATAGCGCGTGCCGGGGCAAGGTGATCGGGGTTGAAGGGGGGGAACGCGGAATGTTACTGGTGGGACGCGTGATTTCACAAGCGGGCCGGGACTTGCTGCTGTTCCAGCTGCGTTTTCTGACAATCTGACCGTCTTCACGCTGTCTTCAGGTTGGCCGATTAGAATACTGGAACAGCAAATCCTTGTATCCTTCGGGAACAGCACGAATCGATTGATGGTCATGCATGTGGCGATTGTGGGTGGTGGTCCGGGCGGGCTGATGACGGCCTATCTGCTGCAGAAGCAGGCCAATCGTCCGTTCCAGCTGACTCTCTTTGAAAGTTCAGATCGGCCTGGCGGCAAGGTCCTAACGCCGCGATTTTCGCGTCGGCCGGTGTCTTATGAAGCGGGCGCAGCGGAATTCTATGACTATTCACCGATTGACGAAGACCCCCTGAAGGAACTGGTGGCTGAACTGGGGCTGTCGATCGCGCCGATGGGCGGCAATTCGGTGTTTCTGGCGGGGCAGCGGTATTCCACGGCGGACGATGTGGCAGCAGGTCTGGGGGCCACCGCAGAACGTGGCTGGCAGAACTTTCACGACCGTGCCTGGGGCCGCATGAGTGCTCGGGAGTTTTACGAGAGTGACAATTCAGAATGCGGACCGGCATCGCATTCCTCTGCTGCCCCGCATGCCAGTGTGCGTTTCTTCAGCGAACGGTCGCAGCTGACCTCACAGCCCCTGCAGACCTTCCTTGAAACGCTCATTCACAGTGACCTGGCGGCTGAATGGGAACAGACCAGTGTTGAATACGGGCTGCAGAACTATCTGATGAACGATCCGCGGTACATGCGGCTGTACAGCATCATCGGTGGCAATGAACAGCTCACAGAACAGCTGGCGGCGCGGACTCAGATGACCGTCTGCCTGCAGCACCGTGTGCTGTCTGTCGAACGCAGCTCGCACGGGCTGCTGCGGCTGCGAGTCCAGGCGGCCTGTGGAATCACAGAGCAGGACTTTGATGTGGTGGTGCTCTGTCTGCCCATGCTGGCACTGTCTGCCATAGAGTTCCGCGGTGAAAGACTCACAGAAGCGTTCGCTCGCCACTGCACTCAGCACGATCATCCGGCGCATTATCTGCGAGTGACGCTGCTGTTTGAGCGGCCATTCTGGAAGTCGTGGCTGGTTGATTCCTGGTGCATGCTGGATGCTTGGGGCGGATGCTGCCTGTACGACGAAACCGTGCGGCAGCCGGCGGAAACCTGTGGCATCCTTGGCTGGCTGTTCGGTGGCGACGCCGCGGTGCAGCTGGATTCCCTGACCGACGAACAGCTGATTCAGACGGCCATAGGCACGCTCCCGCAGCATCAGGACCAGGCGCGGGCGCTGTTGATGGAAGGACGCGTGCATCGCTGGATCAAAGCGGTGAGTGCGCTGCCGGGCGGTGAACGTCCCACGCGACTGGATCTGCGGCATCAGCCGGAACCTGTGGATCACCCGGGATTGTTCGTGGTCGGCGATTATCTGTTTGATTCCACACTGAACGGAGTGCTCGATTCAGCCACATGCGTGGCTGGCTGGGTAGCTGCGGAACTGGAACAGCGATGAACAGTGAGTGTCAGGTGAACAACAACTTCAGGACTTTTTTCAGACACTGGAATGCAACGTGCTGACAACCGCAGCCACAGAAACCTTGTCCGGGGCGGTCATCCGCCATGTGTTGCTGGCAAAGCAGATTCCTGCGTCGCTGGAGCCGATTTCGCTGGGGTTGCCGGGCGTGGATCGACACGTCCGTGCCGGGGCTGGTTCCCCTGAACAGGTGCGGGACGCCGCACATCAGCACATCAGCAGTGGCAACCTGGCCCTGCAACTGCTGACGCTGACGGAACCCACCGCCAGCACCGGAAATGCAACTGACCTGCAGATGCTGGATACGCTGCGAATCTGGGTCCAGGGTGACGAGCATTCTGCTGCTCCCGCTCCGCTGCTCATCCAGCTCCAGGGAGT
Source organism: Planctomycetota bacterium (assembly GCA_046074585.1). Classification (GTDB taxonomy): domain Bacteria; phylum Planctomycetota; class Planctomycetia; order Planctomycetales; family Planctomycetaceae; genus SXXK01. The sequence continues at coordinate 5,698 of JBJTOM010000387.1, read as the reverse complement.
GCTGATCTGCGTGGGACCACAGCGCATCGCGCTGGCCGGAACAGCTGAACGCATGACGGCCGTGACGGGCGTGGCGATTGAGTTTTTCTGGCTGAATCTGGAAGTCAGTCGCCTTGAGCAGCAGATTGACGACCGCTGGCCGGAGCTGGACGAGGATGCACCGGCGGCATTTGAATTATCGGATGCAATGCTGGACCGACGCGAACGACTGCAGCAGCGATTTCAGCAGATGATCGCCGCCAGAGCACTCCTTGCACGACTGACACCTCGCATTCAGTGCCCCGTGATCTATCCACCGACGCTCGCCAGCCAGGCCGCCGAACGACTCCGGGAAAAATCGCGGCTGGGCGAGCGTCTGGAACATCTGTCAGAACAGCTGGATGTGTTTGAACGGGTGTACGAGCTGTGTGGTCAGCGACTGAGCGATTTCATCAGCAGCCGAAAAAGTCACATGCTGGAATGGATCATCGTGGTCCTGCTGACATTTGAACTGCTGCTGATGGTAATTGATCTGCTGAGTACGCTCACACAGACCACGTAAAAGCCAGGCTGACGATGACATCCACGAGCGTTCGATATCGTTCAATCGATCTCATGCGGGGCTATGCAGTCGCCGTGATGGTCATCGTGCATTTTCTTGAAAATCTGGCAGGAACGCGGGAATGGAGTCCGGATGGTTTCGGCGCCCCCATCTTTGTGTTTCTGTCCGGTGTCAGCTACCGCCTGTGGCTCGACGGCCGGCTGAAACGCCACGTACCGTCCGGACAGATTTCCCGGGAAACCATTCGTCGCGGTTTGTTTCTGGCGGGGCTGGGATTCGTTTTTAATGGCCTGGTCTGGCTGCCTGAGGATCTCTTTACGTGGGACGTGCTGACGTTTCTTGGCTGCAGTCTGTGTCTGCTGAACATTGCACGGATGATGCCGGAACCTGCTGTCCTGCTGACCATGATGCTCGCAATCACCCTGAGTCCGCTCATGCAGCAGCTGGCTGATTATCCGGCCTATTGGCTGAATGGTTACTTTGAGACGGAACAGACGCTGTCTGAGCTGTTGACGGGATTTCTGGTGACAGGCTACTTTCCACTGTTCCCGTGGCTGGCTCTGCCGCTGGCAGGATTTATCACCGCACCGCAACTGCTGGGACGCAGCCAATCCGCTGCGCGTTGCCGCATGAAGCTGCAGCAGACCGCGGCTGGCGCCGTTCTGCTGGTGCTGGTGCTGTCCACACTGCGAACCGTCTGGCCCGCCACAGTGTTGTGGCTGCCTGCATGGACCATGTTTCCCGCATCGATGAGTTATATGGCGGGGACGACTGGCATGGTGATTCTGCTGTTGAGTGGTCTGCACGGATGGCTGGACGAGCCGGAGTCGACGCGGGCCGCAGGACTGCTGCGGACGGCTCAGCGATTCAGCCGGTATTCGCTGACAGTTTATCTGCTGCACCACATCGTGCATCTCTGGCCCCTGTGGATCTACGGCTATTGCACCACAGGCGACCCCACGATCTTTTGGGGCGCGGTGTGTCCCTGGTGGCCAGCATTTCTGCTGGCGCTGTTGTTCCTGATCCTCAGCAACCGGCTGCTGGAATGGATCGAACGTCGCCACATCCCCACAATCGAAAGTCTCATGCGCTGGCTCACCGAATAACCCCACCCGCCCTTCCCGGGGACAGCGCGACAGTCTTCGGGCGTGTCACAGTGCGGGCAGGGGGGGGTGAGCGATCGGAGGAGTGTCAATGCCATCAGCCGCACGCTGGCCGGCTCGTTTTCTGCGGTCCCGCTGCTTTTGAGAAATCCCGTAGCCACAGCATGCCTGCATACCCTCTCTCGACTCATTTGCTATCATCGCTAAGACGGGCAGCCCGGGAAAGATGCGCAGCTCAACATGCCTGCTGCCCCCGTTCACTCAAGGATGCAGGCTCCCAATGAAACTCCAGCAATTCCTCGAACACTACGGCGTCCGGATCAACCCGTTCAGTCAGGAAGATGCCCAATCGGACCACATCTTCCAGCAGCACTGCGCAGAGACGATTCATCATCCGGCATGGGACAAGGTTCTTGGAGACTGCCGCAACCCCAGCACGTCGATTGTCTTTGGCGAAAAGGGGGCCGGTAAAACGGCCATCCGCCTGCAGCTCATTAAAGCCCTCAACGATCACAACCAGCGGTTCCCGTCCGAGCGTGCGTTCGTCATCAGCTATGACGACCTGAATCCTTTCCTTGATGCATTCCGGGATCGCCTTTCGGGTCGTCGCCGGCACCCGGACAACGCGCTCCGCGAATGGCGGCTCTGGGATCACATGGACTCCATTCTCACGCTCTGCACCCGGCGTCTCTGTACGGCCCTGCTGGATCAGGCCGCCGCCGACCCTGCGCTCGCCCAGCAAACGCTCAAATCCATGCCGCGGCAGCGCAAACGCGACCTCCTGCTGCTCGCCGCCTTTTACGACCAGTCCTCCGACCAGGCCCACGCACCGCGCTGGCAATCGCTCCGCAAACACATCGGCTACTCCGCCCCCTTCGCCCGCTGGCGGTTCTGGCTGGGACTGTTGGTGACACTCGGCTGCATCGCCTTCGCCCTCCGCAGCGCGACCACGGATCCGGCTGGCATCGCCAGTCGTCTTAAAGCATGGTGGCTCTGGCTGATCATCGCCGCTGCATGGCTTCCCGCCTCTCGCCGATCACTCTCACTCTGGTGGCGCGCCCGCCAGACAGCTCGACAAATTCGCATCATCGACCACAGCTCCTCTGCCCTCCGACAAATCCTCAGCAGCTTCCCCGCCAGCGAAATTGACGACCAGCCAATTCCCTCCCGCGACCGCAGCGACGACCGCTATGAACTGCTCGGCAAACTCCAGCGCTTCCTGAAACCGCTCGGCTGGTCCAGCATCATCGTGCTTGTCGATCGCGTTGACGAACCTCATCTCATCAACGGTTCTGCCGAACGCATGCGTGACTTTCTCTGGTCCATGTTCGACAACAAATTTCTCAAACATCCCGGAATCGGCTTCAAAATGCTGCTCCCGCGGGACGTCGTCTACTTCCTCAGCCGCGAAGAAAAGGAATTCTACGAACGCTCCCGCCTCGACAAGCAAAACCTCATCAATTCGCTCGAATGGACCGGCGAATCGCTCTTCGACATGGCCACCAACCGCATCCGCGCCTGCCTCGCCGAACATCCCGCACCCGGCTCCTCCGCTCGCTCAGATCTGACCATCCGCGATTTCTTTGCCGACGAAATTTCACGTGAAGACCTGATTCGCAAATTCGCCCGACTCCGCGTCCCCAGACACCTCTTCCGCTTCCTCTACCAACTGCTCACCGCCCACTGCAATCGCGCCACCGAAGACCAGCCATCCTGGAAAATCAACCGCGTCACGCTCGAAACCGTCGCTGAATCCTACGCCCGCGAACTGGAAGCCTTCGACCGCGGACTGGGCACCGGCTGACGTTGCATTCAGGTGTCCGCAAATAATCCCGGCTGATCCGGCCCCGAATTTCTTAATCGTGCACCGCGAACGGACGAACCCATCGACTCCAGATGCTGCAGTGCCCGCGATGTGATCGTGCGCCCCCGTGGCGTCCGCTGAATAAAGCCCTCCCGCAACAGATACGGTTCCACTTCATCCTCCAGAGTATCCGCGGGAAGATTCATCGTGTGACCGATCGCCTGAACGCCCGCAGGTCCGCCGCCAAACACCCGAATGATCGTCTCCAGATACCTCCGATCCTGCTCCTCCAGCCCCGCGCTGTCCACACCCTTCATCCGCAGGGCCGCTCGCGCCACATCCAGCGTAATCCGGCCGTCAGCACGGGCGTCGGCAAAGTCCCGGGTCCAGCGGAGCCAGTTATTCGCCTTGCGGGGTGTCCCGCGAGCTCTCAGGGCAATCTCATGAGCCGCTTCGTTTTCGATCACGGAGCGGAGCTTGCCCGCGTTTCGCCGGACGATCGTCGCCAGCTCTTCTGTGGTATAAAAATCGAGGTGTTCGCGGTTCACGAAGCGGTCTCGCAGGGGGGCTGTGAGCATCCCGCTGCGAGTGGTGGCTCCGATCACCGTGAACTGCTGGAGTTTCATGTTAATGGTGCGAGCGTTGAGTCCGTCACCCAGCGTAATGTCCACGCGGAAGTCTTCCATCGCCGGATAGATAAACTCTTCCACCGCCGGAGGCATGCGATGAATTTCATCAATGAACAGCACACTGCCATGACTGGCATTGGTGAGATACGGCAGGAGGTCCTTGGGGGCGCTGAGTGACGGACCGGCTGTGATCTGCATCTCTGTGCCCAGCTCCCGCGGGATCACGGTGGCCAATGTGGTTTTTCCCAATCCCGGAGGACCGTCGAGCAGGAGATGGCCAAGGGGTTCGCGGCGTTTTTTCGTGGCCTCCAGCAGGATCGACAGACGTTCCACCACAGCCCGCTGACCGACGACATCTTCCAGCTTTGAAGGCCGCAGTTCGTCGTCCATGCGGTCCTGTTCGCGCGGCACCCCAGCCGCTCCGCCAGGGGGTGGCAGGCGATCGTCCCGATTACCGGCGTCTTCGTCGTCATCATCCTGACGAATCGTGGTTTTCCGTGCCATGCTTGTCCTGAGGCCGACTATCTGGAGGCGGGCTTGAGTTTGCCTTCGAGGCGTTCAATGACCTTTTTGTCGGGTCGCTTGTCCTTCTGCTCCAGTTCAAGGGCCTGCTGCCAGAGTTTTCTGGCTTCGTCCATTTGTTTGAGCGCTTCGTGAATGTCGCCCTGGTGTTCCAGCAGTGTGGAGTCATCATGGTCGGGGATGGCCACGGCTTTTTTCTGGAATTCGAGTGCTTCATCGAGTCGGCCGAGTTTGAAGAGCACCCAGCCGAGGCTGTCGAGATAGGACGGGTTGTCGCCTTCCGCGGCCACTGCAATGCGGATCATCTTTTCGGCCTGCTCCAGCTTCTTTCCCTGGTCGGCGTACAGATATCCCAGATCGTTATTGACGCCCGGGTCATTGGGATCTTCGCCGTAGACCTCTTCGAGGATGGCTTCTCCCCTGGCGATTTCTCCGCTCTGAGTCCACACATTGGAGAGTCCCATGCGAGCCAGTCGTCGTGTGGGTTTGGGAAGATCGTCCATTTCGAGCACGGTCTGGTACTGTTCGACAGCGCTGTCCCAGCGCTGCATCATGAAGTAGATGCCGGCGAGACGAATGCGGGTTTCGATGAGCAGTTCTGTGTTGCCGGTTTGCTGCAGTGCACCGATGGCCTGAATCAGGATGGCTTCGGCCTGGTCGAACCGCCCTTCTTCGGCTTCGATGAGTGCCAGGCGTGCGAGCAGCTGGGGCTCGTTGGGAACCATTTTGAGCGCCTCGTTGAGGGCTCTGCGGGCAGACTTGAGATCGTCGTTCATGCCATAGGCGATGGAGAGCCGGAAGAGCGTGTTGATGCGGGCTCCGGGCGCCAGTCCGGGCTGGGCGAGGAGTTGTTCGAAGATGCGCACGGCCAGCTTGCCTTCGCCCTGCTGCAGCTGGCTCACCCCGTATTTATCGAGGGTATCGAGGAGCAGTTCGCCGTCCGGTTCAAGCTCCAGCGTGGCTTTGAGAAGTTCGGCCTGTTCCTTTTCAAGATCCAGTTCGCCGGCGACCTGAGCACAGAACCACGTCACGCCCGGTTCCAGGTCACCCGGCTGGTCATTGAAGGTTTTGAGACATTCGCTGACGGTGGCTTTGCCGA
>JBJTOM010000386.1:0-22206 GCA_046074585.1 Planctomycetota bacterium | reverse complement strand
CGACTTCGCGGCTGCTGGCGATTGACAAACGCACTGGAAAGCTGGTGTGGGAGCATTCTGAGCCGCTGGATGCGGATGGGACAGCGGAGGCGAAGTTTCAGAGTGCGGACTACACGGGCTCCTGGAGCACTCCTTTGGTCGCGGAGATTGCGGGGCGTCAGCAGTTGGTATTGAGCGTGCCGTTTCGGGTTCGCAGTCTGGATCCAGAGACGGGGCGGGAGTTATGGGTGAGTGAAGGAACGAACGCGTTGTGTTACACGTCGCCGCTCACGGATGGTAGTCTGGTGGTGGCGATGGGGGGCTACAACGGGATGACGGTGGCCGTGAGGGGTGACGGGGTTGGGGACGTGACGGGCAGTCACCGATTGTGGCGGCATTCGAAGACGAAGCAGCGGATTGGTTCGGGAGTCATTCACGAGGGGCACATTTACATCCACAACGACCCTGGAGTGGCGGAGTGTTTTGAGTTGTCGACAGGGGAGCTGAAGTGGGAGCAGCGATTATCCGGCTCCGGGAAAGCTGTGAACTGGTCATCGGTGATGCTGAGTGATGGGTTGTGTTATTCGATGAATCAGGGCGGAGACTGTTTTGTGTTTCGGGCGAGTCCGAAGTTTGAGCTGGTGTCTGTGAATTCTTTGGGTGAGCCGAGTAATTCGTCGGTAGCGGCGAGTGGTGGTCGGTTGTTTCTGAGAACTCACCGGCATTTGTGGTGTATCGGGGCAAAATCAGATTGAATTGTCCCCAATTTTCCCTCGAAAAAACCGAATTTCCCCGATGAAACGCTGAACATTTTCCACGTTGGAGCGTCTTGAGGGGAGTGGGAGCTGAAGTTTCCGGGCAGAAAGGGGATGACCATGAAGCGATTTCGCTGGACAGCGGCGGGTTGGCGACGTGAGCAGCCTGCGGAGGTGGCTCCGCCGGATTTGCCCGGCAGTGAGTGGGGTTTTTGCGAGTTCGAATCGTTGGAGAAAGTCATGAGCAAGTCAGAGCGAATTTCGGTGATTCTTGAGCACATCCGGTCGGAGGGCTATGTGCCGACGATTGACAACGACGGGGACATTCTTTTCAAGTGCGAGGGGCGATCCTATTTCGTGATTCTGGACGAAAACGACGAGCAGTTCTATCGGCTGACGTTTCCCAACTTCTGGTCGATTGAGGATGAAGCGGAGCGGGAGCGTGTGGTGCAGGCGTCGTCGGTGGCAACGGCAAAGACCAAGGTGGCGAAGATCTTTCCGGTGAAGGATGACACGTGGGCCAGCATCGAACTGTTTCTGTCGAATGCGGAACAGTTCAACTCGGTGTTCGCTCGATCGCTCAGCGCCCTGCAGGCGGCGGTGCGAACATTTCGAGAGGCAATGCAGACGGCGTGAAACCGGATCCGTTGCTGGCAGGGCCGGGGTTCTGGCGGGGTAAGCGATGTCGACTGACGAGGCGAGGGCACTCAGTGCCCTGCCCTCAGTTGATCGCAGATGTCGAGCAGTGGGTTCAGGCGTGGACAGGAACCATCGCGGCTCCTTCCTTGACGATGCAGGCTGGTCCGATCACACTGCACGGCAGAAAGCCTTCAAGGCTATTCGCTCTTCAGGCAGAGGGCATCTGCCCTTTTTGACTCAAATCCATGAAAGACGATCAGCGATGAGTGGACCGATTGTGCGAACGGGAACGACGCCGCAGTTCTGGAAGAATTGGGATCGGGTATTTGGCAAGGGCAAAGGCAAGGCTCAGGCAGACTCCGGCGAGGTGCAGGGGGCGGCTGCGAAGGCGGTCAGGAAAGTGGCTAAGAAGTCTGCAGGAAAGAAGGCTTCGGGAAAGGCTGCTCCAGGGAAGACTTCGTGAGTTCTGAGGATGATGACGGCGTGACGATTCGGCCACAGTGGCAGTTTGCCATGTTGTGGCCGATTTTGTTGACGTGGCTGTTATTTTTGGGTGTGTCTTTTCTGGGAGTTCCAATTCCCGGTGTGAACGAGCCGCACTACATCAGCAAGGCGCGATCGCTGGTGGATCCCGGCTGGTGTGAGCGGGATTTCTTTCTGCAGTCGTCCAGCGTTCACTGGTGCTTTTTGCTGGTGACCGGCTGGTTGACGCGGGGGATTTCGTTTTTCGCTGTGGCTGTGGTGGGGCGAATCGTATCCGCGCTGGTGCTCGCGGTGGGCTGGAGTCTTTTGTGTGGTTCTGTGGGTTTACGGGGCTGGCAGAGGCTGGTGGCTGCAGCGGTCTTTGCGGTGCTGGCACAGGCTGGAAGCTTTTCAGGCGAATGGATTCTGGGGGGCTATGAATCGAAGGTGCCGGCATGGGGGCTGGGGTGGGCGGCGTTGGGGTTATGGATTGAGGGCAGTTGCCGGTGGCATCTGCGGACGCTGGTGTTGTCAGGTTTGTGTTGCGGGTTGAGTCTTTCGCTGCATCCCGTGGTTGGTGGCTGGTTTGGTCTGGGTGTATTTGGGGCGACCTGTCTGCGGATGCTCAGTTCAGGCCGGTTCAGGGCAGACGTGGGGACGTTGGGAGTGTTCTGTGCGGCCAGCATTCTGACGGCGCTCCCCGGGCTTCTGCCTGCTCTTCGGTTTCTGCTGTCGCATGAAGTCTCGGCTGCAGTTCGGGACAGGTCCATTTTCGTCCAGGTGTACTGGCGTTTGCGGCATCATATGGATCCTGTGGCGATCGCGCCGGAGCAGTGGGGCTACGCTGGGTTGCTGCTGTTGGTCGCTTGTGTGTCGGGGGGGTGGCTGCAGGGTGGGCTGCGGATTTCCGTCCTGTGCGGCTGTTCCGGGCCTGATGGCTCTCTGGCCTGTCTTCAGCGGGTGCTGATGGCAGCGCTGGCAGCGGCAGTGGTGGGCATTCTTGTGGGCTGGCATGACGCTCCGGTGGAGCGGATGACGGGTTGGGAGTGGCGAGGGAATCTGCTGCGGTTTTATCCATTTCGGTTGTTGGACGGGATGTTGCCGACAGCGGGGGCGATTTTGCTGGTGATGACAGCAACGCGGTGGCCCGGATGGAATGTTTCGTGGTTGTGGAAGCCAGTCTGTGTGCTGGTGTTGTTTGCCGGTGTCCTCGGATTATCGACGTGGAAGCGTCCAGTGGCTCCGGCGGGCTACACGAATGCTGGCTGGCGGGACTGGCAGGCAGCGTGCGTCTGGTTGCAGAAAAACACCGATGAAGCGTCACTGGTGCTCACACCACGGGAGTCGTTTGCGTTTAAGTGGTTATCGGGGCGGGCGGAGTACGTGTGTTACAAGGATTGTCCGCAGGACCCGGCGGGGATTGTGGAGTGGGATCAGCGACTCTGGCGGGTGCATGAGTGGTCGGGGGCCAGTCTGCGGGATGGAAGATATGATGTTGGTGACATGCGGGCGTTGAGACTGAGTACAGGGTGTGATTACATCCTGATTCGGGGTCAGGAGCCGTTTGAATCGGCACCTGAGTGGAGTGGGGAGTATTGGAAGATTTACTGCGTGAATTGATGTGTGTGAAGAAGGAGGCTGCGGTCATGGAAGAGAATTTTGGGATCAGGCCATCGTCGGAGTGGTTGCAGGGTTCGGTCACGGTGGAGTTGATCCGGGGGATTCGTGCGTTTCTGAGCCGTCAGGGCACATTTGCATTTCCGCGTCTGTCAACGGGTTTGTTTTCAGCGGCTGCGGGCGAGGGGGCGGATTTTGAACTTTCGGGCTATCGCAGTGTGTGGGTTCGCGACAATGTGCAGGTGGCATGGGCTCATCTGGCTGCGGGTCTGGGACCAGAAATTCCAGTGACCTGCGTGCAGGCGATCGCTCAGTTTTACCACCGGCATCGGCATCGATTTGTCGAGATCATCGAGGGGCGGGCGGATTTTCGGGAGCCAATGAATCGGCCACACATTCGCTTTAACGGTGTGGACCTGAGTGAGTTACCGGAGAAGTGGGCGCATGCTCAGAACGACGCCCTGGGCTATTTCCTGTGGCTCACCTGTCGCCTCGTTGGTACGGGGGCAATCTGGGTTGAGCAGACTGACTGGGACGTCCTGAGCCTGCTCCTGCGGTACTGGGAGACGATCGGTGTCTGGCAGGATGAGGACAGCGGTCATTGGGAAGAGGTGCGGAAAGTGTCTGCGTCGAGTCTGGGCTGTGTGCTCGCAGGACTTCAGGAATTGCGGAGTCTGCTGGAGAGGCATGAGATTGCCGCCGCACTGGCTCGATGCGAGTACGGAGTGAACGCGGCGGATGTCGAGGCCCTGATGAGCCGCTGCCACGCAGCGCTCCAGGAGATACTCCCGGCAGAATGCATTCAGGCGGATCCCGGCAAATCCCGACGGTACGATGCGGCGCTGTTATTTTTGATTTATCCGCTGAGTGTTGTGGGTGAGCGGACTCTGGAGGAGCGAATTCTGGCGGATGTAAATGCGGAGCTGCGGGGCGATCATGGGATTCGTCGGTATCCCGGAGATTCTTACTGGTGTGCCGACTATCGCGAGTTGTTGTCGGCGGAGCAGAGAACGGCGGATTTCAGTGACAGCCTTGGCCAACGCGATCAGCTCCTGCGCCCGGGATACGAAGCGCAATGGTGTATTTTCGATCCGATTGTGTCGTGTATCCACGGGTGGCGGTATCTGGCGAGCGGAGCGGATGCCGAGTTGTCGGCCCAGATAGCTTCGCTCCAGCGATCGCTGTCGCAGCTCACCCGTCCTGGCGGTCGGTTTCCGGCATGGCGGTGTCCGGAATCATTTTTTTGTGAACGTGGCGAGTGGGTACCCAACGACATCACGCCCCTGCTCTGGACTCAGGGAAATCTGCTCCAGGCGCTAGCCTGCATGGAGGCGAGCCTGCAGAGGCGCGAGGGCCAGTGACGTGCAGCAGCCAGAGGAATTCTCTGCCGGGTTCCTTGCAATCCTTGCCTTCGATCGCGAAACTCTCAATGCCAGATCCCGGTGTCAGACCAGTATCAACCATGGAAGTCCGTAGAGCCAACAGGAGGTTGAGGCAGGATGTCGATGAAGAACATCGTAGAGAAAATGCTTGAAGAGCTCATGGCGGCCCGTCAGGCACCAGGCAAGACCAGCAGCAACCAGCCCGGGGTACCGCGTGTCACGCCTGCCGGAGGTCGTCCTCGAGCGAGCGACAGTCGCAACTCGACTGGCATCATGGACGCACTCCTGGACCACCGGTCTCACAAAGAACTGCGACAGCGACTCCAGTCGCTGGGGTTGATGATCGGCGCCGAGTGTGGAGCGGGGGCATCAACTCTGCATACATGGATGGCGGCCCTCGAATCCGCTGTTCGTACGTTCCGCGCCAAGCCCGAGCAGTCGTGGAATGTTTCGTTGAAGGATGTTGATTCTGGTGGTGCCTGTGTGTTTGAGGTGAGTAACGGTCAGGTGACACAGTCGGGTCTGTGGCATTTCGACGCCAAAAAGCTGCAGTTTGGGCTTCAGTGCACCTGTGGGTCGGGGCCGGAGTGCGAACACACTCGAGCGGCGGTGCGCGAAATGCAACGTCAGGTCAGGCTGCCAGGCAGTGATCTCGAAGAACTGCTCATGGGTTCCACGCTGCAGGAGCGGAAGGTGCGGGAGCAGATGGAGAGTCTGTCGCGGCAATTTCGGCGACTTGTGCAGGCTCCATCTCAGACGAAGTCTCCCGCCGATGTGCTCGCTGAAGAAGTACCTCGCACCCGATACGTCTGGAATCTCGAATGGCACACGGACCGCCGGCGTCTGGAGCTTCGTCCGCTGTTGTTAGCGGAGAAAAAATCAGGTGGCTGGACGAAGGGGCGGGAGCTGTCGCTGGAGAACTTTCTGGCCTCGTCCCGTGACGGCTGGACAGATATCGAGCGAACGATTGCCGATCTGCTGTACGACAGCTCCTCAGGTTTTGACTACGGTACTGCCTTGCGGCTGTTGCAGGGGACGGATCGATTCCTGTTGCATCGCGAACCTGCGGTGATTGAAGAGCGGCCTCTGGAGTTGTTTGTGGAGGAAGATGAAGCCGGACTGCGGATCACCAATTCTGCTGCTCGATCGTTGCAGGCGGCGGGTGGGGTGTCAGCTGCGCGGCTGGTCGCTGTGGGTCGGGCGATCATGCTGCTGGACATGAGGCCAGCGAAGAGAGTGATTCTGTTCAGAACTCCGCAGGAATGCAGTTCGCTTGTGAATGAATTAAGTCCGCCACCGGTGTTTCCGAAGGAGCTCTTCGTAGAAATGCTCCCGTTGCTGCGGCAGCTCAGTTCAAAGATCCCGGTGCATCTTCCGGACAGTGTGGCGGGGCCTGAGATTGCCGACCCCACCACCCCTGCAGTGCTTCTTTGCCTGCGGCGCAACGCCGGGCTGGACTTGTCGCTGGTGATGGAAGATTCGCAGAAGTTCCTGCATTTTCCCGGCGAGGGGGACCTGCGTCGATTTGTGGACGTAGAAGGTCAGCGCAGTCAGTTGGTGCGTGATGCGATCACTGAGTTGCGTGTGGCGGAGGAGTTGCGGCGACGGCTCAGGCTGGCTGGACTTGCGCAGACCAATCCCTGGGTTTTCAGAACGGCAGATCCAGCGGAGGCGGACCGGATTCTGGCGGACGCATCACAGATGGTGTCCGACGGTGAACTCAAGGTGCTCTGGCACGCTGATTCTGCGAATCGATTCAATGTGATTGGGCGCGTGTCGGCATCGAACGTGCGGGTTTCAGTGGCCCGTCAGCGCGACTGGTTCGGCCTCCAGGGCAGCTGCACGATCGGTGACTCAGAGATTCCTCTGAAGGATCTGCTGGCCGGCCTGCAGAATCGCTCGTCCGGCGGCCTCGTGGAAGTGTCTCCGGGCAAATGGGCACTCATGGCAGAGGAACTGCGGACGGCACTCACGCGACTGGCGGATGTGAGCCACGAGTCGCGTGGGAAGCTGCAGCTGGACACGAGCGCCGCTCGGGTGATGGCGGTTCTGGAACGTGCTGAGGTGCGAACGGAGTCTGACAAGCACTGGAAAAAGTGCCTTGAGCGGCTGGAAGAGCTGAAGGAGATCTGCCCCGAGCCCCCTGCCGGGCTCACAGCATCGCTGCGCGATTATCAGGTGGAAGGGTTTCGCTGGCTGAGTCGGTTGTCGCACTGGGGCATCGGCGGAATTCTGGCTGACGACATGGGTCTGGGCAAGACCGTTCAGACTCTCGCAATGCTGCTGACGCGCATGGAGAGCGGCCCGACCCTCGTGATCGCCCCGACATCGCTCGGATTCAACTGGCAGCGGGAGTGTGAACGGTTTACGCCGTCGATGCGTCCGGTGCTTTTCCGGGATTCGGACCGCCCGGATCTGAAGAATCATGTGGGTGACGGAGACCTCGTGATCTGCAGTTATGGTCTGGCGCTGCGAGAAGTTGAGCTGCTCAGGGAAATTGAATGGGGAACGCTGGTGCTGGACGAGGCTCAGAACGTGAAGAACAGTGCCAGCAAGACAGCGGCTGCCGTCCGCAGCATCCCTGCAAAATGGAAGCTGGCGCTCACGGGAACTCCGATGGAAAACCATCTTGGCGAGCTCTGGAGCATCTTTCACACCATCTCCCCAGGGGTGCTGGGATCGTGGGACCAGTTTCGTCGTCGGTTTGCCACACCGATCGAGAAGGAGCGAAATCCGGAGCGACGTGATGGCCTGGCCAAGGTCATCTCACCGTTTGTACTGCGGCGATCCAAATCGGAGGTGTTGAAGGAGTTGCCACCGCGAACGGAGACAAATCTGCTTGTCGATCTGACTCCGGAAGAGCGACAGCGGTATGACCGCATGCGACTGGCCACAGTGACAGAACTGGATTCGCTGGGTGAGCAGCTGAGTCAGGATCAGCGATTCCGTGTCCTGCAGATGCTCACCCGCCTGCGGCAGCTGGCCTGTCACGTGGGTCTTGTGGATGAGGCCTGGGAGGGATCCTCTTCGAAGCTGCAGCTGCTGATGGAGCGTCTGGAGCAATTGAAGGAGCGGGGCAGCAGACCGCTGATCTTCAGTCAGTTTACATCGCACCTGGCGCTGATCTCAAAGGCGTGTGACGAGGCTGGTATCAGTTATCAGTACCTTGATGGGCAAACGACGCCGGTGCAGCGGCAGCAGCGAGTGGAGGCGTTTCAGAACGGCGAGGGTGATGCCTTTCTGATCTCGCTGAAGGCGGGAGGTACCGGTCTGAATCTCACAGCGGCCGACTATGTGATTCACATGGATCCGTGGTGGAATCCGGCGGTGGAAGATCAGGCCACGGACCGAACGCACCGGATTGGTCAGACGAAGCCGGTGATGGTCTACCGAATTATCGCTCGCGGGACGATTGAAGAGCAGATCCTGGCGTTGCACGAGGAGAAGCGAGACCTTGTGGACGGTGTGCTTGCCGGAGCAGATGCGGCAGCGCGACTGTCGACGAAGGAGCTGGCGGAGCTGATTCGTCAGGGGCCGGAAGCTGCCGTTGCGAGGATTTCGCAGCCGAGCTGATTACTTTTTCTGTCGCTGATAGATTTCGGTGAGGATTTCTTCGACGGATTTGAATTTCCTGCCGGCCTGGGCGAGTGATTCGATGCGGTCGCGGGCGTCCTGGGGGGTGTGACCAACACTGACCAGGGCCTCCCACGCTTCGGTCATCAGATCGGAGCGATTGTCGGGCGCATCGGGGATGCGGGCGGCAATCATCAGCGCAAAGCGGGTCATTTTGCGGCGGAGTTTGGCGATGATGCGTTCGGCCATCGCCGGGCCGATGCCAGGCAGTGTGCTGAGTGTTTTGACGTCCTGTTCTTCGATGGAAACGGCGATCTCCCGGACTGGCCGGACCATGGCGCGGAGGGCTTTCTTCACGCCCACTCCATCGACAGAGCAGATCTGTTCGAAGAATTCGAGTTCCGCGTCGTGCATGAAGCCGATGATTCTGGGAGTGAGCCTGCCCTGCTGCGGGTTGCCTTCGAGGAATTCGATGGTTCGAAGGCTCACTTCAAGATTGAGTCTGGCCTGCAGTTGTCTGCGGACGATGTCGGGCAGGAGGACTTCGTAGTCGAAGCCGCCGATGCGGATGGAAGCGGCCTGTTCGGAGAGGTTGGTGAGGGTGCCGGTAATGCGCGTGATCAAGTCGAGGTCCTTTGTGGGTCAGGCGGCGAAGCGGAGGGAGTGATACAGGCACAGGGCGACGGCGGAGGCGTCAGCGACATCGTGAGGATCGGGAAGAGTTTGAAGTTTCAGTTCTGCCTGGACGGCGTGCTGCATTTGTTCCTTTGGGGCTTTGCCGCTCCCTGTGAGCAGGCGCTTGACCTGGGCCGGGGAGTACTGAAGAAGGGGGATTCCGGCTTCAGCGACAGCGAGCAGAAGGATTCCGCGAACGTGAGCGAGCAGGAGTGAGGAGCGGATATTGCGAACGTGAGAGAACACCTGTTCGACAGCGGCCGCTTCGGGACGAGTGTCTGCGATGACCTCGCGAAGCCCCGTGGAGATTTCGAGGAGTCGCTGGTGGAGCGGGAGTTGTGGAGCCGTCTGGATCACGCCACCTTCCCGGAGCACAGGACCTGCTGGAGTTCGTTCGATAATCGCATACCCGGTGCGTCGCAGTCCAGGGTCAATTCCAAGATAGCGCTGGCGTCGCGGGGGCACGAGGGCTGGGAGCAGACGGGAATCGGCATTCCGAGTCATGGGGATCATCCTTGACGGGATCTGATGGCAAAGTTGCCGGTCATATGTGTGAGGCAGGGGAAGATTCAGTGGGGGGCTGCGTGCGGGTGATCAGGACAGCGGCATTTGCAGCGAGTGATTCGCAGCGTCCGACAGGACCGACCTGTTCACCGGACTTGGCTTTGACGTTGACCAGATCGGGACTGATTTGAAGAAGTTGGGCGAGGCGTTGGCGAATTCTTGGCTTCCATGGTGAGAGTCGGGGACGTTCTGCATGGATAGTGCAGTCGAGGTTGATGATTTCCCAATGGTTCTGGCGGAGTGTTTTGACGACGGCTTGCAGGAGCTGGGCGGAGTCTGCGTTGATGTATGCGGCGCTGGAGTCCGGAAACCACTCGCCGATGTCACCAAGTCCGGCCGCTCCCAGCAGGGCATCGATGACCGCATGAATGAGGACATCGGCATCGCTGTGTCCATCGAGACCAAAGGGAGCATCGTCGATGAGCACACCTCCGAGCAGAAGGGGCCTGCCTGCGATGGTGCGATGAGTATCGTGTCCTTCGCCGACGCGGAGGGAGGCAGGGTGCATGCAGGCGTCTTCCGATTAAGCTGGAGTGCGGCAGGGGATCAGAATCAGGGAGAGCAGAGTGTCGTGGGCGGAAGGATAGCGGAGCGGGGCGACGAAGAGAATTCGGCTTTTGGTCGGCAGTTTCTGCTGATTCTCTGCTGGAAAGCCGGTTGCTGACCCGTTGACGGCGCCGAAACGTGACGTGTGGGCGAAACACGTCTTTCCCGAACGCAGCAGTGTGGCTCAGAATGCAGCGGTTATGGCCGCGCGACTGCAGGAAAGTGGTCGTGGAGTGTTGCCGGGACTGACAGGGAAAGTCGGAAGTCATGAGGTTTACGAGGCGAAAGGCAATAGCGGGACTGCTGCTGGCGGTTCCAGGCTGTGGTCTGTTTCGGAGCGCTCAGGAGTCCGGCGTATGGGGAGGAGCGGGCTTTTCGGGCCGTGGTGGAAAATCAGCTGTTCCGGAGGGGAGTGATGGCGGGGCGGTTCGGGTGCGGACAGCGAAGCTGGAAGCATTGATTGTGAGTCGGCCGGCAGAAGACCCGCGTCTGCGAAGGCTGGTGTGGGAGGAGCTGGATGAAAGTGGCCTGATGAGTCCTGAGCAGCGTCGGAAGCTCAACAGCGGGGGGTTGCGAATTGGAGTGGCGGGAAGTGGCGCTCCGTGGGCGTTGCAGAGTTTGGCGCGGGAGGCGACTGCGGCTGAGCAGCTGGATCGGGATGGAATGTCAAGGAGCGATTTGTCGGCGGGTGCTTTGGGGGTCGCCCAGGGGTACTCGCTGATGCCGGGGGGCCAGAGTTTTCTGGAACTTCAGAGTGGTCTGGATGAACAGGGGTTGCCACTCACCCGGATTCCTCAATTGGCGGGTCTGCGGGATCGGCGACAGCTGCGGTGTGTGATTGAGGTGACTGCGAAAGAGATTGAACAGGACTGGGTGTTGCTGAATCTGTTGCCGGTGGTACACGCAGGGATGGTCGCTCCAAGATTGAAAATCGAGGATTTTTCAGAGCAGTTGCCGGTGCGTCAGAACGTGGTGCCGTTGTTTGAGTACCAGGTGGATGTGCGTTTGATGGCTGATGAGGTGGCTGTGATGGGGCGTTACGGCGGGCCGGCGGGGAATGCGTGGACTGCAGGAAGTCTTTTCTTCCACCCGGAGCCGACGGGGGGGGGGATTGAACGGCTGTTGATGATCCGCATGGCAGGGATTGAAACGTTGGAGGGGCGAAGTGACCCTGGATTCCGGCTGGGGGCCTATGACAAGCAGTGAGCTTCAGGCGGGGGTGCAGGCGGAAGCGGGTGAGGCAGCGGGGCCGTTGTTGCACATTGTTCTGCACAACCCCGAGATTCCTCAGAATACCGGGAATATCGGGCGGACGTGTGTGGCGATTGGTGCGCGGCTTTGGCTGATTCGTCCGCTGGGATTTCGTGTGGACGATACGTCGCTCAAGCGAGCAGGTCTGGATTATTGGCAGTACCTTGACTGGGAAGTGGTGGATCACTGGGAGCAGGTACAAAAGAGACTGCCGGAGTCGAGGGTCTGGTGCCTGACGAAGACAGCGTCCCGGACGGTTTGGGAAGTTGACTATTGCCGGGGCGACATTCTGCTGTTCGGGTGTGAATCACGGGGATTGCCAGCCAGTCTGCTGGAAGTATCGAAGGCAAGAAACCTGAAGCTTCCGATGCGCCCGGAGGTACGAAGTCTGAATTTGAGCAGTGCGGTGACCGCGGTGGCCTATGAGGCGGTGCGGCAGCTTGGGGGGATTGGGTAGAAGGTCGGAATTGCTTGAAAGCAGCCAGGCACGCAGGACGTGTCGACATGGCGTTCGACGGTACGTCCCAAAGCCCCCAATCCCCGCTTTTCTCAGAACCTCGGTGAATCCCAAAACCGGGTTGGCAAAAACTCGACAGAACTGGCAGAATCCGCGTGTGTGTGAGTTGGCTGTAACGCAAACTGTTGAGAATCCGGGCGGGCATCATGTCAGCAGCAGGAAGTTGTTGGAAAGCTCTGGTGATCTTTGCGGTGGCTGTGTCTTCCGCGTCCCCTGCGGTTGCTCAGGAGAGATGGGCGAACGCTCTTCTGGACCGAAAAAAGGTGGACTTTGGCGTGATCGCCACCGGTTCCGAGGCGATTGAAACGCTGAAGGTGACCAACAATCTGACGACGACGGTGCAGCTTTCGGGAGTGTCCACGGGATGTCAGTGTGCATCTGCAATGATTACGGGGTCGCGTCAACTGGCCCCCAATCAGTCAACGACGATCGAAGTGCGGATGAACACGCTGGCTTATACTCGAAAGCGTGAAACGAAATTGACCATTGGCTTTGACGCTCCGGTACTGGCGACTGTCGAGGTTCCGATCGAGGCTTATATTCGCACGGATGTTGTGTTTGAGCCGGGCAAGCTGGATTTTGGGTCGGTGGAGAATGGCCGGGGCGCAGAGCAGACCGTGAAGGTCACGTATGCTGGCCGGCCGGACTGGCAGATCCTCCGCGTGAAATGCTCGAATCCATCTCTGAAGTGCCAGTCGCGTCTGATCGCTCGAAACGACTCGCCTGTGAACGGGATCAACGTGGAGTACGCCTTGCAGTTTCAGCTGTCGCCAACAGCGCCGGGGGGGCGATTTCAGGAGTACGCAACTCTGGAAACCGACGATGCGGCGAATCCATTTATTCCGCTGATGATTCAGGGAACCGTGCAGCCTGAAGTGAGCATTTCCAATCCACGAATTGAGATCAAAGCTCTGCGTCCTGGTCAGACGGCGATGGCGCGTGTGGTGGTGCGAGGAATTCGCCCGTTTGTGGTTTCGGAAGTGAATTGCGGGGGACTGCAGGCATTTTTTACTGTTCGGAAGGCAGAAGCCCCTGAGAAGCTGCAGGTTGTGGAAATGCTGTTTACGGCACCGGACCGCCCCGGGCGATTCACGGAACGCATGCAGTTGAAGATCGAAGGGCGGGAGCAGGAGCTGGAGTTCACGGTTTCGGGAATGATTCTGAACTGATTCGACGTGTTTTGGGGGAGTGAGCGGGCGTTGCCTGCTGCTTACGCTGTGGTTCCATGGACAGCTGGGATTTGCTGTTGCAGGTCGTCCTGCTGCTGCTGGTTTGCCTGATCGCCGGCAGTCTGCTGGTGGCGTTGCGTCAGAGCCCTCTGGTGGGGTTCTTAATTGCCGGAATGATTGCAGGAGGCCCTGGCAGTCTGAAGGTGGTTGGAGCGGAATCTGCGATTGAGGGCATAGCGGAGCTGGGAGTTGCATTGCTGCTGTTCAGCCTTGGGCTGGAGTTTTCCTGGCGGCGAGTGCTGGGGCTGGGACGGGTGAATCTGCTGTGTGGTGTACTGCAGGTCGTGCTGACGATGATGGCATTGGCAGCCGGGTGTCTTGGCCTGGGGTTGAGCGTTTCCGGGAGTTTGGCGATTGCTGCCATGCTGAGTTTGAGCAGCACAGCGACAGTTGTGGGGGTTCTGGTGGATCGGTCCCTGCTGGATGCTCCTTTGGGTCGCAACGCGCTGGCAGTTCTGCTTGTGCAGGACATGGCTGTGGTTCCACTGGCTCTGCTGATTCCATTGCTCGGGTCTGCCGGTAGTCTGACCTCACTGTTGCCTGGAATCGCGGGGATTGTGGCTGCGGGTGCTGGTGTGGTGGTAGCGCTTTATCTGGCTTTGAATCTGCTGGCTGTGCGGGTGATGCGGACGCGTTCGATCGGGCAGAATCGGGAGCTGATGGTGCTGTTAAGCGTGGTTGTCGGACTGGGGGCAACCTGGTCTGCCCACGCTGCCGGACTTTCGCCGGCGTTGGGGGCCTTTGTTGCTGGGATGTTCCTTGGGAATTCGCCGTTTGCATTTCAGATTCGAGCGGACGTGGCGTCGCTGCGAATTGTGCTGGTGACGCTGTTTTTCGGCTCCGTGGGTTTGCTCGCCGATCCTGTTTGGATGCTCAGTAATCTCCCGCTTGTCGCTGGCCTGTCTGTGGGGATTCTGCTGATTAAGGTGCTGGTGGTCTCGGTGTTGTTTCGTCTGGCGGGGCAGCAGTCCGGGACATCGCTGGGAACGGGTTTAAGCCTTTGCTCAGTGGGCGAATTTGCGTTTGTGCTTGGGGGGCAGGCGCAGTCAGCAAACCTGATTACCGAGCTGCAGTCGAACGCGATTGTTTCTGCGTCGATCGTGACACTCCTGCTGACGCCAACGCTCATCAGTTGGGCGGCGCGACTGGCGTCCTGGCTGAACGGTCGCGTCTACGACTCGCCAGGGAATCGCGCGGAGAGTTCCGGCGATCACGCCTGCGATTGTCTGCTGGTTGGTTTTGGACCTGCTGGTCGCGGTGCGGGACTGGCGTTGCAGTCGAGTGCTCAGCGAGTGCTCGTGCTGGACCTTGGACTTGAAGGGGTGGCCGCAGCGCGAACAGCCGGATTCCAGTCGCTGCGGGCGGATGCAGCGACGGGCGAGGTCCTGCAGCATGTGCATGTGGATCGGATGCGGTTGGTTGTGATCACTGTCCCCGGCTTTCATGACTCGATGTCCATCCTGCAGCAGGTTCGTCGCATCGCGCCGCTGGCGACCATTGTTGTGAGATCGCGGTATCGATTGCACGAACAGGAGTTTCGTCTGGCGGGGGCGGATGTCGTTGTGGGGGACGAGGAAGAGGTCGGAAAGGCTCTGGCGGGAGCGATCACGGAGTTGAGGCAGGTCTGGGACACCGGGGCCGCGGAATCATGATCAGCCAGGCCGACTGAACGCCGGCTCCAGACTCCGCGAATCCCCTTTTTTTTACCCCTCTGAGTGGCCCTTAAGGGGGGGCGAGGCTATAAGAGACGTCTGTGGCAGTCTGATATCACCAGCCGGGATGTCCGGCGAGTGGCAGTGTCGCTGCAGAGAGATTCGTTTCGGGGCGGAAACCAGGATGAACGCAGAGACGGCAACCAATTGGGATGTGATCCGGGAACAAAAGGACGCGCTCAGAAAGCAGGCGCACGCCAATCGAAATGCTCAGGACAACAAGGACGAACTCAGCCGCCGAATCGTCGGCGCGTTTATGTCGCTTCCGGAATACGCCACCGCGAATACTGTGATGTTCTACATTGATGTTCGCAGCGAGGTGCGTACCCGGCATGATTTACAGCTTGCCCTCGAATCCGGGAAGACAATTGTGGTCCCCTGGTGCAACGTCGCGGGCGAACTGGAGTTGTTTCGATTGTCGAGCATGGAAGAACTTGAACTGGGCATGTATCGAATTCTGGAACCCCGTCAGGAACTCCGAGGGCTCCCGGAAAAGCAGGTAGCCGTTTCAGAACTCGATCTGATCATGGTACCTGGTGTTGCCTTTGACCGACGTGGTGGCAGGATGGGGCACGGCAAGGGGTACTATGACAAGTTGTTGCAGCATGCACGGCCTGACACGCCACTCGTCGCCCTTGCGTTCGAATGCCAGTTGTTCGACGAGATCCCGGTTGCATCGCACGACATCTTCATGGACCGAATTATCACAGAGCTTCAGGTTTACCAGGGTCGGGGGCGGAAGTGATCCTGGTGCTGAAGCTGGTCAGGCTGTTGGTCCGGATTTTTGCGGGGACGAGTCATGGATGAGTTGGTTGAGGATACCTATGCTGAGGCATTCCGCAGTCTGTACACGGAATTTTTGATCACGGCCCGTGACCGTAAGTGGCTCGATCACGCTGTTCAGGCGGCCACCGGGCATGGTTCTTCGACGATCTTCTGCGACTGTGAAGCGGGCGTGGATCGGTATGTCGGGCCTGGTGGTGACGCATCCACTTCGACTCCGGATGGTCGCCTCGGAGCGATTTGTCAGCTGCATGTGCCGCGGTTCTGGAAGCATCGCGAGCAGGCGCTGGAAAAAGCTCTGCTTCATCGCGTGACTCAAAACGTCCTGACATGTCCGACCGCTCGCTGCTTTGCTCCGTCGGCACCGTCCGACGCGGCGCCCTACTTTCGACTGGGCCGAAAGCTGGCGTTTTTCGGAGATGGATTTGAGCGGCTGGAGAAGCGATTTGGCCGGAAAATGTGGGTCGTACCCACGATGGGCGGTGAGTTCTGTGTGGACCGCCGGTTTCCCTGGTTCGAAGGGATTATGGGCGGGAATCTTTGGTTTTTGGCAGAATCTGAAGCCGCGTCGCTGGAGGCGGCAGAGCGGGCTGTCGACGCGTGCGCCGGGATCTCGGGAGTGATCACGCCATTTCCGGGTGGAGTTGCGGCAAGTGGATCGAAGGCCGGCAGCCGCTACAAGTTTCTGTTTGCGAGTACAAACGTGCCCTTCTGTCCCACGTTGCGGGACGTCGAGGCTGCGGGCTCGCAGTTACCGAGCGGAGTCAGATCGGGGATGGAGATCATTATCAACGGACGTGATCTGGCAACCGTCAGCCTGGCAACGCAGAAGGCCATAGCGGCAGCCACTGAGGTCCCCGGTTTGATTCGTATCACGGCTGGAAACTACGGGGGGCGTCTGGGAAAAAGCTGGGTTTGGCTGCACCCGGAGAAGCATGTGGGCTGAGGACGTACCGTGGAAGTTGGGCCGAGCGACGTGTTGGTCAGTGTGGTGACCAGTTTTCTTGTGACTTTGATTCCCGGTCCGCTGGTGATCCGCTGGTTGAAGCGGCGATTTCGTGAGCGGATCGCGAGCGATTCGAGGCGGCTGGACGAGTTGCATGCCGCCAAGCAGGGAACGCCGACGATGGGTGGCGTTCTGATGGCTGTTGGGGCGTTGGCGGGAATGCTGTTGTGTTCTCGAGAGACCCTTGGTGGGGCGGTGCGCTGGCAGGCGGTGACGTGTCTGGTTGGTTTTTCGCTGCTGGGGGCGTGGGATGATTATGTGAAGGCGAGGAGTGGTCGGAAGGGGTTGACCGTCCGTCAGAAGTTGACGGGGCAGTTGGTGATTGCGGGGCTTGTTGGTGTGTGGCAGGCGTGGAGCAGTGAGTCTGACTGCGGCTGGAATGACGTGAGCAGGTTGGGTTTCTGGGTATCTGTGGTTTGGACGACTGTGTGGGTGGCAGGGGGATCAAATGCGGTGAATCTGACGGATGGTCTTGACGGATTAGCAGCAGGGAGCGTGGTGTTGTCGGGGGCGGGGTTGTCTGTGGTGATTGGGCTTTGGAGCAGCAGACCGGAGTGGAGTGTGATTGCAGGGATTGTGGCAGCGACTTCGGCGGGTTTTCTGTGGTATAACCGGCATCCGGCACGGGTTTTTATGGGTGATACGGGAGCGCTGCCGCTTGGAGCGTTGTTGGGACTGTGTGGAACCGGGGCGGGAATCGAATGGCAAACACTGGGCTGTTGCCTGGTGTTTGTGGCGGAGTTGTTCAGTGTGGTGTTGCAGGTGTTGTGGTTCCGTCGGACAGGGCGACGCCTGTTGTTGTGCAGTCCCCTGCATAATCACTTTGTATTTGCAGGGGTTTCTGAACGCCGGATTGTGGGACGTTTTTGGTTGTTTGGGCTGTTGAGCAGTGGGGCGACGGTTGGCCTGGCGTGGCTGATGTCGTGATGTGTGAGTCAGCGGGATTCGAGGAGTCTGCCGAGCAGAGAAGCTTGTTGAACGGCGAGCCTTGGATTGGCGCCGTGTCGGGCGACCATGGTGGCGATGCGAGAGAATTCGCGGGAGACGGCGTCTTCGGGAGAAATGCCGAACTGGCGGAGCGTTTCCTTGCCGACGAAGATGTGTTCTTTTCCACCGGAGTCGTGCACGACCACTGAAGATGTGGCCGCGGTTTGAACGACAAATTCGGAGATCGAGGGGTAATCTTTTTTCCATTCGACGCGAAAGATCTTTTCGCCACGTCCGGCGCGGGGGAAGGAGTAGACGCGGGGCATTGTACGGAGTCCTGTCTTCTTGAAGGGGGTGAAATCCGTGACGATCGAAACGTTGGGCAGCGGGGATCTGGTCCCACCAGAATGGCCGGCTGTTGACTGATTGCAGGGGTTGGGCGGGGGTGTTGTTTGGTGGAGTGATACTTGGGGGAGTGATACTTGGGGAAGCGATACCATGATGCAGGACGGCAACAGAGCCTTAAACCCGTGCGAGTCGGTATTCTGCCAACTCAGGTGACAAAAAGCAACTCCGCAGTGTGATAAAATTGCATCCCGGGAGTAAGAATCTGTAGCCGAGGCGCGAAAAAAAGCCGGAGGTGACGAAACCTCCGGCTTTGACGCCCATGGCAGTCCTGTGTTGCGGGCGGATCAGCCTTTGGCTGCGGCGAACCGGCGAGCAACTTCGGCCCAGTTGATGATGTTCCAGAAAGCAGCGATGTAGTCCGGACGGCGGTTCTGGTAGTGCAGGTAGTAAGCGTGTTCCCAGACGTCGAGCCCGAGGATTGGGGTGCGACCTTCTGACAGTGGCGTGTCCTGATTGGCGGTGCTTTCCACGACAAGCGAGCCATCCCCACGAACGCTCAGCCAGGCCCAGCCGCTGCCAAATCGCGTTGCGGCAGCCTTATTGAACTGTTCCTTGAAATGATCGAAGGTTCCGAAGGCGGCGTCGATGGCGGCTGCGAGTTCACCAGCGGGTTTGCCACCGCCAGAGGGGGAGAGCACGGTCCAGAACAGCGTGTGGTTCGCATGTCCGCCACCATTATTCCGTACCACCGTGCGGATGCTTTCGGGAACAGCATTGAGATCCTTCACGAGGTCTTCGACGGTTTTTGCCGCGAGTGGCGAACCGTCAAGGGCGGCGTTGACGTTGTTGATGTAGGCCTGGTGGTGTTTGGTGTGATGGATTTCCATGGTACGGGCATCGAAGTGGGGTTCGAGCGCGTTGTAGTCGTAGGGCAGTTTGGGAAGGGTGTAGGCCATGAGGATCTCCGAGAGTAAAGGACTGACCGGGAACGAGGCTTGCGAGGCGCTGGTGATTGCCGGAGCGGAAGGCGGAGCAACCGCGGGCCGACATTCATCTGCTGCGACCATTCTAGGCGACCTGCAACGCTGCTCAACTGAACACGCAGCAGGAACACCATCGTGTGCCCCGAAGTTGGGCTCAGTTTCTGCATTTTTAACCGTTGACTGAACTGATTTTCCAAGAATTCTTCCACAGACGGGGACTTTTCCGGCGCAGAAAAGATCTGCAGCAAAGCTTCCGGTGCGGGGAAGCAGCAATGTCGAAGGAGTCTGCAACCCTCCGAAGATTCTCATGCAGCGCTGGATGCAAACGCGATGAAACCAATCCGGGGACTGTCATCCGCAGCACGTCCCCCGCATTG
This sequence comes from Planctomycetota bacterium, assembly GCA_046074585.1. Taxonomy (GTDB): domain Bacteria; phylum Planctomycetota; class Planctomycetia; order Planctomycetales; family Planctomycetaceae; genus SXXK01. Next base: position 2,881 of record JBJTOM010000386.1, on the reverse strand, counting down.
ACTCCTGCCCTGCTCCGCCTACGATGTCCGCATGAGCACACGAATTCTCACTGCCCTTCCTGTCTTCAACGAGCAGCGGCACGTCGCCGAGGTGCTCCGCGGGGTACTCAACTGCGCGGCGGACGTGCTGGTCGTTGACGATGGCTCAACAGACGGGACACCGAAGATCCTCGAACAGTTTCCGCAGGTGCACGTGTGTCGCCATACACCGAATCGGGGTTATGGGGCGGCTTTGTGTTCGGCGTTCGAATGGGCACAGCGGTGCGGCTTTGACGTGCTGGTGACGATGGATTGCGATGGCCAGCACCAGCCTCGCTATATCCAGGAGATTGCCGATTTGATCGACAACGAGTACTCGCCGGCTGATATGGTGTCCGGATCGCGGTACCTGCGTGAATTCATGGGCGACAGCGAGGCGCCTCCCGAGCGTCGCCAGATCAACTCCCGCATCACAGCCTGCCTCAACGAAAAACTCGGGCTGCGAATCACTGACGCCTTCTGTGGCTTCAAGGCATACCGTGTGAGTGCTCTGGCGGATCTGGACATCACCATCCCCGGTTATGCAATGCCGCTTCAGTTATGGGTCCAGGCGGCCAGTCTGGGCTGGCGGATCAGCGAATTCGCAGTTCCCCGCATCTACCTCGAAGAAGCCCGATCCTTCGGCGGATCGCTCGACGACGCCGCAATCCGGCTTGCCCACTACCACAGCGTGCTGAATGCAGAACTGGAACGGCGTGGTCTGCCGCAGCGGTTCACTGCAGATTGTGGTGCTCATCGCTGATTCACCCGCCGCTTCCCGATTCCACCCCGCCGCTTTCGATTTTCCCCGCTGCCCTCCCCTGCTATCATCACGGCACCACCACACACGCGGTTCAGTTGTGAGCCGCATCGTTTTCGGCACGTGTTGAATCGAGGGACGCATGCGAGTTGTTCTGGTGCTTTCAGTCTTCGTTGAAGTGCTCACTGCCCTGTCCGCTCCGGCGGGTGACTGGCCTTCATGGCGGGGCCCTAACCGTGACGATATTTCCGTTGAGACGGGATTGTTGAAGACCTGGCCCGAAGGCGGTCCCGCGAAGCTCTGGGAAACCCGCGAAGCCGGGCTGGGCTATTCCGGCTTTTCCATTGTCGGGGACGTGCTCTACACAATGGGTTCCGACGGAAAGACTCCGGAATCCAGTGACTTTTTGATGGCCTTTGCAGTTCCGACCGGAAAGAAGCTCTGGCAGACCCGCGTCGGTAGTTTTCTCGATAACGGCTGGGGAGGCGGACCTCGAAGCACCCCGACTGTGTCTGCGGACGGCAGTCTGGTGGTGGCCATCGGAGCCAACGGTGACGTGGTTTGTGCCAGCACCAAAGATGGGGCTGAAAAGTGGCGGTGGAAGCTGAAGCAGGATGACGTCGACGACCCGAAGAACCTTGGCGGACAGCTCCCAAGCTGGGGTTTCTGTGAATCCGCACTGATCGATGGTGAACGCGTTCTGGCGACTCCGGGCGGAGCGATCGGCACGGTCGTCTGCTGGAAACTTCAGACCGGTGAGAAGCTCTGGCAGTCGTCCGAGGTGACCGAGCTGGCGCACTACAGCAGCATTCTGGCGGTGCAGCACTTCGGAAAGCGCCAGTACATTCAGCTCACTGCCACAAAGCTCTTCGGCCTCGACGAATCCGGAAAACTCCTGTGGGAGACCAGCTTTCCGGGCAATGTCGCTGTGATCCCGACGCCGATCTACCGAGATGGGCTGGTTTATGTCACGTCCGGCTACGGTGCCGGCTGCAAACTGATCCGGGTCGGCGAAGATCACTCTGTGGAAGTTCTGTACGAGAACAAGGTGATGAAGAACCACCACGGTGGAGTGCTGCTGTTCGGCGACCATGTTTATGGCCACACGGACGGAGGTGGAATTATCTGTCAGAATCTGATCTCCGGTGAGCAGGTGTGGACGGATGGTAAACGCAACGGCAGCAAGGGGGCTGTGGCATTCGCGGATGGGATGCTCTACTGCCTGTCAGAGGATAAGGGAGAATGTTTTCTGGTGAAGGCCAGCCCCGAGGGATATGAGGAGACTGGGAGATTCAGGCTGGATCCTCAAACGGAACAGCGCAGCCCTCAGGGACGGGTCTGGACCCATCCCGTGATCTGCAACGGACGTCTGTACCTGCGAGACCAGGAGATTATCTGCTCTTACGATGTGCAGGTTCGCTGACTTCATCAGGGGCCGTGGGCGCCGGATGGATCTGCGTTGCAGCGACAGGGGAGCCTCGCCGATTCATTGGAAATCCGCATGAAAACTTTCACGTGGCACCTTGTTTGCTCACTGATCCTGACGGCGCTGCTCAGCCCCATCGCGGTGCTGCAAAGTGACGAGCCCGTCACTGCTTCAGCCTCCTCCGAACAGGCAACCGTGGCGGATCCGGCGGACCCGATCTCCGGTCGGGATCACTGGGCCTATCGGCCGCTGACGGTTCCGGCGATTCCTGAAGTGCGGAATACGGCATGGCCAGCGACGGCCATTGACCGTTTTGTGCTGGCGGGACTGGAGCAGTCTGGTTTGGGTGTGGCGGACGATGCCGCACCTGAGGATCTGCTGCGACGTGTGAGCATTCTGCTGACCGGGCTTCCGGCGACGACTGAGCAGCGGTTGCGGTTTTTGGCGAATCCGGATCGGCAGGAACTGGAACGGCTGGTTGACGAATTGCTTTCTTCCACAGCTTTTGGTGAGCGTTGGGGCCGACACTGGCTGGATCTGGCTCGATATGGCGATTCCAATGGACTGGACGAAAACTTTCTCTTTCGAGAGGCGTGGCGGTATCGCAACTGGGTGATTGATGCCGTCAACGCCGACATGCCTTATGATCGCTTCCTGCTGGAGCAACTGGCGGGCGA
>JBJTOM010000385.1:0-3429 GCA_046074585.1 Planctomycetota bacterium | reverse complement strand
GCCTGTGCCGGGGTCGTCCGCTTCCTCACGGGCGCGGCTCGGGGGTTGCGTTTTGCGCGGGTTGTGTGATGGGACACATGGGACGCAGGGGACACATGAGGCGGATGGCCCGCGTGACGAAACAGGGGTGAGTTTCGGGTTCTTCGTCGAACCGTCTCCAGTCCGCCGGAGCTTCCCACGGAGGCCGTGGCGGTGTGTTGCCCGCGGACTGCCGTCCGACGGCTCAGCAACGCGTTACCGGGGGGATTGACATCCCGGTACGCCGCAGACACTTCTCACTTCGACACATGGTATGAGGCGGCTGGGGAATTGGTGATGCATGGCTGAGGAGAAATCAGGGATATTCACGTGAAACTCCAGTCCGGATTTCCCAAATTTTCCAGTCACTTCTTCTGCTGCGGAATTGGTCGAGCCTGCAAATCCCGCTACAAAACAGTCCCGCCACCACACATCCCATGAATGGCTCCCCCCACCCCAACAATGATCCGGAGCATCCGCGTGCCTGCCGTCCATTCTGTCCTGCGGTCCACTGTCTGTCTGCTGCTGGCCTTTTCCCTGCTTCCCCGGCCCGTGTCTGCTCAGGCCCCTGCGCCTGCGGCCGATGGTCTCCTGCTGCATCTGCCGCTGCAGAACGATTACCGGGACAGTGTGAGTGGTCGCATACTTGTCGGAACCGCCGACCGGGAACAGCCATCGCAGGGGGCTGCGTTTCTTCGCGGGGCACCGCTGACACTTCCCCCCGAACTGCTCACGTCAGTCGGCACCGGCGACTTCACTCTCAGCACCTGGCTACGGTTCGCCACGGAGGGCTCCGGTTTCACGGGTGATCTGCTGTGTCAGTACGATCCGGCGCGGCGGCGCGGGGTGCACCTGACCCTGAAGACGGCGACTGGTGTCACGTCCTGTCAGTCCAATCTGCGGCATTTGCAGTTTGGCATTGACGATGATCGCGGGGGACTCTGGGAGAAATGCGGTCGGCCGGGCGAATCCATCCTCGCCTTCGCTCTGGCTGTGCATGAAGATCAGTTGTACGCGGGGACCTGCGAACCGGCAGCCGGAAAATCCGGGCGGGTGTACCGCTATGACGGTGATTCCCGCTGGATTGACTGCGGAGCTCCTGATCAGTCGAACAGTGTCACCTGCATGGCTGTCTGGCGCGACCATTTGTATGTGGGCACCGGAAAGTACAGGCTTGGCGGTTCCAGCCTCACAGAATCCCCCAATGCCGAGCTCGGTGGCCGTATCTTTCGGTACGAAGGCGGCACCCGGTGGACGCTTTGCGGTGCTCTTCCCGGTACCGAGGCGGTCGGGGGACTGGTGGTGTTCCGTGACCGTCTGTACGCAAGTTCGCTCTACAAACCGGCGGGATTTTTCCGGTTCGAGCCTGACAGCACTTCCTGGACGGCTCTGCCGATCCCCCAATCGCCCGACGCCACCGGACAGCTCACCGACCGTCGCGTGGAATCACTGCATGTGACCGAAGATGCGATCGTAGCCGGCAGCTATGACGGTGGCCGGGTCTACCGTTTCGACGGTGGTGCCTGGCAGGATCTCGGACAGCTCGGCGAAAACACGCAGACGTATTCCTTTGTGTCCCTGAACAGCAGACTGCATGTGGGGACATGGCCCAGTGGTCGAGTCTACAGTTTTGCAGCAGACGGCACGTGGCAGGATGCCGGTCGACTCGGGGAAGAGCTTGAAGTCATGGGGATGCTGGTGCACAACGGTCGGCTGTTTGCCGGCAGTCTGCCGCTCGGCCAGGTCTACACTCTGGACGCTCCCGGACGCTGGGAACTCTCAGCCCGGCTTGATCAGACGCCCGACGTGAAATACCGCCGAGTGTGGACCATGGCAGAGCACCAGGGGGCACTCTACTGCAGCACACTGCCATCGGGGGAAGTCTGGCGTTATCGCCAGGGCCGGCAGGTGCAGTGGGGGCACAGTCTGCCGAAAGATTGGCAGCATGTGGCAGCCGTGCGTGTTGCCGGGCAGCTGAAATTGTTTCTCAATGGACGTCAGGTTGCACAGTCACCTGCAGCGGATGCTGATGAACGCCCATGGGACCTCACCAGCCAGGCTCCGCTGCAGATTGGTGGCGGCACCAACGGAACGCTCGGCGGATTTCTCAGAGACCTGCGGATTCACCGCCGCGCACTGAGAGCAGATGAGATCCGGCAGCTGGCATCACAGCCGTAAGCAGGAATTCTTCCCGTCTTCCGCACTGTCAGAGCTGGGTTTGCCAGATTTCTTTGGTTGTTTACAATCCGGGCAAAACCGACCTGCTGTCGCTCCGCGCGCAGTGACCTGCAATGCATTCCGCTGTCCCTTCCCCCGTCCCACATTCTCAACCCCGCAAAGCCAGCGTTTCCCATGAGCACAGCAAATCCTTTTGGTGCCGAAGCCGCTCTCAACACGTCCGCAGGTCAGGTGCGTTATTTCCGCCTGCGAAAACTGGTGGAAGACGGCATTGGCAGCATCGAAACGCTGCCATTCTCCATCCGCGTGCTGCTCGAAGCCTGTCTCCGCAACGTCGATAACTTTGTGGTCACAGCTGACGATGTGGTCAACCTCGCCAACTGGAACGCGGCCAAACCTGCCGAAATCGAGGTGCCCTTCAAACCCGGTCGCGTGGTCCTCCAGGACTTCACCGGCGTACCGGCTGTCGTCGACCTCGCGGCACTCCGCAGTGCCATGGTTCGCATGGGCGGCGATCCCAGAAAAATCAATCCGCTTGTGCCCTGCGATCTGGTCATTGACCACAGCGTGCAGGTTGACGAATTCGCCAGTCGCTTTGCCCTGCAGCGGAACGTTGAAATCGAATTTGCCCGCAACATGGAACGCTACCAGTTTCTCCGTTGGGGGCAACAGGCGTTCAATAATTTTCGCGTCATTCCACCAGCCACCGGCATCGTGCACCATGTCAACCTGGAATACCTCGCCACCGTGGTGATGACAACCAACGGAGTCGCCTACCCTGACAGCCTCGTGGGCACCGACAGCCACACCACCATGATCAATGGCCTTGGCGTTGTCGGCTGGGGCGTGGGAGGCATCGAGGCCGAAGCTGTCATGCTCGGACAGCCCATCTACATGCTCACCCCCGAAGTCGTCGGCTTCCGACTCACCGGACAACTCCCCGAAGGCTCCACCGCCACCGACCTTGTGCTCACCGTCACACAAATGCTGCGGGCCCACAAAGTCGTTGGCAAGTTTGTGGAATTCTACGGCCCCGGCCTCGATACACTCAGCCTCGCCGACCGCGCAACGCTCGCCAACATGGCACCCGAATACGGCGCCACCATGGGCTTCTTCCCCGTCGATTCCGAAACCCTAAGATTCCTCGAACGCACCGGACGCCCCAGACACCTCATCGATCTGGTGGAACGCTACTACAAGGAACAGGGCCTGTTCCGCACGGCCGATTCCCCC
>JBJTOM010000384.1:0-25764 GCA_046074585.1 Planctomycetota bacterium | reverse complement strand
GTCGAGGGCTGAGCGGAGATGTTCATCAAACGTTTCATCGGAGATTTCGGAGACGCCGGCAAGGGCAACGAGTTCTTCGGTGACGACGCGGGACATCGGAGCAGCAACGACGGCCTGCGAGATTGCGGTGAGTGCCTTCTGGACGTCGTCCGCTGTGCGCCCTGCCGCCGTGCGCAACCGTTTGGACCAGGAGGCGAAGACTTCGCCGGTGAGTTGCCGGAACTGATCCTGAAATGCCGGTACGTCCGTGTTCTTCTGCTGAATCAGCTGAATGGCTTCTGTTTCCCGGCGGGCGATGAGCAGTGAGCGGACGAGCTGCATAAAGGATTCGACTTTGAACACCTGCAGTGAGTCACGTTTGAGGAACCCATCGGCGGCGAGTCCGGCAGCGGTGCGGGCGGCATCTTCGTCGCCGAGTTGTCCCTCGACGACGGCGAGGGAGTAGAGGGCTTCAGGGAAGTTGCCTTTGGGAAGCGTGGTGAGATGCCGGAGAACGGGGCGGGCTTCGAGCAGTTGCGAGCGATAGAGAAGGTATGTGCCGAGCATGAAATTGGCCCGGACATCCTGATCCCGGCGTTCGATGATCCATTTCAGTCCCTCGACAAGTTCTGTTTCGAGTTGAGGATCGGGATCCGGGTTTCCAACCACTGCTGCAAAGCGACGGTCGGCGAGCCATTCGGCGGCGGGTACGTAGCCGCGTTTCACGCCTTTATCGATCGCCAGTTGCTCTGCTTCAGCGGGTTTTCCCTGAAGATCCCGGACGACGGCCAGTCGCATCCAGGCTGCAGATTCGTCGGGAATCAGCGCGCAGACTTTGCGGGCGTAGAAGTCGGCCAGTGTAAGGTCTTCGGCGGCCTGGGCGCGGGAAAGGCGACTGTTGGCCTGCTGCAGTTCAGCGTCGAAGGAGGGAGCGATCCAAAGTGACAGCGTCACGGGGAAGAGGAAGCCTGCCAGTGCCGGTATCCCACGCAGGGCGTTGCCGTATTCTCGGGACTGCACGTAGCGAATCACCAGCATCGCGGACTGCAGGATCCAGAAAATCGGATTAATATAGCTGAGCCGTGTCGGCATCCGTCTGCGGTCGTCGCGACTGACGACCACTTCACTTTCGCGAAGATGAAAGATGCTTCGCGTCACCTTTCCGAATGCCTTGCCAAAGGCTTCCAGTCGACGCCTGTGAACGGCCCAGCGAAGCAGCAGTTTTCTGCGAAGTTTGGGGATGCTGAGTAACTGACTGCGGCTCATAGCGTTCGTTCCGGGGGAATGATCTCTGCGGTCACCGGTGCTGGGGGTGGATCTGATTGCGGGGCGGAGGAAAGCAGCAGTCGCCAGGACGGCAGTGCGGCCAGCAGGGAGAGCGCAGCGAGGCTGGCGATCAGCGCCCGGCGGCGAGACTGGAGGGCTGACCATTCGGGGAGTCGGCGGCGTCGTTCGGCGATTTCAGCAGGGGAATCAAGGACATCGGAGGAAGTGGCAAGGAGCCAGTTCCAGCCAAGAATCAGGACGTTGATTTTATTGTGCTTGCGCGGGTCGTCGGGAATAGTGCCGAAAAAGAACTGCAGGAGCCGGTCGGTGCTGAGCAGGAACGGGATGGCGAGCAGCATCGCTGCGTAGCCCACGGCATCGTGCTGCCAGCCGTTAATCAGGTCGGTCTGGAATCTGATCTGAGCCACTGCGATGCTCATCACACGCGTCACGTTCATCAACAGCGCCCAGAATACTGCCGATCCGGTCAGCAGCAGAATGCGAAGCATGGGGTAGCGGTGATACACGCCGATCACGGAGGCGATGAACATCAGTGTGAAGAGCGACTGCACACCGGAGCAGGCTTCGGCCACCCCCATCGGAGCTCCCTGCAGCGGAATGATGGTGTTGCCATCGAGGATGTGGTCGAGCTGCAGGGTGTTGAGAAACTGTGAGGCGATGGACGAGGTAAGGGACTGAAGTTTGGCCATCATTCGTTCATCGATGTTTCGCGGCGGGCGAATGGTGAGCAGGAACGGAATCACGAGGTATGTGAGCGGGCGACAGGAGTCCTGTTCGACGAAGAAATCGAGCACGAGGGTGATGAGAATGGCGTAAGCGGAGTAGTAGACAAGAGGACTGGGATCGCGGAGAGCGGCGAAACCCAGCAGGGCGAGGGCGATGCCGAAGAGCAGTCCGCGGAGGCTCCAGCGGAGGGATTTTCCGTCAAATCGGGGCCTGGGATCTGTGCGAACCATGGCAAACCCGAGCATGACGGCGATGGCGAACGGGAAGAATTGGTAGTGTTCGCGAGCCCAGAGCTGGGAGAAGTACCGAAAAAGAACCGGCAGGAACGCCAGCGAGATGGCCAGAACGGCAGCGATCAGCAGCCGGCCGCGGGTGAGCAGGGACTGCAGGTCGAAGTCGGACGGGGGAGTGGTGGAAGCGGTTGTCTGGGACGGGGCTGGCATGGAACGGACCTGCGGAACAAGGGTAAGACGGGAATTGGCATGACAGGCACAAAGCGTGGGCAAGTGCCCGGGTCGGAGCCAAATATTTTTCCGTCGATTCGGTAGTTTGTGCGGGTTTCAACAGCTGGGTCAATGAGTAGTTGGGTGGACAGGGCAAAAAGGGGAATTGGGGTGTGAAAGGTATCGATTGCAGCGATCCTTCGTGAGTTGCGGTTCGAGAGTGGTGAATGCAAGCCTGAACTTCCAATCACTAGTGAAAACCAGCAGTTGAGTAATGCTGAGTCGCCCGAAGGGAACACTCAGGGGATGAAAGAAAACTTGACAAACGCAGGTAAACCCGTTTTTTTTTGTTGTTGTTTTGTCAAAAGGGCGACACAATTTGACGCGGGTCTTTTGCGCGCCGCGGGAATGCCTGTGGTGGCGTTGCCGATTGAGGCGGGTGGTTGGAATTCTGAAGACAGTGGAAACGGAGTATGCTGGACTGGCTGCAGAGAACGCGAAAGAGGTGGCGGAGATCGTTTTCGGATTGGTCCGACAGCGTTCGTCGGCGGAATGCTGCGCGGTGGAAGTCGTTTTCGGCATGGCTGTTTTGGCTGCGGCGGATTGAACCGGGCGAGACGGACGTGGTGCGGCGGTTCGGCAGCCGTGGCAGTGTGCGGATGGTGGCGTTTTTTAATCCGCTGTTCTGGTTTCTGCAGTTTGGCGGGTTCCTCCTGCGGTACCTTGGCTCACGGGGTATTTTCAACCTGTTGAAGGGAACGCCGGCGATTTGCGGCATCGTGGCGCCGGTGGTGCTGGCGGTGTGGATAGCCCCTGACAGAACCGCCCAGGCAGCTCGGGCCGCCGGTCAGATGGCCTATTTTCAGGGGCTCGGGCAGTTCGAGCAGGCGGATTTCTTTTCCCGTCAGCTGTGTGCGCTGAATCCTGGCGATGACGATGTGTTTTTCCGGCGTGCGGGACTGCTGGATCAGATAGGGCGAAAATCGGACGCGCAGACGCTGTTGCTGGCACTGGCTCAGAAACGCAACCACCAGCCCTCCCTGCGATTGCTCTGCCAGCAGGACCTGGTTGAGGTTGTGCAGGGCAAGAGTCCGCGAGAAGGTGTGGAGTTGGTGTTAGAGAATAATTTGCAGGAACTCGTCGCCAGGTTCCCTGGCGATACCCAGGGCCGGTTCATGCTCGCGACGCTCTACATTCACCAGGGCAAGTCACTCGAAGCGCTGACCCTGCTGCAGGTGATTACAAAGTCCGCCACCCAACCCATGCCACAGGTTTGGTATTCTCAGGCCGTGCTGCAGCAGCGGCTGGGCCGGGACGGCGAGGCGCGAGGTTCTGCGGCCGTGGCTGCGGATCAGTTCCTGATGCAGAACGCGGAGAGGGCCGCTTCCACTGAGGACCTGCTCCAGGCGATCAGATCGCTGGTGCTGGCGTATCGAGAGAACGAAGCAGTGCAGCTGGTGGATTCTCAGCGACGTTTAGCGAAGGACGAGCAGGCGCAGGACATCTGGCGGCGTGCGAAGGGGGAGGTGTGCGCAGCCTGGTCGCGGCGGCTGAGTTCCAGACCGAACGCAACGGCGCTGGAACTGGCCCAGAGTGTCCAGGTGCTCTTCCAGGCGATCGTTGCTGCCCCTGAACTGCCAGTGGTGATCGATGAACTCTGCCGACTTTGCATCAGCAATCGTATCCTTGCTGCCGAGGTGGACAGTCACCTCCAGACAGCGCTGAATTCAGGCGTTTCTCCCGGCCTGGTCCATTTCATACTCGGGACGCGTGCTGCCACCAGCGACCCGCCTGACCATCAGCGGGCAGCTGAACATTATCAGCTTGCCGCTGCTCACGATGCCAGTTTCCCAGGTCTGCTCAACAATATGGCCAACCTCATCGCGGATTCCCCGGAAGGCAATTACGAGGAGGCTATGAAACTTGCCGACCAGGCCCTGGTCCTGCTCCCCAATCAACCGGAAATACATGACACAAAAGGAAAATTACTGCTCAGGCTCGGTCAACACACCTCTGCCATCGCCGAATTTGAAAAAGCACTCGCTGCCCCTGCTATCCGAGGAGAAGTGCACGGAAATATTGCAAACGCGTGGACGGCTCTGGGAGATCGCAGCAAGGCGGATTTCCACAGAGCGATCGCTGATGCATTACGGAACGACGCCAAACGTCGATAGCGTGAGTTTTCATAGGCGCCCTGACCGGCGTTTCTATGTTCCATTTGGATCTGAACGAATCGAACCCTTTTTTGGAGAAACCTGAATGAGAACAGTTTTACGTGTGGCAGCCATGGTCCTTGCCGCAGCAGTGTCTGCAGGCACAGGCCAGGCGGCTATTTTGACAATTGCCGGTGTAACCGTTCCCAACAGCGATGGTACCATCCTGCAGAACGGAAAGGCCTTTAGTCTGAGTGTTACCTACAATGACGCTGGTACGGCAACGACCACTGTACAGAATTCGACTCTGACCGTGGACACCAATGCGGGCCTGAAAACGTTCGTTTTCGGGGCTGGCAGCTCGGGGACACTGACCCTGACCGGTGCCGATCCGACGGTGCTGCAGATCAATATCAACTACACCAATGGTTCTGCGCCCTCCGGCCAGCCACTCGTCGGCACACTGACGTTCAGCGTGGCCGGAGCCACTAAGTTGACAAATACCGATTTGACAGAGGCAAACGTCGGCAGGATTCTGCAGGCCGGAAACACCTACAGCGGTTCATTGGGTGGTGTGGTCCTGGTTGGTGGCACTGGGGTGGGTAACACGAGCTTTGCGGGCGTGCTGGCCGTCCCCGAGCCCGGCTCCATCGGCCTGCTTGCGGGCCTTGGCCTGGTTTGCGGCCGACGCGTCTGGCGTCGTCGTCAGCAGAAGCAGGCGGCTGCTGTCTGATCCTCTGTGACCGGTCAGCCTCGAACGCCGCTGTTGTCTCATCACGACAGCCGCAATCGAGTGTCTGCTGTCTCAGCTTTCAGGGCCTGTCGAATCCTGGATTCGACGGGCTCTTGTTTTTTCCCCTCGATGCAGTCGCCCGCATGACGCCGTCCAGCTCTGCCGAATCCCTGCTCCAGGCCGCCTATTCGCCCTCCGTGTTTGCTCAGGCCGCCGCCGACTGGCAGCAGCTTCTGTCGGCTCATCTGCAGCAGGTCACCAGTGGCCACGGCCCGGTGCTCAACTGGGCTGATCCCCAGGCCACCATGGCCGCTGCCGACCGCTTCCTGAACCGGGCTCCTGCCATCGCTGCGCACGCCGCGCCAAGCCCGTTGCCATTTGACGCCCGGATCGTCGCGCGCATCCGCGAGATCATCGTCGGTATGCTGTCGGCCGGTCAGAACCTGCACCATCCGCACTACATCGGGCATCAGGTCCCCGCCTCGATTCCTCTGGCAGGCCTGTTTGATGCCGTGAGTGCAGTGACCAATCAGGTGATGGCCATTTACGAGATGGGGCCGTGGGCGACCGCGGTTGAGCACGCGCTGGTGGGGCGGCTGTGTGAAAAGGTGGGCTGGTCGGCCGACTCCTCCACCGGACTGCTCACGCACGGCGGTTCTCTGGCCAACCTCACTGCACTGCTCACCGCCCGCAACGTGTCGATCCCGGGTGCCTGGGAAACCGGCGTACCGGTGGGAACGGCGCTTGTGGCCAATTCCGACGTGCACTACTGCGTGTCGCGTTCAGCCGGAATTCTGGGGCTGGGATCTGCGGCGGTGGTGCGGATCGCTCTGGATACGCGGCGACGGATGGATATCGAGCAGCTCGATCAGTCGCTGAAGGACCTGCAAGCGGCCGGTCGGCGGGTGCTGGCGGTGTCCGCGTGTGCCGGTTCGACGCCCACGGGCGCCTTCGATGACCTCGCCGGGATTGCGCAGGTGTGCAGGCAATACGGTGTCTGGATGCACGTGGATGCGGCGCATGGAGGCGGGCTGCTTTTCAGCCGGCGTCACCGTCAGCGACTGGCGGGAATTGAGCTGGCGGACAGCGTTGTCTGGGACGCTCACAAGATGCTGTTTGTCCCGGCGCTCTGCACCGCGGTGCTGTACCGTGACCGAACGCATCGTTTTGAAACCTTCCGCCAGGATGCGCCGTATCTGTTTGATCCGTCGGCTCCGGGCATGGCGGACATTGACCTTGGAATGCGGACGGTGGAATGCACCAAGCGGGCGGTTGGATTTGGCCTGTGGGGACTGTGGGCTGTCTTCGGTGAAGAGCTCTTCGAGCAGCTGGTGGACCGTGTGCTGCTGAGGGCACGGCAGCTGTATGAACTGCTGCAGCAGCAGCCGGACTTTGAGGTGCTCCACGAACCGGAGTGCAATATCCTGGCGTTTCGCTATCTTCCGGACTGGCTGCGGGGTGCGGCTTTGGAACGACAGAGTGCCTGGCAGCGGGCCGTCCGCACGCGGCTCATTCGTTCCGGGGAATTCTACATCGTCCAGACCACTCTGGGTGGTCAGGCGGCGCTTCGCACAACGGTGATGAATCCGCTGACGACGCCGGACGATCTGTCAGAGCTGCTCGAAGCGATTCGCAGGACAGGAGCGGCCGTTGTGGCGGATGGGTTTTAGACAGCAGACGGCCGGAAACGGCGTGAAGGACGACGAATCAATGCTCAGTGTGTGTGTATTCTGCGGGGCTCGCAGTGGTGATGCGGCCATTTACGGATCGGCAGCGGGGCAGCTGGCTGAGTATCTGGCGGCAAACGGGCATCGGCTCGTTTACGGCGGTGGCAGCACCGGCGTTATGGGCCAGCTGGCCGACAGCATGCTGGCTCAGGGAGGCCACGTCATCGGCGTGATCACCACGCAGCTGGCCCAGCCGGAACTCATGCACGTCCACGTTCCCGACATGCGAATCATGGCCGACATGCACCAGCGCAAAGCGGTGATGCATGAACTGTCCGATGCCTATGTCGCTCTTCCCGGAGGGCTGGGAACGATGGAGGAATTCTTTGAGGCGGTGACGTGGGCGCAGCTGGAACTGCATTCGCGGCCGATTGCCATGCTGAATATCAATGGACTTTACAATGGCCTGGTCGAACTGCTGGACACCATGAAACAGTGCGGCTTTCTGTCTTCGCGCTGCCGATCGCTGGTGACCGTCTGTCAGTCTGTGGACGAACTGTGTGGCTGGCTGGAGCAGATTCGGGTCCCCTAGGCTTCATGAAAATGGCAGGGTCGGGGGTGAGGGGTCAAGTCACACCGCAACGCCCCCGGAACGGTCACTGACAGTCCTGAAGACAGAATGCCCCCAAAAAACACTTCAGGATGCTCGAGACCTTGGGGTGTTTGGTCAGGTGGGGTCGATGGTGAGCAGGAGGTCTCCGGTTTCGACGCGGCAGCCGGGTTGGACGCTGACATCCCGGATGGTGCCATCGAGTTCGGCGTTGACGGCGGTTTCCATTTTCATGGCTTCGAGGCTGATGAGTTTTTGTCCCTTGCGGACGCGTTCACCGGCGCGGACGGCGACGTTGACGACCATACCGGGCATGGTGGCTCCGATTTGTCCGGCGATGGCGGGATCGGCTTTGAGTCTGGTGGCGGCGGAGGCTTCGATGGATGTGTCGGTGACTGTGATTTCGCGTGGTTGTCCGTTGAGTTCGAAGAAGACGGTGCGGGTGCCATCAGCGTGGGGGTCGCTGACGGTGAGCAGGCGGATGATGAGAGTTTTGCCGGGTTCGATATCGACGGCGATTTCTTCGCCGGTTTCGAGTCCGAAGAAGAACTGGGGAGTTGGCAGAATGCTCACGTCGGAGTACGCATCCTGATGTCCTGCGAATTCCTCGAAGACGCGATTATACAGCAGCCATGAGATGACTTCGCGACCGCTGGGGACGCGTCCGAGGAGAGTGGCGACTTTGGCTCGGGCTGCATCGAGATCTGCCGGGGGGAGTGTTTCTCCGGGGCGTCCGGTGAATTCGGGTTTGCCGAGGAGGATGCGTTGCTTGACGGCCTCGGGGAAGCCACCTGGCGGCTGTCCCATGCCTCCGCTGATGAGGTCGATCACGCTGCCGGGAAAGGCGATGTCGCGATCGACGCTGAGGACATCTTCGCAGGTGAGGTTATTGGCGAGCATGAACAGGGCCATATCGCCGACGGACTTGCTGGTGGGCGTGACTTTGACGATATCACCGAAGAGCTGGTTGACGTCGGCGTAGAGCTGGCAGACTTCGGGCCAGCGATCAGCGAGTCCCAGAGCGCGGGCCTGTTCGAAGAGGTTGGTGTACTGACCGCCTGGCATTTCGTGACGGTAGAGGTCTGCGGTGGCGGCGAGAGCGACGCTTTCGAAGGGGGTGTAGAATTCGCGGACGGCGCGCCAGTATTCGGCGATCTGGTCGAGCCGATCGGAGTTGAGTTGTGTATCGCGGGGTCCGAAGCGGAGCATTTCGACGAGGGTATTGAGATTGACCTGGGAGGTACCGCCGGAGAGGGGTGCCATGGCCGCGTCGGCGATATCGAGCTGGTGATTTGAGCCTTCGCAGATGGCGGCTGCCTGAATTCCGGCGGTATCGTGGGTATGGAAGTGGATGGGGATGCTGATTTCCTGTTTGAGGGCGCGGATGAGTTGTGCGGCGGCGGAGGATTTGCAGAGTCCAGCCATGTCCTTGATGGCAAGGATGTGGGCGCCCATGCGTTCGAGTTCTTTGGCGAGGTTGACGTAGTAGCTGAGGCTGTACTTGGTTCGGGAGGGATTGGTGATGTCGCCGGTATAGCAGATGGCTGCTTCGCAGATTCCGCCGGCTTCAATCACGCTTTCCATGGCGACCTGCATATTGGGGAGCCAATTGAGGCAGTCGAAGATGCGAAACACATCGATGCCGGCATCGGCGGCTTCTTTGACAAACGTGCGGACGACGTTGTCGGGGTAGTTGGTGTAGCCGACCGCATTGGAGGAACGCAGGAGCATCTGGAAGAGGATGTTGGGGACGCGTTCGCGAAGCTGGACAAGTCTTTGCCAGGGACATTCGCGAAGGAATCGCATGGACGTATCGAAGGTAGCGCCGCCCCACATTTCGATGCTGAACAGTTCGGGGCAGGAGTGTGCGTAGGCGTCGGCGATCTGGAGCAGATCGAAGGTGCGCATGCGGGTGGCGAGGAGCGACTGGTGGGCGTCGCGGAAGGTGGTGTCGGTGATCAGGAGCGGTTTCTGGTCGAGGATCCAGCGGGAGAAGGCGGGTGCGCCGAGTTGTTTGAAGAGGGTGCGGGTACCGGCGGGAGGTTCTGTACCTCGAGGGGTGGCGGGCACGGGAGCTGGAGTGCGTCGCTGGGATTTGGGTCGCCCGCGGACGAGGCTGTTGCCGTTGACGATGGTTTCGGCGAGGTAGGTGAGGAGTCTGGTGGCGCGATTTCGGCGTTCTTCGAAGTGAAACAGTTCGGGAGTTTCATCGATGAAGCGAGTGGTGCAGTCGCCGGCGACGAAGGTGGGATGGGCCATGACGCGGGAGAGGAAGGGGATGTTGGTTTTGACGCCGCGGATGCGGAATTCGCGGAGCGTGCGTTCCATACGGCTGATGGCATCGACGAAGCGTCGGCCGCGAGTGGTGACTTTGGTGAGCAGGGAGTCGTAGAAGGGATTGACGACGGCGCCGCTGAAGGCGCTGCCGGCATCCAGTCGAATGCCCATGCCTCCGGCGGAGCGGTAATGGGTGACGCGACCGTAGTCGGGCATAAAGTTTTTGGCGGGATCTTCAGTGGTGACGCGGCACTGCACAGCGAACCCGCTGAGCCGCACATTTGCCTGGTTGCCCAGTCCGATGTCTTCGTGCGCCAGTGGCATGCCCTGGGCAACGAGGATCTGGCATTTGACGATGTCGATATTGGTAATTTCTTCGGTGACGGTGTGTTCGACCTGAATGCGGGGATTGACTTCGATGAAGTAGAATTTTTCGGCTTCGACATCAACGAGGAATTCGACGGTGCCGGCGCAGGAGTAGTTGACGGCGCGGCCGATGCGGAGGGCGGCTTCGAGGATGCCGTCGCGGAGGAAGGTGCTGAGGTTGGGGGCGGGGGCGAGTTCGACGACCTTCTGATGGCGGCGCTGCACGGAGCAGTCGCGTTCGTAGAGGTGTACGAGATTTCCGTGTTCGTCGCCGAGCAGCTGCACTTCGATGTGTTTGGCGCGGCTGATGAATTTTTCGATGAAGACTTCGGGACTGCCGAAAGCCGTCCGGGCTTCGTTGCGGGCGGATTCGAATGCCTGGTCGAATTCGGCCGCCGTTTTCACCGCACGCATCCCGCGTCCGCCGCCCCCCTTGGCTGCTTTGATCATCACGGGGAAGCCGATTTCTTCGGCGAGCCGTCTGGCTTCTTCGACGGATTCGATGGAGTGTTGTGTGCCGCCCAGCACGGGGACGCCGGCGGCGATGGCGATATTGCGAGCGGCGGTTTTGTCGCCGAGTGATTCGAGGCAGTGCACGGAGGGACCGATGAAGCGAATTCCGGCGGCCGCACAGGCCGCTGCGAATTCGGGCCGTTCAGAAAGAAATCCGTAGCCGGGATGAATAGCGTCCGCGCCGATTTCTTTGGCCAGCCCGACGATGGAGTCGATGTCGAGGTAGGAGCGGATGGGTTCGCCGGGACGCCCCACACGCCAGGCTTCGTCCGCTTTGAAGCGATGCAGCGCGTAGCGGTCCTCGTGAGAATAAATGGCAGCAGTGCGGATGCCGAGTTCTGAGGCGCTGCGGAAGACGCGAATGGCAATTTCGGAGCGATTGGCGACGAGCAGTTTACGGAAGGCGAGCATCGAAGTCTTCCAGGACAATAGCGGGCAGCAGGCCCGGCGGACGGGACACGGCGCAGTGGGGGCGCCGCGGGCAGCATACCGCAGGAACGGGCTGCAATCCAGCCGCATACAAGTCCTGAGAACAGCTGCGGGAACCGGCCAGCGACTTTTTGTCGATTTCCACTTTTCCAGGCTGGTTTTGTTTGTTTCAGAGGCAGGGTCTCGCCTAGTCTTCAGCATCTTCAAAACCAGCTTCCAGGGATTTCCCCAGCAAAGCAGCTCGCGTATGGCATTGGTGACTCTCACTGTTCTCGAAGGACTCGAACGCGGGCGAATCTTCCGCAACCTGCAGACCCCCGTCACCATCGGTCGCGAAGAAGTCAACTCAGTGCAGCTCAACGACGAACGGATCAGCCGTCTGCATGCCAAACTGCAGGAAGATCATGGCAACATCCTCTTCACGGATCTCCACAGCACCAATGGCAGCCGGATCAACGGGCACCCGGTTCAGATCCGGGTGCTGCAGCCCGGTGATCAGCTGCAGCTGGGGCGCTGTTCGCTCCTTTATGGAAGCGCTGCGGAGATTCAGGCCCGCGCGTTGAAGCTGGGGATTCCACTGCACCCATGGCAGCGACCGGTGACCGATGATCCCCACGCAGTTCCTGAACCGCTTCCGGTGCACGAACAAGCAGGCCATTTGCGCGAGACCGATCAGGGAATGCTGCCGCTCTTTTGCGGCGAACGACCACCGCTCCCGGAGCAACTGGGACCTCTGCAGCGCGCCCGCCTCTCTGATCTGCTCATGTATGTCCACGAGATCCTGCAGCTGATCCTTCAGGAAGCACAGGAACTGGAGCCGGACCGGGCGCGTGTGGAATTTTCATGGCAGCGGTTTCAGAACCTGCTGCTGCTTCAGCGGGATCTGGCCGTATGGCTGGGACAGGCGTCCGGTTCGGTGGGTGACGAGTCCGAGTGGCCGTAGGGTCTGTGGTCAGCTTTCCGCCTTGACTGCGATATCGCGGCGACACCAGGCTCCGGTCCAGCTGATCCTGTCCACGGCTTCATATGCGGAGGCTCTGGCAGCAGCGACCGTGTCGCCGCAGGCTGTCACCCCAAGCACACGACCGCCTGTATTGACGACGTCAGAATCCCTGATCGCTGTGCCCGCATGGAAGACTTTGGCATCAGCCACCTGATCGGCAGCCGCCAGACCGCTGATGGGGTGCCCGGTGCGATATTCGCCGGGGTAGCCAGCAGAGGCCATCACCACACAGACAGCGGGGCGCGGATCCCAGTCGAGCGATTCGAGTTCGTGGAGTCGTCCGGTGGCGGCAAGGTGAAGCACATGGGCGAGATCGGATTTGAGTCGCATGAGGACCGGCTGAGTTTCGGGGTCGCCAAGTCGCACGTTGAATTCCAGCACCTTGGGGCCGGCGGGTGTGAGCATCAGTCCGGCATAGAGCACTCCGTTGAACGGATGCCCTTCGACTTTCATGGTGTGCACGGTGGGCACGAGAATCCGGCGGACGATTTCGTCCATGATTTCCGCAGTGACGATGGGGGCGGGGGAGTAGGCGCCCATGCCGCCGGTATTGGGGCCGCGATCTCCGTCGAGCGCACGTTTGTGATCCTGAGCGGAATCGAGGGGAACGATGGTATCACCATCGACGATTGCGAGGATGCTGGCTTCGTGGCCCGTGAGACATTCTTCGATGACCACCTGATTTCCGGCCGTGCCGAAGATGCGGTCCACCAGAATCGAACGGGCGGCTGCCCTGGCTTCGGCACGAGTGGCACAGACGGAGACTCCTTTGCCTGCCGCCAGTCCGTCTGCCTTGACGACCAGCGGCTGTTCGGGGCCTTCTTCGATATAGCGTTCCGCATCGGCGTAGCGGGTGAAGACAGCGAAATCAGCTGTTGGAATACTGGCGCGCCGGAGCAGTTTCTTGGTGAACACTTTGCTGCCTTCGAGCCGTGCGGCGGCGGCTGAAGGTCCGAAGACAACGAGCCCGTGTTTGCGAAATTCATCTGCCAGGCCCGCGACCAGCGGTGCTTCAGGGCCGACGACCGTGAGATCGATGCTGCGTTCGCGGGCAAATCGGAGCAGTCTGGGGATATCGTCGGCGGGAATCGGAACGTTTTCGGCATCGAGACCTGTTCCGGCATTCCCGGGGGCGCACCACACCTGGGTGACGAGCGGCGACTGTTTGAGTTTCCACACGATGGCGTGTTCGCGGCCGCCGGATCCCACAACAAGAATCTTCATGAATTCCAGTCCACTCCAGTTCTGTCAATGCAAAGGACTCGCGGGAGATTACCGCGAGTCCCTTGTGAGTTCGATTCTGGGCGTCAGGAATCTGAGAACGTGCTTAAAACGGGAAACCGCCAGGACGCAAGCCTGTTCGGTGACCGCGGAAGGCAGGTTGTTCAGACGACGGGGGCGAGTTCTGGTTTGAGGATGAAGGGGAAGACACGAATGGGGGTACCTGCAACGTGTTGCTTCTTGTAGGCCAGTTGAGCTGCGCGGTCGGCGGCAAACTGCAGGCGGATGAATTCCAGCCCGCAAAATGCATCGAGGTCAGCTTCGGCTGCCACGTCCGCGAAGAGTTCTCCGGCGGAAGCCGCGTGTCGCCGGACACCGTGGATGCTGCGTTCGCGAACCTTAACACCCGCGGCAGCGAGCTTGATCAGACCTTTGAGAAACCTGCCGACGGTGGTGTCTGCACCGGATACCCTCCAGAGGCGTTCCCATTCTTCGTGGGCTTCCCAGTAGAAGCCGAGGTTGAAATAGTCGAGGCCAAGCAGATAATTGCGGTTGAGATGCCAGCTTTCATGGCAGAGGGCGCGCGGACCACCGCCGGGGGCATGCTTTTTACCGTAACAGTGACCGCGGGGATCACGGACCGGATGAGGCATTCCGGAACCAGGATAATACGTGTAAGGAGGAAGAGGACAGGACGGGTAAAGACGCTCGGCTTCGGCTTCTGCCGTGATCATACGAGACTGACTCCGTTGACAGAGGACCCGTTCATGGACCGGATAGTGGCCCCGTTGGTGGACCCGTTCTGATGGTGTGGATGTGATCGCTTGGATGTGATGGCGTGGACAGGTTCAGGGCCGTGAACGCACTTCGGCGTTTTCACGGTTTCTGCAGCCCCGAATTTACACGGTTTTCAGGGAAACTTCGAGAACTTATTTGGACAATTCGACAGATTCCGGGTGGTGTGCCGAGGGGGCACACAGGAATCTCCCAGTCGAACCGGACGACCCGTTTTACCCAGCCGCCTTTCCCGCGACTTTCCATCAGGAACTTCCATTTGTACCGGATGTTCCGCCTGAAACACCTCTTAATAATTATCGGAACTCCCCGGCAAGAGTCAATGCCCTGGGCCCCCGGCGCTTCGAGAAACTCGCGAGTTTCAAGCGATCGGTGGCGGAGAAACGTCCCTGGTGGTTTCCATTTGCTGATCAGGGCGAGGGAGTTCGAAGGCGTCGCGCGTGCGGCAGTAGAGCTGACCGCCGAGCCGACCGATGAGATCCAGACGGGTGGGGTCAGGGAGCCCCAGCGGGTCAAGGATGTCCGGATCAAGGTGGATGTGCAGGATTTCGCCGACCACCAGATTCGCACCACCGGGACCGGCACCAAGCGGCAGGTGGTGCAGGAGCCGACATTCGAGACTGGCGGGTGAGCGCCCCACACGCGGGGGGCCGACGATCATCGATGGGGCTGTTTCAAGGTCTGCCCAGAGGAATTCGGAATGTTCCGGTTCGAGTTCGGCGGCCGTTTGGTTCATGGGGCCTGCGAGCGCAAAGGGGACGAGATTCACCACGAATTCGCCCCGTGCGAGGATGTTTACAAGGGTGTCTTTGGGGCGACCGTCGCGTCGATTGGCTGGGCAAAAGGCAAGCGTCGGCGGAACGGAGCCGACACCGGTGAAGAAGCTGAACGGGGCGAGGTTCGGGGTGCCATCGAGCGACAGCGTGGAGACCCAGGCGATGGGACGCGGCAGAATGAGCCGAATGAGGTGCTGGTAGAGTGTCGCCGGGGGGATGCTGAGAGGATCCAGGGAGGTCATGCACGGGGTTGCCGGGAGCGGGGAGGAGGGGCGGGAGTGCTGCGAAGGCGCCAGTACGGGGGGCGGTGTCAGGGGGCTGGGTGGGTCAGGGGAGCCGAATCAAGCGGGGCCGGCGGAGCTCAAGCGCTGGTCTGTCGCCTGCCGTTTCCATGGTCGCAAGAAACCCGGCAGCGGGTGGCGGGGGCTGTGGCAGAGTGGCATTGACGGCCAGAACGCCATCGATCCGCACACGAAGTTCGCGCCCGTCGACGCGAATTTCCAGATCGTGCAGAGCCCCGGGCGTGGTCCACCGCTGGGCTGTTCCCGTGGCGGGGACTGCGCCGTTGATGGAGGGCCGACCCGGGTTTTGAGGGAGTGGCACAATCAGGCCCAGCTGGCCTTGTTCAAGGACAAGCAGGTAGCCGCTGATGCTGGTGTCCTGGAGGGACCCGAGTACGAAGCGGCAGGAGGTGAACCCCGCAGCCACCTGGGTACGAAGCACCCAGCGGGGGCCACTGACCGCGGGATCGAGAAACCCAAACTGATGCGGGCTTCGAGGCCCTTCTGCCAGGGCAAGGTCAGGCTTGAAGGTCCAGGGAGAATAGTCGGCGGGAGGAGGAACCGGAGCATTCTCCAGGCTGGCTGAGAACGTTCTCAGGCCACCCTCCGGGCGAAACACGGGCTGGAATTTCCAGGCGCCGATCGCGGTGCTGATGTTCTGTTTGAGCAGATCTGGGGTGGTGGTGTCGCCCGACTTTAACTTTTCGGCGTCTTTCTGGGCGTTGCTGAGAACTTCAGAGTACTGATCGGGGAAAACAGCCGACCGTCCGGCTTTTTTAGAAAATTCCACGGGAATCCTGAGGAATTCCACAACGTCGCTCCAGCGTTCGGCTGCGGCGGCAAGTTCGGCAAGCGTCAGGCAGGATTCGCTGAGCCGATCGCCCTGCAGGGAATTGAGTGAGCCAGGTTTCAGGCTGGTGCACAGTTCAACAACTTCCGGTGGAATTTCAGTGCCGTAGCGCTGGGAGCGCAGGCTGGCGGCATCAAGGATGGAATCAGCGGCTTTGGTGCCACCTTCGGATTTGATGATGATGTTCAGCAGTGCGAGGTCTGCGGCCTGGGGTTCTGTGCGAATGGCCTGATCGAGGAGTTGACGGAGAGTGGCGGTGCGACGCGCGGTTGAGCTGAGATCGCGGTCGTATTTTTCCTGGATTTCCTCTTCGGCTGCGGCCACAGCGGCGGGGTCCGGGGCGGAGGTTGCTGGTGAGTTTCTGCGGGGGCCCACTGTGATGGTCACAACGGGCGGCTGAAAGGAGGGTGGCAGCAGCATGCCTTCGACGAGCAGTTGTGGCTTGAGCGTGATATTGACCGTGCCGGCGGCATCCTGTGGAACTTTCCAGACGAGCAGTTCTCCACCATTTTCAAGACTCACGCCGGGGGGCAGTCCGCCGGGATCGAGCTGCCAGTTGAAGACCTGTCCCAGCCCGCGTGGGGGAGGATCGGGGTAGAGCGGGATGCGGAGTGTCTGACCGGGTGTGGCGTTCTGAGCAGCAACGCGGGGCAGGGGCAGGGGGAAGTTGTCAGTGGCGACGACGATCTGAAGAGCCGTTGAGGCGACGGTCGTTTTGGTTTGCTGGTCGTGAAGTTCAACGGTGAGCTGGTGGGTGCCGATGTGGGATTCGTTGGGTGTCCAGCGAAACTCACCTCCGCGGCCGTCGATCTGCATTCCATCGAGCACTTTTCCGGCGAGTCGAAAGCGGATGTTGCTTTCGTCTGCGGGCATGGGCACGGCTTCAATGCGCTGTGCGACGGACCGCCCCGGAAGAGTGCGAATACTTTTTGGGGGCACGATTTGAAATTCGGGGCTGGCGGCTTTGATGGAAGCGACGATCTGGGAGTGAGCGATGACGGTTTCGGAGCCATCGACTGAATGAATCAGCATAAACGGAATGGGCACGGCTCCATTGGAATGACTGTCAGGTATTTCCCAGCGGATGTGCCCGGTACTCGAATTGATTGTGACACCCGGTGGAGCACCGGCGACGAGTTTCCACGCGAGCTTTCCTGTGGCGGGTTGTGCAGGGGGTGGCCCATCAAACTCGGGATCGTAGTCGAGGGTGTCTCCGGGGGCGAATTTCAGTGGCGGAGCGGTGGCGAGTGTGGCGGAGGGGGGCTGGAAAGCCCTGGTTTCCCCGGGGGTGCCCTTGTCGCCGGCGGCCTTCTTTGCGGCCGCTGTGGTGTCTGTCGACGCCGGCTTTCGCAGGGCCACGAAGGCACCGGCGGCAATGACAAAGGCGGCTGCGATGAGCAGTGCGAGCAGGGCAGTACGACGCCCGCGATGGTGTGACAGCGAGTCACTGGAGCGACGGTCGGTGGAGATGGAGCGACGTTCCTGGATGACAGGAAACGTTGGCGACAGGGCCACGCCCCCGGAAGGCGTGTTGGTCATCATCAGGTCCACGGAGGCGCCGGTATCCATTTCACGAAGAAACTGCTGATAGCCAGGATCGAGCGGATCGGAGAGATCCACGCGGCTGGCGGCATCGAGGACGATGGCTTCTTCGTCAGCCCCCTGTTCGCGGGCGCACTGACGGAGAGCCTCGATGGTGAGCGGCGTGCAGTGGGGTTCGAGTGCGGCGGCGAGTTCGGCTGGGGTCTGATAGCGCGCGTCCGGGTCGCGGAGCGTCATGCGACGGATGATGGCATCGACAGCATCAGGGATTTCCGGCCGCAGGAGTTTGGGGGACGGAGCATCTTTGGAGCAGCGTGCCATGAGCACCTGAAGGGGGTTATCTCCGGGGAAGGGCATGCGGCCTGTGAGCATCCGGTAGAAGGTGCATCCCAAACCATAAATATCCGATCGAATATCAACTTTGGCTGTATTCCAGCCCTGTTCGGGGGACATGTAGTCCGGGGTGCCCATGACCTGTCCGGCGCGAGTGACGGCGGTGAGTTCTTCTTTTTCTTCGTCGAGCCGCACAAGTCCCATATCCATGATCTTGACGACTCCGCGCCCCTCGGCGTCCCAGTCGATCATGAGATTCCCAGGCTTGATATCCCGGTGCACCATACGGCATTCGTGGGCATGCTGGAGCCCGAGTGCTGCCTGGCGAACAATTTCACAGGCCGTCGCAGCGGGAATGAGCGGCAGCCGGGCCAGAATGCTGTCCAGCTGGTCACCATTCACGAACTCCATCACCATGAAATCAATCTTCCCCACGCGGCCCGCATCAATGGTGCGAACGATGTTGGGGCTGTTGAGTCGTGAGGAAGCGCGGATTTCACGACGAAAACGACTGACAAGGTTCTGATTGGACGACAGCTTGCGTGACATCACCTTGATGGCGACAATCCCCGATGTGCGGTTGTCCTGCGCTTTGAACACATGCCCCATGCCCCCGCGACCAATGGCTTCGAGCAGCCGGTAGTGATGAAGCACAAAGCCGGTTTGCCCCTTCAAAAGCTGCATGGACTGCCAGCTGGTGAGCAGTCCCAGGCGGACCAGCTCGCCGGAAAGTGAGGCCGGCATGGAAACGCGGGCTGCCACTTCTTCGGCAATGGTCCACTGAGCCGGCGACAACAGGCCGGTTTTCTTCAGCAGCGCCATGTATTCCGGAGCGGGCATGTGACGGCTCTCTGGTCGCAGTTTCCGTTGCAGAGCGGTGGGGGCTTGTGAAACCTGCCAGTCCCGGCAAATCCGCCAGTGCCCCGGTGTCAGACGTTCTCAGCCGTGTCTTTTAACGAAAGTCGGAAAAAAAGAGAATGGAATATTCGGCTATTTTCGACTGCCTGTGGCCTGGACAGACACGGCCGGCCACGGAAAAAATACCGAACCAACCCCATGTCGGCACCACCCCACCGGCACAACGGCCACCGTGTTTCCAGCGTTGCGAACGGAAATTCTATGCTCCGCTTCCTGCTCAACTCTCTGCTGACGATCGCCTGCACCTCCCATGTCGCCTCCGTCGCTCAGACGGCCCCGGTCGGCACACAAAGCCCCGCTCCCGCCCCCGTCGCTGCTCCCGCCCCCGCCCGCAAACCACTGACCTTCGATCTTGTTCACGGTCCCAACCGCCTGAACCTGTTCGGCTCCGCCCCCGTCAAACCTCTCTGGCTCGACGATCAGCGCTGGATTCAGCCGGCAGAACATGGCTGGGAAGTCGTCTCGGCCGCCGACGGCAACCGCACCCCCTGGTTCAGCTCCTCCAGTGTCGCCGCCACCCTGCAAACGCTCAGCGGCTGTTCTGCCGATGATGCACAAAAGCTCAGCCAGGGAGGCTGGATTGATCTGCTGGCCTCGCGCCAGCTGGCGCTGTTTCTCAGCAGCGGACGGCTGGTTCGCGTCAACCTCGCCGCGCCCGAACATTCAGTGGCACTCGAACTTCCCGCCGGTGCGGAACTCATCACCCTCAGTCCCACCGGCGAAACAGCCGCCTTCGTGCTCAAACACGACCTCTGGATTGCAGACTTCCAAACCCGCCGCCTGCGGCAGATCACCCGCGACGGCTCCGCGACGCTTCGCAACGGCAAGGCCGACTGGGTGTACTTTGAAGAAGTCTTCAACCGCAGCTGGAAGGCATTCAAATTCAGCCCCGATGGCCAGTGGATTGCCTTTCAGCAGTTCAATGACAAGCACGTCCCCGTTTTCCGGATCAGTGACCACACCACATTGGATCAGCACTTTGAAGACGAACACTACCCCCAGGCGGGGCAGACCAATCCCACAGTCCGGCTGGGGATCGCCGCGGTCGCTCCAGGAGACACCGCTTCAGACAAAGTAACCGACGGCAAAATTGAGTGGCTGTCAGCCGGCGAATACCCGGCTGACGATCTGCTGCTGGTGAACTTTCAGTGGCTCCCGGACAGCAGTGGAATCCTCCAGTCCGTCCAGAATCGCGAACAAACGTGGCTTGATCTGCTCCGTAACTCCCGCTCCGGGGGCCCACCGCAAAAGCTCCTGCGCGATCAGACACCTGCATGGACCGAGCAGCATGGTGATGTGCAGTTCCTCAGAGACGGCAGCTTTCTGATGTTCAGCGAACGCAGTGGCTGGAAACACCTCTATCGCGTCTCTGCCGACGGCTCTGCCCTCACCCCCCTCACCACCGGCGACTACGAAGTTCGTGAACTGCTGGGGGTGGCTGCTGACGAGCAGACGCTGCTCATCGCGGCCGCAAAAAATTCCCGCATCGCTGAGGCCGTGTTCCGCGTGTCGCTCACCCAGCCCGGCACCCCGCCTGAATGCCTCACCCCCGAAGACGGCCAGCACTCCGCCACCGCCAGTCCTGGCTGCGTCTGGTTGACGGATGCACACAGCACCTTCAGTCGGCCGATCAGGACGACCCTGCACAAAGCCACGGGCGAACTTCAGCGAGTGCTGGCCGACCGAATTCCGCTGCCCGCTGACGAGTACCGCGTTGGCCGTCTGGAAATGCGCGATCTGCCCATGGCAGATGGCAGCGCCACCAAAGCCATTTTTGTATTGCCGCACGATTTTGATCCGCAGCAGAAATATCCAGTGTGGCTGCGCACCTACGCCGGTCCTCAGAAACCGCTTGTCAAGGACCAGTGGAATCCGCGACTGGCCGATCATCTGCTCGCCGAAATGGGCATTGTGGTGATTACCTTCGACCCTCGCACCGCCAGCGGCTACGGGGCCTGCAGTGCCTGGCCGGCGTGGAAACGCCTGGGCACCGAGGAAATTCGTGATCTTGAGTCCGTCTGCAAGTGGCTGCAGCGGCAGGACTGGGTAGATGCAGCGCGGATTGGCCTGAGCGGGCACAGTTACGGCGGCTACTTTACGGCCCTGGCCATGACCCGACTGGACTGCATCGCCGCCGGAATCGCTGGCGCCCCCGTCACCGACTGGGCGCATTACGACACCATCTACACAGAACGGTTCATGTCGACGCCGCAGCGAAATCCGGAGGGTTACCGTGAGTCATCCGTGGTGCACTCCGCCGCAAACCTCCACGGACGACTGCTCCTGCTGCACGGCTTCCTTGACGACAACGTCCATCCGGAGAACACCATTCAACTGATCCATGCATTCCAGCAGTCCAGGCGGCAGTTCGAGGTGATGTTCTATCCCACAGCCAGGCACGGGATTTCAGGAGAACATTACCAGCGCCTGCTGTTTGAATTCATTCTCCGCACCATGGGCCGCAAAGAACCACACCAATAAATCGTCCCTCTCCTCTCCAGGGGAGAGTCGCGTCCGTTCGATCTCTGAAGGATCCTGTGCGACGATGACGGCACGCTCCTGACCTGGGTCCGGACCTGAGTCGTGATCATCCTGACGGTCGATGTCCGCGGCTGAAAAACAGGCGGTGGGCGTTGGCCGTTGTTTGCCTGGCCATGGCTTCAGGGTCCAGACCGTGCACATCTGCGAGACAGGCGTTGGTGTGCGCGACCCAGGCGGGTTCGTTGCGTTTGCCCCGGAAGGCCTGCGGGGCAAGGTACGGGGCGTCAGTTTCCACGAGCAGGCGATCGAGCGGCACGGTGGCTGCCAGACTGCGGAGCTGGTCGTTTTTTTTGTAGGTGAGCATTCCGCTGAAGGAGAGGTAGAGCCCCAGTTCCAGACAGGCAGCAGCCGTGTCGGGGCTGCCGCAGAAGGAATGCATCACGCCATTGAGCGGGCCGCTGGCGGCGCAGTCCCGAAGCACCTGGACGACTTCCTGTTCCGCTTCGCGACAGTGCACGACGAAGGGCTTCCCGGAGCGGCGTGAGAGATCGATGTGCTGGATGAAGGCTTGGCGCTGGGCGTCGAGCGGGGCATCTTTCCAGTAGTTGTCGAGTCCTGTTTCGCCAATGCCGACGACCTGGGGATGTGCGGCCAGCAGTTCGATCTGTTCCCAGTCGCCAGGTTGCGCTTCGTGGGTGTGATTGGGATGGATCCCGACGATGGCAGAGAGGCAGTCGTAGCGGTTGGCGAGCAGGACGACGGCGCGGCTGGAGGCTGCATTGATGCCGATCGTGAGCATGCGGACGACGCCCGCGGCGCGGGCGCGGTGGAGCACGTCATCGAGGTCGGCGCGGAAGGAATCGGAATCCAGGTGGCAGTGGGTATCGATCAGGTTGGCAGACATGGGGATGTGGTGGAGTGGGGCTGCGAAGCGAGATCATGCCTGGATCTGAGCATCTGTTTCCGGAACGGCGTCGTTGTCAGCGTCGAACCATTCTTCCTTGAAGACAATGCGTTTTTTGTGCTTCATGGCAAGATTTGCGGTGAGTGCCATGATGGCATCGGCCATGGCCACGCGACCGTTGCAGCGGAGCTCTTTCCAGTTGCGGCCGTTGCGGACGCAGAAACAGAAATGCTCCATTTCTTCACAATATCCACGGCTGACTTTGTCACCCATCGCTCCTTTGGCCATCGCACCAGCGGCGGAAGGAGCGGAGGTGTTGTAGCTGTCGAGCACCGGGCCACCCCCGGCGGAGCTGTCGAGGACCCAGAGACGCTGTTCAAGACCGCCACCGCTGCCGGCGGACTGTTCCTTGTAAAGCAGTGCTTCCTTTTCTTCCTTCATGATGAGTGTGCCGCGACTGCCAAAGACCGTTTCGCCGTAGAATTCCTGGCGGTTGGTGTTGATGGATGAGTAGGTGACGATGGCGACGTCGTTCTGATCCTGGGCGTGGTGGCGTCCGGGAAATTCAAAGGTGACGTAGATGTGGTCATCGATATCGCGGTCATCATCCCAGTTTTCTTCCGGGCCCACACCCTTCACACCGTAGAAGTTGCGGCCACCGTAGCCCTGCACAGCCAGCGGATGCACCTTCCCGAGAAAAATACTGGCGGCATCCATCTGATGACTGCCGAGTTCCGCCATGAGTCCTCCACCGGTTTTGTTGTAGAGACGCCAGTCGACAAGCTGGCGGGCGCTGTCGTAACCGAGTTCCTGGAGGCGACCGGACTTTTCCAGTTTGAGAAGATGGTCGCGGTCTTTTCTGGCTTCGGGCCCGCGATCCCATTTCTTCCAGCTGTCGCTGCCTGGAAAACTGTTGTTGCGATGCCACTGAGCGCGAATGAACTTGATGTCTCCGAGCAGACTGCGCTGGATCAGATCGTTGGCGTTGTCGTAGAGCACGCTGTAGTGACGCTGGTGGCCCACGGCCAGGAGCAGTCCGCGCTGTTCGGCCAGCCGAATCATCTGCTTGCACTGCGTGACGTTGTGGGCCATGAGCTTTTCGGTGAGCACGTGCAGGCCGGCTTCCATGCAGGCGATGGCGATCGGAGCGTGCTGGCTGAGCGGCACAGCGATGACGACCATTTCGAGTCCGAGAGCATCCTTGTCCCTGAGCAGTTCAAGATGATCGCCGTAGACCTTGATTTCGCTGGCTTTGGCCTGGCCGAGTTTCTTATTGAGGCCGATGCGAACTTCGGGATGACTGCCTTTGAAGGTGCGGTCGATGTTGGCCGGGCGCGGGTCGGCAATGGCGACGATCTGCATGAAGTCCGACGGATGCTCAGTGATCAGCACGTTGGCTTCGTCACCGCAGCCGATAAAGGCTGTGCGAACGGGGGACCCGTTGAGTTTTTCATAGTGGAAGCAGAGCGCGCCCAGGCCTCCGGCACCTACGGCTGCGGCCTTGAGCAGATCGCGGCGAGTGAAGCCGACCGCTTCGTGGAAATTGTCCTTGCCGATTTGGGTTTGTTCCGGAGTGATATCCATGGCTGGGATCTTTCAGAGCGATGACGGACCGGACACCTGCGGGAGATGTCACGACTGTGAATGGTGGGAAGGGGAAGCGGCAGGAAGCAGAAAGACGCAGATCAATCAGGCAGCTGCCTGCACCTTGCGGACACGACGGGATGCGAAAAATTTCGTGAGGACGCCGTCAAGGCCGAACCAGATCCCCGTGGGCAGGCAGGCGAGTGCAGCGAGAGCAAACACTTCGATGAGGTTTTTATTGATGATCAGGCTGTGTTCCGGGCCGGGGGCTTCGGGGAGACCTGGAAGCGGTGGCATGGCCAGATAGAAGCCGAAGATCATTGTGGCGGCAGCAAACGCCGCCGGGCGCGTGAACAGTCCCAGAAGGAGCAGCAGGCCGAGGCCCGTGAGCCCCCCGATCGTGGCGAGGTCGATCAGTCGCAGGATGGTCCAGGGTTCCGGGAGCGGTCCGAGCTGGAGTTGTTCGACAGAGAGCAGTTTTTGGGCTTCTTCCTGCAGTTCGGCGTCGAGAGCACGCACGGGGCCAGCCAGTTCAGCACCTTTTTCGCGAGTGTCGGACCAGGTGCGGTTGAGATGTTCGAGCTGGTACGGGAGGTCGGCATCGGTGAGCTTTTGTTCGTAGCGGCTGAGGAGTTGCTGGTAGAGCAGAATCTGGCTGATGCGACCATCGATGCGCCCCGCGTTGTCCGGGTTGCCCAGGAGGTGGGCGCGCAAGCGTTCCTTGTAGGACAATCGGCTGGCCCGGGCGCAGGCGGCGTCCAGAGCGGAACGGAAAGCAGTGGCGTCGGGGTCCGTGCGACCTTCCACAGCCGCATCCAGCGCCTGCTTTTCGGCGGGCAGCATGTGCTGGGCACCGTCGATGATGAGCAGTTTCTTTGCGGCGTCGTAACGGATGGTATCATCCAGACGCAGGTTCTTGAAGCTGATGCCTTCCGGGAGTTTGGCGAGCGGCGCGGAGTAGCCTGAGGCGCCGTCGACAAGCCGGGCAAGCGTTGCCTGCTGAGATTCGCTGAGCTTGTAGTGCTGGCTGAAACGCAGACGCCAGGAGTCCCAGCGGGCGGACATGGTTTTGGGGTCCAGCCACTGCGTGTCGTTGGGGTCGCCAGTCAACCAGCGGAATACCGGCCGCATCGGTCCCTGAGCGTTTTTGAGGTAGCCCTCGGCAGACCAGGGATTGGGAGTGCCGAGAGACTGGATTTTCCAGAGGCCCTCGTAGAGCAGTTGCCAGCCGATGGACAGACGCAGGATGACCAGCGTGAGCACCGCGGCGACGGAGTTGCGACGAATTTCAGCCACTGGACAGAGGCTCCAATTAGAAATCCGGGGAAGGACCGGAGAACCTGGGGAGGGGTGAGGAAGGAGTGTACACGAAGACAGACTGGAAATTCGACTGCAGGGAGCGAGGAAGGTGGGGGCGTGCGATTATTCCAGGAAATGCGGGTTGAGAAAAGTGGGTTCCGCCTGGGTTTCGTTCCAGTGGATCTGATTCGGGGGAATGCCGACAACGAGCGGTCGCAGAGTGGTGCCGCGGTCCGGCATAGGTGTCAGAATCATGCCAATTTCGGGCATTCGTCGACAGCAATCAACCGCCTTTTCCGGGCCGATTGCAAAAAAAGCTGTGGAAAGTGCGTCTGCGACGGCCGCGGACGGTGCGAGCACCGTGGCGGACAGCACGCCTTCTGCCGGCCAGCCCGTCGCGGGATTCAGAATGTGCCCGTAACGCCGCCCCCCATGCCTGAAGAACTGGATATTCGAGCCGCTGGTGCCCATGGCTTGGTTGGTCAGGACCAGTGTGGCCATCCGCTGCGAAGTCAGCAGCGGATTCCCCAGACCAACCGGAAACCCCGCATGGCCGTTGTGTCCGCCACGAGCCAGGAGACTGCTGTGACCGCC
>JBJTOM010000383.1:0-3064 GCA_046074585.1 Planctomycetota bacterium | reverse complement strand
GACCGTGATCGCAGGTCCTTTTTGGACCACCTTCAGTGGCGTCCCTCGGAGCACTTCCCAGAGTTTCGATCGCAAGAAGCGGCAAGATTGATACAAGCTGGTGACTTGAATGGGCTTGGGCGGTTGCGAGCGGCTGGCATGGATTTCAATGCCAGTGGCAACACTGGTGTCACCCTTCTCCTCTGGGCATTTTTAGCAGAAAACCGCGATGTTTATGTCCAGATGCTTGAATGGGGCGCAAATCCAGACGCAAAGCTGCTACTTCCGCAGGAGATTGAAGTCATTCCAGGCGTGCGTTCGTTGTGTGACGGTGACACGGTGACGTTCCTCACTGCACTCGTTCCAGGAAAAAGCGACTGGTTAGTCGAGACGATACAGCACGGTGGTGATCCAAATGTAGCGAGGCCTCCATTGATGGATAGCGCTTTCAGTGCCGTATTCCGCCGGCCCGGGGTAAGCGGCGGCAACCGATTCAGGGTCATGGAAATTCTTATAGAGAAAGGAGCAGATATAAACTATCGAAATCGCTTTGGTGATTCCGCGCTTTGTAATGCCTATGGTACCGGCGAGTGGGATTTGGCTGTCCGTCTGATAGTTCTTGGTGCGCGCGTCGATTGTTATGACCTGAAGGATAAGCAGTTTGTACACCTGGTTGCCCTGACGGAAGACCTACGTCGGCGAAACATTGCCGATGACCCCCTCAAAAAACAAGAATGGCAGGACTCCCCAGTCCGGAAGGACTTCGAGCGGCTGGTTGAGTTGTTGGCGGAGCGAGGATTTCCGCTGGAGGAGGCGATTGCGGACGTAAAACGTGCCAACGAATCCGTCAACGGCATCCCCTACATGACGTGGCGGAGGATGCAGCGGGAGGACAAGGACGCGTGCACGGAGTCGCCCGCTCCGCAGGGAGCGGCGCCCAAGGGGGAAGCCGCGAAGAAACCGGCCCCGCTGAAGGATCGCTGAGGCCATGCCCGTGTTGACCGACCTCTTTATCCTCGTGCTCCTGCTGTTCCTCTGGTGCTGGGACTATCCAGTGGATCATCCGCCACGGCGGCTGATTCACTGGCTGTCCCTCCCATTTCTCTACCTCGGCCTCTGGCACAGCTGGGCCATGTTCGCTCCTCAGCCCATCCACGTGAATCGCCGACTGCGGGCCGTGATTCGCTGGGATGATGGCACGTTTGAACTCTGGTCACCGCTCGGACCACGCCGATCCGCCCTGTTCAATCTGCTTTATGCCCGCAGTTTCAAATACGAATGTTCGCTGCTGTCCACTGCCGGAACAGGTCCCCTGCAGTCGCTCGCAGAATTCCTTGTCACGCAGGCGGCGGAGGATTCTGCGGGGCGACGGGTGGTGCGAGTTGAGCTGGTGCGGGAGTCGTCGCGGGTGCTCGCACCCACAGCCAGCGAAATCTACGGACCAGCCCAGCTGACGCCGCTTCTGGCCCTCGATGTCGCCACCGGGACCTGGTCCTCTCCCGCGCGGCTTGACACCGTCCCCTCAACCGTTCCTCAGCGGATCTGAACCATGCTGACACTGCAGCAGCTGCTGAATGCGTGGAATGCTCTGTTTCACACTCAGCTCTCCACAGCACCGCTCGTTCTGTTCCGACTGCTCATCAGCATCCTGCTGCTGCTGAATGCTCTGCTGCTGATTCCTCTGACTGAAGATTACTTTGCGGCGGATGGTGTCTGGCCAACGCGGAAATGGAAGACACAGCTGAACGGACGCCGCTTTTCGCTCCTGCACTGGCTGCCCGATTCCACATGGTCATTCCGCATCCTGCTGGTCGTACATCTGGCAGCCTGCCTGATGCTGCTCATCGGCTGGCATTTTCGCCCGGCCTGCATTGTGGTGTTTCTAACGCTGGTGTCCCTGCAGCACCGCAACACGATGATCCTGTCCAGCGGTGATTCGCTCCTGCGAATCCTGTTGTTTCTGTGCTGTTTCAGCGATGCCGGGAGTAGTCTGTCGGTGGATGAGTGGCTGGCTGGCCAGCCACTGCTTGAATTTGCCTCCGCCGATGCCTGGCCTCTGCGGCTGATGCAGCTGCAGATCAGCATTGTCTATCTGCGCACCGTCTTCTGGAAACTCCGCGGCAGCCTCTGGCGCAACGGCACGGCCGCCTGGTATCCGCTCTGGGTCGACGCCTACGTCCGCTTCCGCCCCCCCAAACGGCTGCTCCATCCCCTCCTCCTGCGGCTTGCCACCTGGGGCACACTCGCCGAAGAAACAACGCTCGGCTGCGGACTCTGGATTCACGAGCTGCGGTTCCCCCTGCTGATCACCGGCGTTGTGCTGCACCTGATCTTCGACCTGATTCTGAATCTGCAGCTGTTCAGCTGGATTATGATTATCAGCCTGCTGCTCTTCCTGACACCCGAAGAAGCCACAACGGTCCTGCAGTCGGTCTTCGGCCACTGATTACGCAGCAGGGACACACCGAGCCGGGCTCGTGGCGGGTGGCGGGTGGGAACGGGGAAGTGGCGGAGGCAGGAGGGTAAGAGAGTAGAAAGTGGAGAGGAGATCGCAGGAGAACGCAGAAAGTCGAGAGTCTCCTCTCTCCTTTCTCCATTCTCCTGCTCAATTTTTTGACGGCAGGTGCCCTCAAAAAATGGGCGTGCGGGGGATGTCAATCCCCCGGTAACGCGTTGCTGAGCCGTCGGACGGGAGTCCGCGGGCGAAGGGCACTGCAAACGCCACCAACGAGGCGCGCCCGTGAGGAAGCGTGGTCCCCAGCAAAACCCTGTGGCGCCTTGAAGTGGGAAGTGCGAAGATGTTGCTGGGGTGTTGACCCCTCACCCCCGGCCCCTCTCCCCTGGGAGGGGAGAGGGGAGATGAGCCACCGGACGGCGCTGCTGCGGCATGCGTGAGTCGCTGGGGGGAATGAAGAGACGCCTGTGAGATCGGTGGACATCCGTCTCATGCGTCTCATACGTCCCATGACGCAAAACGCCGCACCCGAGCCGCGCCCGTGAGAGGCTGCGTTTCAAAACGCAAACGGTCTTCCTGTTGCTTCGAGTGACTGATGGGTCCCGATATTGATCAGCATACCGATGGACG
>JBJTOM010000382.1:0-2002 GCA_046074585.1 Planctomycetota bacterium | reverse complement strand
TGCGAATAATCCTGACCCGACCTGCGATCACGCCCGCACAAATGATTGCGACGCACACAGCGGCTGATGGTGTGGAACACCTGGACATCAGTTTCAGAGAAGATTTCACGGCGATTCACACGTGGCATAACACCCCCCTTTCAGCTTGGAAAAGTCAGTCTATCAGACGCAAAAAAGAATGTCAAGGTGCATGGCACCTTATTGGGCCGTTATTGGGCCTGGCACCTTATTGGGCCTGGCACCTTATTGGGCCCATGGCACCTTTTGGGGCCGTTGTTGGGCCCCGTGGTGTTAAGGTGCATATCAGATGCATGGCACCTTGTCGCCTTGCCTTTCTCAGGTGCATGGCACCTTGTTCTTTTTTCAGGTGCATGGCACCTTGTTCTTTCCATGGCACCTTGTTCTTTCATGCCTTTCACGTGCATGGCATCTTGTTGGGCTGGCACCTTGTTGGGCCCGGCGGGGATGCGGCTCAGCAGGAGTTGCGTCCTCCCCCTCCCACTGGCACTGCGTGGCGGAAATTCAAGGCGGTTGGGCTTCCGCCGGACCTCTGAATTGTCCGACGGCAATCCGCGGGTGAGGGACTTGGTTCCTGTCATGCGTTACTGGGTATTAACATTCCCTGGAGGGCAAGGCTGCTTTGCTTTCCGTCGCCAGACGCCCCACCTGGGATTGACCTTCCGCCCCGTTTCCAGCACACTCCGCCACTTCCCTTTCGCTCTCGGCGCCCTTTGCCGGAGTTCGCCGAATGTCCCAACCTCAGCGTGTGCCCGATGAATTCAGGTCCCAAACCCGACCGACTGGAACTGGCAAGACTGGAGAAACTGGAGAAAATCCAGTCGCTGGGTCTGGATCCATGGGGCTCGCGTTTCGACAATCATGAGGCGTTGTCAGCTGTTCGTGAGCGGTGTCCTGCCGAATCCGGAGTGGATGGTGAAGTTGTCCGTGTGGCCGGCCGCATCATGGGTCGTCGCAAGGCGGGTAAGCTGCGGTTCATCGACCTGCAGGATCAGTCCGGCGCGATTCAGCTGTTGTGTTCCCGGGGAGAGATGTCGGACGAGCAGTGGGAACTGGTGAGCGCGCTGGACGACGGGGATCTCGTGGGGGTGGACGGCCCGCTGCGGCGTACGAACACTGGCGAAGTGTCTGTATTCGTCCATCGCCTGCACATCCTCTGCAAATCCCTCGCGCAGCCGCCGGAAAAGTTCCACGGCCTGAAGGACGCTGAAATCCTCGTCCGGCAGCGGTACCTGGATCTGATCTACACCGAGGGCGTGCTCCCGCGAATGCTCAAACGGTCCATCATCATCGATTCGGTTCGGCAGACGTTGCGGAAGCAGCGGTTCCACGAAGTCGAGACACCCGTGCTGCACGCAATCGCCGGGGGGGCAGCTGCAAGGCCGTTTATCACGCATCACAATGCCCTTGATATGCCTCTGTTTCTTCGCATTGCACTGGAATTGCACCTCAAGCGACTGCTCGTTGGTGGCATCGAACGCGTATATGAAATTGGTCGAGTCTTCCGGAATGAAGGCGTGGATGCCACTCACAACCCGGAATTCACGATGATCGAGATCTATCAGGCCTATGGCAACTATGAAACCATGATGGAGCTGACCGAACAGATCATCACTGACGCCTGTGTGGCGGTGAATGGCGGGCTGCAGATTCCATGGAGCGACTCCACCATTGATCTGACTGCACCGTGGCCGCGTCGACGTTACGCCGATTTGTTCCGGGAACATGCAGGCTGTGACATGCGCGATGAGCAGGCCGTCGCGGCGGTCGCGGCGAAGCATGGCATCCCCACCACAGGCGTGCACCCGGATGTGCTCATCAATGAAGTCTTCGAACGAACCGTCGAGGACCATCTGCAGGGACCGGTGTTTGTCATCGATTACCCGGCGTCGCTCTGTCCGCTTACCAAACGCAGCACCACAAATCCGGACATTGCCGAACGGTTTGAGCTGTACATTCGTGGTATGGAACTGGCCAACGCCTA
>JBJTOM010000381.1:0-2742 GCA_046074585.1 Planctomycetota bacterium | reverse complement strand
TTCAATCCCGAAACGCGGAAGGTGCATGTGATTGACTTCGGCCTTGCCGCTGAAATTCGCACCACCCACGCGCGGTACAGTCGTGGGCATCTTCCGGTGGAAGGCACAGAGGCCTATATGGCTCCTGAACAGTGGCAGGGCCGTCCTCTCACCGCGGTCCGCGACCAGTGGGCGCTGGGGATTGTGGCGTGGGAGCTGCTGACAGGATTCTGCCCCTTTCTGGGCAGCGGAATGGCTCTGGGCTTTGCCATCGTCCACGGGTCCCTGCCGCAACTGCCTCGGGATCTGCAAAGGCTCCAGCCCGTCTTCGACCGGGTGCTGCAGAAGGAACCCGACCGGCGTTACGGGACGTGCATGGACTTTGTGCGAGCGCTCCGTGCAGCATTCGCGGCAGACACTGTACAACAACCCGCGCCCCCGCCGCAGACGTCACCGCCACTCAAACGCCCGGAATTGCTGCAGGCCCCGTTCACCGCATCCGTCGCTACAGGCGCGCAGACCGCCTGGGGCCGCTTTCTGAAACGTGACGTGCAGTGGCGGGATCAGTTCGGGCAGGAACTGCGTCTGATCCCGCCCGGCGAATTCCTGATGGGGAATAGTGAAACAGTCGAACAGTTGCAGGCGTCCGGATTCATCCTGCCTCCGAACGTGACAATTGATGACGAAAGCCCCCGCCACCGTGTGCGGATCACGCAGCCTTTCTACCTTGGTGTGTCATCAGTGACTCGCGGTCAGTTCGCTGCCTTCGTGCGCGTGACCGGCTATCGCACGGAAGCGGAAACCGACGGAAAAGGCGGCTGGGGCTATGTGGCTGCAACAAAGAGCGCTGGGCAGAAGCCGGAATTCACGTGGAGGAGCGTGGGGTTTGAACAGACGGATGAGCATCCGGTGGTGAACGTGACGTGGAATGACGTGCAGGCCTATGTGACATGGCTTAACGAGAGCTCGGCGAATTCCGGCGACGGGGGGCGCTATCGGCTGCCGCGGGAAGCGGAGTGGGAATACTCCTGCCGAGCCGGTACGTCCACGCGGTTCTTCACCGGAGACACTCTGGAAAGTCTGAATGGCTTTGCAAATGTTCAGGACGAGACTTTCGCGAAAGTGTTTCCCGGAGTCGACTTTAAGAAGTGGCAGAAATTCCAGTTCGATGACGGTTCCCGCTTCACATCACCCGCAGGAAGCTACAGCTGCAACCCGTTGGGGCTGCACGATATGCTGGGCAATGTCTGGGATTGGTGTGCGGATTGGTATGACGGCGCGTATTACGAGACATCGCCGATTGACGATCCCGCAGGTCCCTCGTCCGGGGTTTCCCGGATTTTGCGGGGCGGAGCGTGGAACTTCGGGCCAATCTGCCTGCGTTCCTCGTTCCGTCGCAGCCGAGCTCCTGACCTCCGTTACTGCAATATCGGTTGCCGAGTGGTGTTGGAGTGCCCGTAGATCTCCCAGTCGTCCTCATGCGACTCGATCTCTGCGACTCTGCAGCTCTGACCTCTGAGATTCTGTCCTCTGTCCCCTCTGCTGCGATTTTGCGATTCCTGTGATTTTGCGATTGGGAACTTTTCCATGGCGTGGGGGGGGCGTGCAGGGGATGTCAATCCCCCGGTAACGGTGCGTGCCAGGACGCGGGTGTGTTCAGCGCGAAATGCGGATGCAGCGATCGCGTTTGGTGGTTGTCGTGCCGCACGCTGGCGTCGGCAGGAATGTTACCGGCCGATCGACATCGACCGCACGCCGGATGAGTGCCTGCATCGCGCGGCTGGGCTGAGCGGCGTAAACACTGGTGATGCCATGAAAACATCGGAGATTGCCCCGCTGACAACGTTTCGTCATCCCAGCCTCGCCGTCCCGGGTTGGGGTGGCCGGAGGAGTGTGCTTGCACTGGAAAACGAGCATTCGCCTCCACTCTCTCCGCTCGACTTCCTCGAGCCGGCAATTCAACAATCTGGCAACGATCATAGAGAACTGCTTCACAATTGCCCTCCACTGGTGTTCGATCAACGGTGGGTCAACCGAACTTCAAGCTTCAGAGGTAACGATCCAGCATGGCAAGGGAAGAAACAGTCTTCAGGCAGGAACTTTCCGGTTTCGAGCAATAGCGACTGGTACATCTCAGGGATTGGCTTGCCCGAAACCCCATGAACTCGGGCGGTCATGTCTCTCGAAACGGACTGGCAGGGAAAACGAGTTCGTTCGTGCCGCCTGGCGACGGGATTTCCTTCCGCATAGCACCGTCGATTATTGTCCGCAGCGAGGCCGAACTTCTGGGAATCAATTCGCCCCGATTTGCACTTCGAGCCAGCCTGCAGGATGACGCAGGCAAATCGCTCGGGTTCGTAAATCTCCGAAGACTGAAGACATTCCGGGAAGCGGTGTCTAAACGGCTTCGACTTCATTCAGGTCATGAACTGCTTGAGACACTTGCACACCGGGTTGCGTGCCTTGCAGATGGGTTTCTGGACCCGCGGAGTTCCTGTCCGGAATACTCAATAATTACCACAAGTCTCGCATCAGCTTATGGAGAGGAAGGGCCGGATCGCGGCGTGCCGTTTGTCACGCATTTTCCGATCGGAGGTGGGCTGTGCGCCCAGGCCATCTGCTTTCAGGCAACGCTGCTTCAATATCGTCACGCCCGTGTACTGGTCAGACGGGACTCAGAGTTTGGCCTGTTGAGAGATATTGAAAAACGGACGCAGATTTTGGGGCGATCATAGGAGGGAAGCTGGGGGCCAGCCCCCAGAC
>JBJTOM010000380.1:0-2606 GCA_046074585.1 Planctomycetota bacterium | reverse complement strand
AGTGACAGCAACAGCGAATCCAATTGACTGCATTTGCATAGAAAGACGTTTGGAAACGATGTTTGACCAGAAAGACTTTGTCCCAAAGACACTAAACATACATTGGCTGAAGGGAATTCAGACAGACTCCTTCGACTCAGCAGTTGCTGCTGCAAATGAGTGGATAGAGAAGGAATCGATCGACGTTCTGAATATCGAGACCATCGTGTTGCCTGTTGGCCCAAATGACGAAACAGAATTGCCGAACATAACAGGTCTCCCAGTATTAATTCGTCAGTTTATCCGAGTGTGGTATCGCAGAAGTTGACGAACAAAGCCCTGCACATCGACACGCGAACGGAAGTTTTTAACAGGGTGGCCTTACTCGCGTGCCGAGCGATGGCTGTAGTTCGGCTGTGGAGGCGTCGTGATGAACGAGCGAATCGAGAGGGTTGACGGTCGCGTGGGCGGGCCGGGTTGGTGCCGGCTGGACTGGCGTTCCGCGTTGCTGTTCCCGACCGACGATTCGGCGTGGCAGGCAAAGGTCGGCATCGGTGGGCTGGTGCTGATCATCCCAATGATCGGGTGGGTGATGCTCCTTGGCTATCGCAGGGAAGCCATCTTCCGGCTCATCCGCGGGGACGAGCCTATCCTGCCCGAGTGGTGGGGCAACGGCGCCCGGTTCCTTGTCGAGGGGTTAAAGGCGGTGGCCGTCATCAATACCTACTACCTGCCTGTGTACTTGTGGGTCGGCGTCCGCCTGTCAGTTAGCCCGGCGGCCGGTGACATCCCGTGGGTGTGGATGCTTGCGGTGAGTCTGGTGGCCCCGATCTTCTCGACACTCGCCGTCCCCGCCATCCTGGCGGCGGATCGGTTTCTGGCCTCTGATCCGACGTTCACCGGGGCCGAGTCCGCCGGGATCGCCGCCGCCTTCGGGATACTCACGTTCGTGATCCCGTCGGGCTTCCTGAACGTCTCCCGGACTGGCCGCACCATGTCCGCTCTCGACCTGCCGAGGGCGCTGGCCCGGATCATCCGTAGCCCTCGGGTCTATGCCGAAGCCTGGGTTGGGTCGGGACTGGTAAGCCTCGCCGGGCATCTGTGCGGTGTGTTTGCCCCGTGGGGAGTGGCGTGGTGCTATCTGGCCATCGTGTATGCGTTCAACGAAGTGCCGGTGGCGACCGGCGACCCGGACGCGGCGTATCTCGACCGGTCGTGGTTCGTCGCCCGTCGCCGTGACCGGCCCGTTGCCGCGACCGGCCCGTTGCGGCCCGTTGGGAACTGCGGGGCGTCCAATGAGACATGAGTTGGGGCCGCAGGGTCGGAAGTGGGTGTTGTCGCTTCATATCCTGTCCTCCGGCCTCTGGCTCGGGGCGGCGTCGGCGATGGTCGTAGTCATGTGGCTGCGCCCGGTCGCCCCGCAGACGGCGGCTGAGCTGATGGCGTGGTGTCTGGCCGTAAAACTGATCGATGACGTGGTCGTCATAGGCTCGGCAGCCGGCTCGCTGCTCACGGGGTTGCTGCTGTCGTGGCGGACCAGGTGGGGGTTCTTCGTCTGGTACTGGGTCGGTTTCAAGCTGATCGCAACCGTGCTGATGGTGCTGTTCGGGGCGACCTGCCTGGGACCGTGGATCGACCGAACGGCTGCGGTCGTGGGGCGGAGCGGGCTGCATGCGATGGAGGACCCCGCCTTTCTCGGGGACACCAGGCGCGCTGCGGTCTTTGGGGCCGCCCAGGCGGGACTGCTCGCGTTCGTGGTTTGCGTTTCTGTGTTTAAGCCGTGGGGCCGGGTGGCCAGCCCTCAGCGTGGGGACAAACGTACCGAACAAGGCTCTGCAGCAGACACCGGGAAGTGATTCGTTTCCGAGTTGTCAGCTCCCTGTGGCTCCCGCCGTGGCCGATCGGAATCGTTATCGCTCCCGCTGTTTCATGCATAGAGATCCTGAGGTCGTGGCAGTCGCCGTCCCGCCTGGAGTAACAGGAGTATGGGAACAGGAGTGATCGGGCCCCTGGAAGTCGCCGAAAAGTTGACCGCGTGGACTCAAGACCGCTTCCACTGCCATGCATCTGTATTAGTCAGCCGCTTTTCACAACTCTCTCACCACCATCACCCCGCAGTCAGATTTCGTTTTTGCCGAAGCTGCTGAGCGGTCGCAACTGTGTGTTTGGGGACATCCTGAGCGGTCCGGACGGATGATGACCCGGGGCGATGTGAGAGTCCGAGAAGGGCGAGAGTTGCGGGGGAATTGGGGACCAGAAGGTGGCGGCCGTGGCGGGTGGTGACGTCGCGCTGTTCGCGGGGGGCTGAGACCTGGAGTTCTCGGGGCGCGTCGGAAGTCGTTGCCAGCGTTGGCGTTGTGTTGCGGGGAGTGTGCCTGCCGCAACTCCGTGCCGAGTCTCAAAATCCGGCGGTCTCTGAATTTCGAATTTCGCTGAAACTGCTGGTGGGCGGAAGGTTCGCAGGCTGACTGCCGTGTTTTGATTCTTCGGTGAATCATGGCGTCGTGGCACATTGTCACTCGTGCGGTTCCAATTAGCTGCTCACGAACTAAGCCAGTCTTCGAGGTGCAGATCAGGAACACTGGAAAAATCCCGGATATTGTGCGTAACGAGCACAAGATCGTGCG
>JBJTOM010000379.1:0-9115 GCA_046074585.1 Planctomycetota bacterium | reverse complement strand
ATCGCGAAATCCTGCAGTCGGCCGCATGGCAGCTTCAAAGCTCTCGAACTGCCGCCGCCGAGGAAGTCGATGCCGACAATCGATACCTCTGGCGAATGAATCGCCGCCGACTCGACGTGGAAGCCTGGCGCGATGCACTGCTCGCTGTCTCCGGCCAGCTCAATCCCACGTTCGGGGGCCCCTCCACAAATCTCGCAGACGACGCCAATGTGCGACGAACAGTGTATGCCTTCA
The DNA here is from genome assembly GCA_046074585.1 of Planctomycetota bacterium. Taxonomy (GTDB): domain Bacteria; phylum Planctomycetota; class Planctomycetia; order Planctomycetales; family Planctomycetaceae; genus SXXK01. The sequence continues at coordinate 8,881 of JBJTOM010000379.1, read as the reverse complement.
TCAGTCGCCACGAACTCGACAATATGCTCCGGCTGTTTGACTTCCCCGATGCCAATATCACCAGCGCCACACGCGCCGAAACCACCGTTCCGCAACAGCAGCTGTTCGTACTCAACAGCCCCTTTATGCTCAACCAGGCACGCGCCTTTGCCGCACGGCTCCAGCGGGTTGCCGGTGACGATACTGCAGCCCGAATTCAGCTGGCATTCCAGCTGGCTTTCAGCCGCGAACCAACCACCGCCGAACTGCAGCTCGGTGCCGACTACGTGTCCGCTGCCGATGCCGACGGTCAGCCACAGAATGCACTCACTCGCTGGGAACGCTACGCTCAGATTCTTCTCGCATCCAACGAATTCCTGTATATCGACTGAAGGGGACCCCATGCCCGATCATATCATGCCCGCTGATCCCCTCACCAGCCGCCGCGCCTGGATCAGTCGCCTCGGGGCCGGTGCCGGCGCCGTCGGACTCGCCAGCGTACTCGCCCGGCAACACGTCCTCGCTCATTCCGGCCACAGCAGTGCCAACCCCGCTGCCCCCGGACCGCTCTCACCCAAAGCCCCGATGTTCCCCGCGCGGGCGAAGCGAATCATTCACCTGTTTATGAATGGCGGACCGTCTCAGGTCGATACCTTTGATCCCAAACCCGCCCTCCAGAAATACAACGGCCAGCGTCCCCAGGCCGCAGACCTGAAAACAGAACGTCGCACCGGCGGACTCCTGCAGTCCCCGTTTCGCTTTCACCGCCGCGGACAGTCAGGCCTCGAAATCAGCGAAATCTTCCCGCGGCTCGGCCAACATGCAGATGACCTCTGCGTGATCCGCTCCATGCACACCAATATCCCCAACCACGAACCGTCACTGCTGATGATGACCAGCGGCGAAACTCAGCCCACACGCCCCTCAATGGGTTCCTGGCTCCTCTACGGACTGGGCACAGACAACCAGAACCTCCCCGGATTTGTCGTGCTGTGTCCCGGCAAACCCGTCGTCGGGCCGGCTCTCTGGGGCAACCGGTTTCTGCCAGGCATCTATCAGGGTGCCCAGATCAACAACTCCCAGATGAATCCTCAGACCGTAATCCGCGATATCAACAACAGCAGCGTTTCCAGGTCCGCTCAGCGGGAACAGCTCGATCTGCTCAAACGCATGAACGAAATGCACCTCCAGCAGCGCAGTGGCGATAATCCGCTGGAAGCCCGCATCCAGTCCCTCGAAATGGCCTTCCGCATGCAGACAGAGGCTCAGGATGTCTTCGATCTGTCACGCGAATCCAAATCCACTCGCGACGCCTACGGCAGCGGCGAATTTGCCAATGGCTGCCTGGCTGCCAGACGACTTGTCGAACGTGGCGTCCGTATGGTGCAGGTCTTCTACGGCAATGGACAGCCATGGGATGACCATGAAAACATCGCCAGCCACGCCGACAAAGCCCGCGCCGTGGATCAGCCGATTGCTGCCCTGCTCGCAGACCTGAAGGAACGCGGACTGCTGGAAGACACTCTCGTGCTCTGGGGAGGCGAGTTCGGCCGCACCCCCGTCTCAGAAGGCGCCAAAGGTCGTGATCATAACAATCACGGATTCACTGTCTGGCTGGCAGGCGGTGGAGTGCGCGGCGGAATGGCGTGGGGCGCGACTGACGAATTCGGATTCGCAGCCGTCGAAAACAAAGTGCACGTGCACGACCTCCACGCCACACTGCTGCACCTCATGGGAATCGATCACGAAAAACTCACGTTCCGCTACTCCGGACGCGATTTCCGCCTGACCGATGTGCACGGCCACGTCGTCCAGGAAGTCCTTGCGTAACTCCGCTCATTCCGCAAGATTCACCCGCACCAGCTCCCGGTCGTTCCGCGCAAAAACACTCTTCATCGCGAACGCCGGGTGCGACCAGATGGTCATCCGCCGCTGAACCGGGCGAGTGGGTTCCACCAGCCTGGCCCGACTGATCTCACTGTAACCCTCACCAGTCAGCTGCGCAATGATCAGCTCGCCCTGCTCGTTGTGCACAAAAATACGGTCGCCGTTGGGAATCAGAAAAGCGTTCCACCAGCGGCCGCTTCCAGTCGCCTGCAGCGTCTCCCAGCGACGGCTGCCGTCGCTGGTATTCAGGCATCGCAGCTGGCCGTAACTGCACACCCCAAAAATGAAATCGGCATTCACGATCGGCGTCGGCATGATCGAATGCAGACCGTCCGTCTCTATTTCGCTGCTGCTTCGGCCCTTCCAGACGACAGCGGCCGAATCGGCCGTCACTTTGAGCATCAGCGGGCCGTCGTAAAAAGCCGTCAGAAACAGCTGGTCGTTCAGCTTGCGAGGTGTGGGAACGGTCAGACCGTATTTAATGTCCCACGCATGTTCCCAGATCACCCTGCCAGTGTCCGGGTCGAGCGATGAGACGGCAGAAGGGTGCCAGATAATGAGCTGACGGCGACCGCCGAAGGTAAAAATTACCGGCGGACAGTAACCGACCTGAGCGTCCGCCAGCGATCGCCAGATTTCTTTCCCCGTGCGACGATCAAAACAGATCACCAGACCATTTTCGCTGCCCCCAGTCAGCGTGATGAGTTTGTCGCCGTCGATCAGCGGTGAGGCCGCCATGCCCCACGTGGGAAGCTTCGTGCCAAAGTCTTTGGGAAACTCGTAAGACCAGCGGACAGCACCCGTGCCCGCATCGAAACAGAACATGTGCCCTTCCGCACCGATCGTGTAACAGAGTCCGTCGTGAATCACAGGTGTCGCCCGCGGACCCGCAGGATAGCTCACCGTGTAACGCACAGAGTGGGCATGCTTCCAGATTTCCCTGCCGGTTTCAGCGTCGAAACAGAGGATGCGTTCGAGACCTTCAGAGGGCACGCGATCGGTGACCCAGACACGCCCATCAGCAACAGCCGGACCCGAATAGCCCTCCGCGATGGGAACTGACCAGACACGCGGGAGCAGCTCTGTGGTGGAGAATTTTTTCACAATGCCGGACTCACGCCACACACAGTCCCGCTCCGGACCACCCCACTGCGGCCAGTCGTCAGCCACCAGTGAGGACGCAGAAATGAACGGCGCGATCAACACCGTGAACAGAACAGGGCGAGTCAACATGGGAGGAATCCGCAGAGTGTGCAATGAGTGATACCACAGGTATTGTAGCGAGTCAGGAGGAAAATGGCATGGAGTTTGTGAATCACCACGCGGCTGACATCCGCCACGCCACACGCTATTCTTCACCCGATATCGCCTGCCTCTCACCGTGCGGCACCCGTCCACTGCCGATCCGCATGTCCCCCCGCCCTTCACAACAGAACCTACAGTCATGCATTCACTGCCCGCCGCACTGCTCTCTTTGCTGGTCACCAGCCTGACTGCCACAACACTCGCCATACCCCAGGCTCCCACTGACAGACCAGAGATTCAGCAACTGGCTGCCGGCTCCGGCACCAGTGCTCCTCAGCAACCACAGTGCGCCGTGGATCCCGCAGGACGCGTGCATGTCGTCTTCGGACAGGGCAACGAAGTCTGGTACTGCCGCTCACGTCCCGATGCCAGCGGATTCTCCAGCCCGCGTCGTGCGTTTTCCGTCCCCAATATGTCGCTGGGAATGCGTCGCGGTCCCCGAATCACCACTACCAGTCACGCGATTGTGATCACCGCGATCGGCGGCGCCCAGGGAAAAGGAAAAGATGGTGATGTCCTCGCGTGGCGTTCAACCGACGACGGTCAGTCCTGGCAGGGCCCCGTCCTCGTGAACGATCTTGAAGGGGCAGCCAGAGAAGGACTGCATGCGATGACCAGTGGCCGGCTGATTCCCGATAACCAAAGCGAATCCATCGTCTGCGTCTGGCTGGATTTACGAAATCGCAGAACGGAACTTGCCCTCGCCCGATCCGACGACGACGGTAAGACATGGAGCAGAAATCAGGCCATCTATACCAACCCTGAAAAGAGCATCTGTGAATGCTGTCACCCGTCAATCATCGCTGATGGCCGTAACCTCCACGTGCTGTTTCGCAATTCGCTGGCAGGCAATCGCGACATGTTCCTGCTCAGCTCCACAGACGGCGGAAAAAGCTTCGCCCCGGCCACTCAGATCGGTCGCAGCCACTGGAAACTTAATGCCTGCCCCATGGATGGCGGGATGCTGGCAGCCACAGACGGCTCTCCTCTCGCCGTCTGGCGACGCGAAGGCAATGTGTATCGGTCTCTCCCGGGAAAAACAGAAGAACTCCTCGGCCCGGGAGACCAGCCGTGGATTGCTGCCACAGCCAGCGGCCCGGTGATCTGCTGGACGTCCGGAGGATCCAGAGATCTCCTTCTGCTGAACCCGGCAGACAGTCAGCCAATCAAACTTGACAGCCGGGCCAAAGATCCGGTCGTCGCCGTCAGTCCGCAGACAGGGACCGTCACCGTGCTCTGGGAACATCGCAACGAAAATGGCCAGCAACTCCGGGCGTCGCAGTACAGGCTCGATCGCTCACCACAGAACAGGCAGTGATGCCCCCCGGCATGCCGCCGATATCGCCCGCGTCTTCCCCGAATTCACCGTTCTCACCAGACAAATCCCGCCCTCCAGCGGACTCTCTTTCTGCCGCACAGCCCGAGGGATGCCCTTTTCCACTCAGCACCACCGGAAATCGCGATGAGACGCTGCATGCACTTCCGACGCTTCATTCTTCTCACTGCCCTCTGCCTTGGCGGAATGCTGCGACTGCCCCCAGCAACAGCCCAGCGCCCAACACGCTCAACGCCAACACGCCCGGAACTCCCGCCGACTGAGCGTTTTGATATCGCACGCATGCTCGTACTCGCCCCGAATGGCCCCGTGCTCACCGAACTCAGACTGGCCGTTGCCGGACGACCGTATCGCCAGTGGATCGGCGGCTTTCTCGGAAAACTGCTCGACACCGACAGCAACGGAGCCCTGACAACCGCAGAACTCGCCCTGCTCCCCACCCGCTTCCGCGCACTGCTGGGACTCCCAGGTTCGCGTCCACTGCTGGTCCCGCAGCTGACGCTCGAACTCGAACTCGCCAGCGAACAGCAGGACTCTGTTTCCGTCACCGACTTTCAGAAATGGGTCCGCTCACGTCTGCCACGGGCCTTCAGCCTCATCGCTCAGCCACAACCCGCCGATGACGCCATACGACTCTCGTCCCTGCTCGATACCGACCTTGACGGCGCAGTTGCCCCCGCAGAACTGACGCAGGCCACTCGCGTCCTCCGGTTTCGCGACCTCGATGACGATGAAACATTGACCCTCGCTGAACTTCTGCCCTACCGCGACCCCCTCAGCCAGCTCGCCGCCATCACTCCAACCGTTGCCAATCTCCCATTCCTGCATCTCACAGACGAATCCACCGCAGCCGTCGCCGCCCAACAGCTGCTCCGTCGCTACGGAGCTGACGGTCAGCTTCCCACAGAACGCCTCCGGCTCGCCAGCGACGACGCCGCAAAGCTGCCCCGATCCAGTGCCTCAGCCACTGAACTCACCCCCTGGCTGCTCACCATCCCCGTGCATGTGACACTTGAATTCCGCCTGTCCGACAAAGCGAATCTGAGCGAACTGTCCGTGCAGATCAGTGAAGCTGCTGCCGGTTTCTGCCAGCTGACCAGTGCCACACGCGGGGATGCCCAGCTCTCGCTGGATGGACTGAAACTGGTGCTCCAGGCACGCGGAGGTGGCGCCAACGATCGCATGATCACTCGCGGACTCCTCGGCCAGCAGTTCACTCAGGCCGATGCCGATCGCAGCCAGTCCCTCGACGAAAGCGAATTTCCAGCCGTCCTCGAAATGGTCCGCAACGCCGGCGTAACAGCTGACTTCCCCGATCTTGACCTCGATGCAGACCTCCAGCTCACCCGGTCAGAACTGCTCGGATCCGTCGAACGCGAACAGGCCGTGATCGCCAGCAGCATTGAAGTCGGAGTGGAACAGGAAGGTCGGACTCTCTTCAGTCGCATCGACAGTGATGCCGACCGCCGACTCACCCGACGGGAACTCCGACTCGCCTCCAGTACCTTCACCGAACTCGATGCCGATCAGGACGGCAAAATTTCAGACATGGACCTGCAAACCAGCTACCGTCTCACCATCGGACTGGGACGCTCTGATCTGCGGCGAAATGATGGCCGGATGTCCATGCAGATGATGCAGGCCGGGATAACTGATGCCATCCTGCCCCCCGATTCATCACTCGCAGGACCCGTCTGGTTCCAGCGCATGGACCGCAATCGGGACGGCGATGTGTCAGCAAGAGAATTTCCGGGAACTCCCGACATGTTTGATAAACTCGATGCCAACCATGACGGACTGATCAACGCAGCAGAAGCCCAGTCGCACTGAGCCCAGCCCCGCCTGGCCTTCCTTTGCGCCTTTGCGCGAGCCCCGGTTTTGAAATGAGCTCAGATCTTCTGCTGGGCGTATTCGTGCTGATTCGTGTCAATTCGTGGTTCTGAGCTCAGCAGGGCGTTGCAGGAGTTTGGAACCACGAATCAACACGAATTTTCACCAATAGTCGCAGCAGGATCCGTTTTGAAATAAGTCAGATGTGCTTTTGTGCTGATGCGTGTTGATTCGTGAAATTCGGGGATGTGAATTTACGGTCGCGACTCGATCGGCGCCTGTTGCGCCGCCGGGAGGGCGAAGATGGGATGACGAAACGGTGTTAATCGCGATGGAATTCGTATCTCGCACTCCACACTGGACCGCAGCCACCCAACACGGCGTCGCTCACTGCTGCCCGCGGAGGGATCGAAGAGAGGACAAACGACCGCAGGAGAACAAAGAAAGTCGAGAGTGTCCGCGCAGAGCGGAATTCCGGCAAATTTGCCCGTTCTCCTCCGCTTTCTCTGCCCCCGCTTTCACCTCATGCAAGGACGCCCGGATGACGTGATGAACTCTGGAAATCCACCCCGCCTGCTCCTCCTTTGCGCCTTTGCATGAGCCCCGGAATCTTCCTGGTACACGCAAGCGGCATTGCCTCACGCAAAGCCGCCAGGAACAGCACATTTGACTTTCACATCCCGTTCAGTCTTCAACCTTTGCGCCTGAGCGGCTTGCCGCCCTGGCGTGAGACCATCACTCCTCGCTGCGGCCGACAACGCTCTCGACGGCCGCACCGGCCGATTGACATCGGCCGATTGCCGATTGCCGTTCTTAAAATTACAGCACCCTCGCTGCCTGAACGCACAGCACCTCAGTCCCCGTTCAGGGTCCGATAAAGTCTCCGCAAGGCCTCGGACTCAATCTGCCGGACCCGTTCCCGCGTCAACCCCAGCGCCTCACCGATTTCCTTGAGCGTCTGCGGCTCCGCATTGTCCAGACCAAAACGCATCTTCAGAATGGTCGCTTCCCTCGGATCCATCTCGTCCAGCAACCGTGTCACCTGCGTCAGGTTGTCTGTGTTGATCAACTCGTCCTCCGGCCCGCGCACTCGCTCATCCGCCACAATGTCGCCCAGCGTCAGCCCACCCTCTTCCGGATCGGCATGCGGTGTCGCGTTGTACAGCGTGATCGCCTTCTTCACGATCCGCAGCTTCTTCCGCGGAATACCAAGCTCCTTCGCAATGTCCTCCGGCGTCGGGGTGCGATTGAGCTCATCTGCGAGCTTCGCCTGAGCCCGACGCCATTTCGACAGCAACTCCACCATGTACGCCGGAATGCGAATCGTCTTGGAAGAATTCACCAGCGCTCGCTTGATCGACTGCTTGATCCAGTAGCTCGCGTAGGTGCTGAAGCGAGTGTTCATGTTGGGGTCGAAACCCTCGACCGCCCGCAGCAAACCCAGATTGCCCTCTTCAATCAAATCCTGCAGCGGCAGACCCTTGCCCGTATAGCCGCGAGCAATGTTCACCACCAGCCGCAGATTGGCCCGCACCATGCGGTCCCGCGCCGCAGCATCACCCGCGGAAATCAGATTCGACAGGTCTTTTTCATCCTGGGCTGTGAGCAGCGCAGTCTGGTTGATTTCTCGCAGATAAGTCTCCAGCGGTGTCTGCAGACGAGAGCTGGAAACTGGTGCGGGACGTTTCTTTTTTGAGGTTTGCGTCATTGAGGCTGGCCTGCAGGAGGTTCGGCATGGCAACACAAGTCCTCTGGTTATCGTCGGCAGTTTTCGCCAGATTCAATTTCGCTCCGGCAGAAATGGCCGATCCTTCAACCCAGCCCCACCCGCGCCGCTCCAGTCCGCACACACCACCCAAATGGTCCCCCCAACCAAATGGTCCCCCCAACCAACAGCACACTCACCCGACATGTGTCCGCTTCCGTAGAACCACCACCCCTCCGACTTCCCGACCGCTGTCCTGTTTCCCGCAGCGTCTTTCTGTACAATCCCGAACACCACACTCACCGTCCAGCCGATCTGCTCCCACACCCCGCACTCGCTGTCCACCGCCAAAGGTTTCCCCATGCTGCCGATCGTTCAGCTGGCCTCCCTCTGCCTGATTCTCGCCGTCCCCGGCCTGTCACGCCCAGCTTCGGCTGCTGAACCCTCGCGCCTTGCCCCGGCCCCCGAATCATCCGCTGGCACCACTGCGCCCACCGTCGCTCGCCACCCCATCTCCATCACCGAAGCGGCGATGTTCGTCACCAAAACCCGCGCCAAAACCCGCATCCAGATGTTCGCCGAAGATCTCGTCCTCTTCCAGGGCCTCGAACCCGACGAACAGGATCGACTCCGCCCCGACGACCTCCGCCAGGGACTCGAAGACCACAAAGCCTTCCTCCTCGAAAAATTCACCCTCCGTAATGCCGCCGGCGAACCCCTCAAAGGGCAGGTCACCGACCTCAAACCCTTCACCATCCCCGCCGATGGCATCCCCTCCAGCGATATGATGAAACACACCGCCATCTACGAAATCGAACACTCCTTCGACTCGCCCCCCG
>JBJTOM010000378.1:0-12563 GCA_046074585.1 Planctomycetota bacterium | reverse complement strand
GATGGTCGAGTACGGCCTGATGGTCGCTTTGATCGCTGTGGTTGCTGTGGCAGCTGTCGGCACTCTGGGTGGCCGTGTGTCTGACACCTTCTCCGGCCTAAAATTCTGATCTGTCATTATCCACCTTCGACACGGCCGCTCGAAGCGGCTCAATCTTCCCGTTCTTTGTCCGCATGCAAATTTCCAGGAGTTGTTCTCATGTCAAAGTTCATCGCATCTGTTCGTCGTCTATTGGTTCGTGAAGAGGGTGCCACGATGGTCGAGTACGGCCTGATGGTCGCGTTGATCGCTGTGGTTGCTGTGGCGGCTGTCGGCACTCTGGGTGGCCGTGTGTCTGACACCTTCTCCGGCCTCACATTCTGATGATCGCCATGTCTGCTGATACCATTCCGGTCATCGTGATTTCGGTCGCCGTTGTTATCGGGGCTGTCTCTGATTATCGCGGATTTCGGCTTCCCAACAGCCTGACTCTGCCGCTGGTTCTTTCGGGGATCTTCTGGCATTTCGCCAGCGGGTCTGCTGACGGGCTCACCTGCAGTCTGTTCGGGCTGTTCGCTGCCTGCCTGCCGCTCCTGCCGGCATACGCCGGGGGCGGCATGGGGGCCGGTGATGTGAAGCTGATGGCTGGTCTTGGTGCCTGGATGGGAGCGATTTTCGCACTTTACGTGCTCATCATCGCGGGTCTTGCGGGCTGGACGTTTCACTGCCTTCGTCGCAGGTTCGGTCCGCCGGAACTCACAGCAATAGCTGCTCGTCGCGGCAGCCTGCCCGTGGAAACAGCTCTGCTCAGTCCACCGCACCGGCAGCATCTGCTGCCCTTTGGTGTGATGATTGCAGCAGGGACACTCATCATGCTGGCTCTTGGAGGGCCTGTTTAGCTTTGTCTGCCGCACTGTTGCGGCATCTGCGATCCAATTCCAACACGGCTGCGGGAAGGTGGTCGCCAACCGGGTCGTCTGCAGACTGGAAAATGCGGACGGCCCGGTTGTTTTTCTTCCCGTCGTGAATCACTTTTTTGAATGGAACCGCGTTCATGACTGCTTCCCCGGTCACCGCGCCTCCGCCAATGTTTCCTGCTGATCCGCGGATGGCGATGTTTCAAAGTGCAGGTCCGTCCTTTCCGGATCCGCGTCTGGCATCGATTGAATCTCCTGCCCCGCGGACAGAGCAGTCGGTCGTCGCGCCGCGAAAGATTGATGATGCGGCTCGCTGCGAACTTCATCGTCGTCTGATTGGCAGCCTCGATCTGTCCACCGTTGGCACTCGCTCTGAAGCTGAACTTCGAGCGGAAATCCGCCATGCAGCAGAAGAGCTGTGCCGTCAGAGTAACCAGTTGATGAATTCCGCGGAGCGGGAGTCGCTTGTCAGCGAGGTGCTGGACGAGACGTTTGGACTGGGTCCGCTGGAGCAACTGCTCCGCGATCCTTCCATCAGTGATATTCTCATTAACGGCCCGAAGACGATTTTCTGTGAGCGTCGCGGGCGGCTTGAGAAGTCGGACGTGACGTTCGCCAGCGAAGACCATCTGCTGCAGATCATCCAGCGGATTGTCAGTCGTGTGGGACGGCGAGTGGACGCCACGAGTCCGATGGTGGATGCCCGTCTGGCGGATGGCAGCCGCGTGAATGCCATCATCCCGCCGCTGGCTCTCGACGGGTCACTTGTGTCGATTCGTCGCTTCCCGGATAAGCCGCTCAAGGCTGATGACCTGATTGCAAGGAAGTCAGTGGCAGCGGAAATGATTGAGTTTCTGGCGGCGGCCGTTCGGTCACGACTGAATGTGCTCATTTCCGGCGGGACAGGATCCGGAAAAACGACGCTGCTCAACATGCTTTCCGGGTACATACCGGATCACGAGCGGATTGCGACGATTGAGGATGCCGCCGAACTGCGGCTTCAGCAGTCGCATGTCGTGCGTATGGAGACACGTCCTCCGAATGTAGAGGGCCAGGGTGCTGTGACCTGCCGCGATCTGGCTCGCAACGCGCTGCGGATGCGTCCTGATCGGCTTGTGGTCGGGGAATCACGTGGCCCAGAAGCGCTGGACATGCTTCAGGCAATGAATACGGGTCACGACGGAAGCATGACGACTCTGCACGCGAACGATACTCGGGATGCCGTGAGTCGCCTTGAGATGATGGTCGGGATGGCTGGATTTGATCTTCCGATCTGGGTGATTCGCCGTCAGATCGCATCTGCGGTGCACCTGGTCGTTCAGGCTGCACGGCTCACTGGCGGGACCCGCAAAGTGATGAAAATCTCTGAGATTACTGGGATGGAGGGTGAGAATATCACGATGCACGACCTGTTTGTGTTCCGTCAGACGGGGCTGAATGCGGACGGTGTGGCGACGGGTTCCTTTGTCAGCACCGGAATTCGTCCGCACTGCCTTGAACATATCGAGTCGATGGGCATTCGGCTTTCTCCGGGACTTTTCGACCGTCGCACTCTGGTGACCTGCTGAAAGGAGGTGACCTGTGGGCTTCAATCTGTTCGTCACATCGACCTTTCTGGCAGCCATCTTCTGTGTGGCCGCTCTGTATTCTCTGGCCAGCGACGTGCTGTTTCGTGACCGCGTGAAACTCAGGGCTCGCATAGAGGAGGAGCTTCGCAGCAGTCAGCGATCCCGCGCGAAGAATTCGATGCTCAAACAAATGAGCCCGGCCGATCTGCATCAGCTGATGGATGCAGCGGAGGATCACCGTACGTGGCACGAAAAGATTCGTGATATGATTGATCAGGCTGGCCTGCAGCTGGCCCCTGCTGTGATTTACCGACGAATGGCAGGCGTTGGAATTGCTGTGATGGTGCTCGCCTTCCTGATTCGTGACAGTCTCCCGCTGGCGATTCTGGCTGGTGGCAGTGCGTGCTGGCTGCCGCTCCTGCATATCCGCATGCTTCGAGATCGTCGACAGAACAGTTTGCGGGCTCAGCTGGCGGATGCGTTTGAGCTGATGAGCAGTACTCTGCGGGCAGGTCAGTCGATGACGCAGTCCATGCAGGCTGTGGCCGTCGACTTCCCGGCTCCGATCGCAGAGGAGTTCATGCTGTGTGCGGAACAGCAGAACCTTGGGCTGGATCCTGAAATCTCCATGCGACAGCTGGCACGTCGCTGCGGCATCATTGAATTGAAAATCTTCGTCGTCGCCGTGCTTGTCCAGAAACAGGTCGGCGGGAATCTGAGTGAGATTCTGCAGGGGCTGGCACATGTTGTCCGTGAACGTTTTCGCATCATGGGACTGATCAACACGCTCACCGCCGAGGGACGTCTGCAGGCTCTGGTGCTCATGGCCCTGCCCCCTTTCCTGCTGGTTGTGATGATCTTTCTGAATCGCGACTACACCCAAAGCCTTCTTGATCACCCCGAGCTGCTGGTGGGCATGGCCATCAGTATGGGGCTGGGATGGCTCTGGATTCGCAAAATCATCAACTTTGACTTCTGAATCGGAGAACTGTCATGTGGGTTCCCGTGCTCTTTGCTGCTGCTATGGCCAGTGGTCTGACCGGCCTGCTGTACATGCTGCTGCGGAAAAGAACTGAACGCACTGAAATGCGACTGCGAACGCTGCAGCAGTCAGCTGCGGTGGCGGATGATCCGGCACTTGTGGAAAATTTTCGGCAGATCGTGCAGACCACATTGCCACGTGTTGGACAGACACTGATCCCGAAAGATTCCGAAGAACGCTCCAGACTGGCCACTCGCCTGCTTCACGCCGGGCTCTACAGCCCCACTGCGATGCCGATGTTTCTGGGCATTAAATTCTTCCTGATCGCCACCCCGCTGCTGATTTCCATGGCACTGGCAATCAGCGGAATGTTTCCGATGGAAAAGGCTCTGATCGGTGGGTCGATGATGGGTGTGTTCGGGATGATTGCTCCCAGTTTCTGGCTTGATCGCCGCAGGACTCGACGGCAGACAGCACTGCGTCGAGCACTCCCTGACGCCTGCGATCTGATTGTGATTTGTCTGAGCGGCGGACTGAGTCTGATTGCGGCTCTGGTGCGGGTGGTCGAAGAGCTGCAGACGGCTCATCCGCTGCTGGCTGCGGAGCTGCGAATCGTCGAACGGGAAGTGCAGCTGGGCACGCGACTGGCTGAATCGCTGCAGAAATTCGGCAATCGGAGCGATCTGGCGGAGTTGCAGAACCTGGCGGCAGTGGTGATGACTGCCGAGAAGTACGGTTCGAGCATGACCCGTACTCTCGACAAATTCTCGGAATCTCTCCGCCTGAAGCGTCAGCAGTACGCGGAAGCCATGGCCCAGAAAGCCGCCACAAAAGTGCTCTTCCCAACCCTGTTATTCATCTTCCCTGCCATTCTGCTCGTGATCCTTGGACCGGCCATGATCCAGGTGAATGAGATCTTTGGAAATCTGGAAAAGTAATTCATCAGGAACACTCTCATGCAGACCAGAACTCTCCTTGTCGGTGCTTTTGCCGTGATCTTTGGTGTGGTGTCAGCGGTGGGAGCATTCGTTTCTCAGCGGCGAGCAGCGACCCACACCCCAACTCAGGAGGTCGTGGTGGCAGTCGGGGACATGCCATGGGGCACGGTGCTTGAACCTCAGCATCTGCGACTGAGCGCCTTTCCAGTGGATTCCATTCCCGAAGGCGCGGTTCGGAAGATCGAGGATGCCACTGGCCGCACATCCCGCGACAACCTTGTGAAAGGTCAGCTGCTGATCGCCGGCCGACTGACCGAACCGGGTGTTGGTCGTGGGCTTCCACCCCTCATTCCCAAAGGCATGCGGGCGGTCTCCATTCAGACACCAAATGTCAGCTCGGGCGTGACCGGATTTGTGATGCCCGGCAACAACGTAGATGTGGTGCTCACGATGCACGGGCAGGGAAACGATGATCCTTCGGGCGGTGGTCGTACCATTACGCTGCTGCAGAATGTCACCGTGCTGGCGGTTGATCAGAACATTGAAGCCCCCAGTGAAAACATGATGGATCTGAAACAGATGCGCACGGTGACGCTGGTTGTGACGCCCCAGCAGGCACAGGAACTGGACCTCGGACAAAACAAGGGCGTGCTTCGGCTGACGCTGCGGAATCCGCTCGACGAAGCTATCTCAGATGTCAATCAGGTGACGGTTTCCTCGCTCACGTCACCCAATCGTGGTCTGGATGATGCCACAGCAACATCGGATGTCACCGGGGAGCATGCGGAGCAGAAACCGGCAACTTCTGAGGCTGCAGTTTCGGCGGCAGGATCTGCGATCACGGTCACTGCAGCTGCACCGGCTGCTCCGAAAAAGAAACGCCAGCCACTGAACGTGCTGGTCCTGCGTGGCACAACCATGTCCCGCACGACACTGTTCCCTCAGAAAGCGGTGCCCGCGGCGGTAAAGCCGACATCTGAGCCCGCCGCTCCGGCCACTGTGGTTTCCACGGATACTGTGGGTTTTCAGGACTGAATTCACGGTCATGGGAAGATGACCGTTCGCCGGGCTGTCGATGACATCTCTCGACAGCCCGGCATTCTCCAGCCGAGGACAAAAGACATGCGATATCAGCCCCGCGTTGCCGATTCTGTCACCTCTGTCCGTGCAGACTCCAGCCATCCGGAACAGCAGTCGCGTCGTGGTGCGTCAGCGATTGAATTTGCCATCGTACTGCCAGTGATGGTGGCTGTGCTTGCGGGGACCGCCGACTATGGTCGTTTTGCCGCCACATCGATTGCTGTCTGCAATGCATCACGAGCTGGCGCGGGTTACGGCTGCATTCATCCGTGGGATGATTATACCAGTGCGGCGTTTATGACGAACTGTCGCAGCAAGGTGGAGGAGGAATTCAGTGCGGTGCCCGGTTTCAATCCGCAGGATCTGCAGGTGCAGATCAGTTCAGAGGGTACATGGCCGCACAATCGAGTTCGTGTTGCGGTGAGCTATCCATTTGAGACGGTTGTCAACTGGGGCTTCATTCCCTCAACCGTTCCTGTTTCGCGAACGACCGTGTTGCCCATGGTTCGCTGAAAGTCCTTTTCATTGATCACAGGTGCTGTCATGAAAATGAATTCGCTGCTCAGGTCATCCGCTCAGCCACACACCCGTCGCCGTGGTGCCGCAGCACTCGAAGGCGCAGCCATGCTTGGTGCGTGGACAGTGATGTTCGTTGGGATTTTTGATTTTGGCAGTGCGACCATGCACCGCAATCTGGTTTCGCATGTGGCTCGTCAGGCCACACGACTGGCGATTGTCCGGGGTTCAGAAGCAGGTCCGGAGCTGCCGGTTTGGGGGCCTGCCGCCCAGACATTTCGGATGAGCGATAATCATCCGATTGCCAATACGCTGCGTCCGCTGGCGGGAGGCTCTGCCGCGGGCGGCTTTGAAGTCACCATGGAATGGATTGACGGGAGCAATGGGGCCGAGAAGCGAGTTCGGGCCACAGTGACATCGCGTTATTCGTCGATGCTGAAGTTTGTTCCGGGCAGCAGCAATGTTCCGCTGAGGGCTCGATCCACGATGCCAATTGCACATTGAAGAGTCGTTATCCGCCGTTCAGGGGCCACCGAGGAGAGCTTTCCATGCGACTGATCCAGACACATTCCGCAGACCCCGCACACAGCGGTTCAGGGAATCGCCGAGGAACCATTCTTGTTGTGACCTCCGTGGGGGCAGGTGCCATGGTTGGCATGATGCTGCTGATCATGGAGACCGGCATGATCATGGACACGCGTCGGAGGGCACAGAATGCGATTGACTCTGCTGCACTTGCTGCCGCTCAGACCCTGGTTCGGCAACAGACGACGGCGTCAGCAACGGACGAAGCCACTACATTTATTCAGGAGCACAATGCACTGCAGGGAGGGACGATTTCACTGCACATGCCACCACTTACCGGGCCCTATGCCGGCCGTTACGGCTACTGTGAAGCACGCGTACAGAAGCATTCAGAAAACACCCTGTTCTCCTCCTTTATGGGCGCGGTTTCGCCGACTGTCAACGCTCGGGCCGTTGCCGGCTATCGCTCGGTCTCGTCCCCGGAAATGATCATTGCTCTCGATAAACGCTATTCCCCGGGGCTCAATTGCGTTGGCAACGGGCAGCTGGTGATTGATGGCGGTGTGATTACCAATTCGCAGGGCTGGGGAGTTGATGAGCACGGGGCGGCAGTGAGTGGTGCCATCAATGGCTATGCGGGCAACATCGGTTCAAACGGCACGTTCCGCGGTCGGAACTTCAGGATCTGCGGCGGAGTGAACAATCCGGCAGGGTTTCTGCCTTATCTGGCCGGTGGCGATCCCCCGCTGAAATGTCGTCAGGCACTCGTCCCCGATCCGCTGATCAATCTGCCAACTCCGACGGTGTCAACCGGTGTTGTCGATGTGAATCGTGGCCGAGTTCAGATCAGTTCCGCGGGATATACCGGAACTCTTTCGCCTGGAATCTACTCGGACATCAATATCTCCGGCGGAACCGTCACATTCCAGCCGGGAATTTATGTGATCACAGGTGGCGAGCTGAAGATCACTGGAGGCAACGTCACGGCCAACGGTGTCATGTTCTACATCACGCTGCGTGACTATAATCCGGCGACGGGCCTGCCGGACAGCAGCGATGGTGAGACACTGCCACCCACCAACAACGCTCAGCGCGGCGGTATTACGGTCACGTCCAGCGCCACGCTTCGGGCCTACAACAATCCGTCCAGCCCCTTCCATGGAATGCTGTTCTATCTTCGCCGCATCAACGACAGCGCAGTGACTGTGGCCGGAAACGCAACATCCGGGCAGGTGGTGGGCACGATCTATTCCAGGTGGAGCCAGCTCACACTCACCGGACAGGGTGTGTTCAACACACAGTTCATCATCGGGAATGTCAAATGGTCCGGCAACGGAGATATGACACTGAGTCCCTCCGGCTATGATTTTGCCAAAGCCGGTCTGGTTTATCTTGTTGAGTAGCTTGCGGGCCTCACGTCCTGCGTCTGTGCCTGTTCGTCCCGTTCCACCGCCGCCAGAGCTTCCAGGCCCTGTGCGGCGGTTGTGCATTCGGGATTCTCCTGCAGCACTCGCTCGAAGATGCGTCGAGCGTCCGCGGTTCGACCGTTCATGGCGGCAGCCAGTCCCAGGTTGCTGCGGGATTCTTCAGGTGTGCAGCCTGCCCGCTGAAACGCCATTGCTGCTGCCTGAATGCGGTCCGTGCAGGCATACAGCAGTCCGAGATTGTTCTGTACGCGAGGGTTCTCCGGTTCCAGTTCAGCTGCCCGTTCAAGTAATCTGGCGGATTCAGCCCATCGCTGCTGCAGGTAAAGCGAATAGCCGTAGTCGCAGAGGAGTTCCACATTTCGCGGCTCGCTCTTCACGGCCTGGCGATAGAGTGGCTCTGATTTCTCGAAGTGCCCAAGTCGGTCGGTAACGACAGCCAGACGCCATGCGGCCTGACCGTTTTCGGGATGACGATCAAGCAGTTGAGACCATGCGGCTCTCGCGGCTTTAAGGTCTCCCCGCTGTTCCATGCTCCGGGCCATTGAACTTTGAATGTCCATAATCTGACGATCCGTCAGATCCGGATCGGGATCGGCCACCGTCTCTGCTGGCCGTGGCTTTGGCGCGGAGGCTGTTCGTGTCCCTCTGAACAGAGAATGACAGCCGGTTCCGGAGAACAGTACGGTGGCTGCGAGCAGAACACCAACACCCTGCAGTCTTCGATCCATCACATGCACTCCTGCACAAATCCAACGCTGTCCTGAATCACTGCAGCAGCCCAGTCGACTGCCGTGAAGTTCCGCCGGACGTTCCGTCACTGCCTCCCCTGCTTCCTGTCTGCTGCAGGCGATTCTGGTGGATCAGGAGTCCCGAATCACTGTCGAGGCTGTATTCAGAGCCACCAATCAACTGCACCAGTTCAGGGGGCAGAGAGTGCTGCAGCGAAGCAAGCCCCTCGATCACTTCCGCACGACGGGCCTCATCAAGTGCGGCTCCTTTTTCCGATGTTTCGATCAGGAGTGGTCCCGGAGTTCGCTGCAGCAGCCGACTGATTCGGACCAATCGTGCCCAGCCGGACGCATTCAGCTCTGAGCTGCCCTGGACAAAATCGCAGCGATAGAGCGTTGTTCGCGATGCCTGAACCTGCATTCGCTGCTGTGCGAGCACTCCATGCATGGCCATTCCCAGCGGTGGCCGCAGAAATTCCTCGGGGTAACCAGTGACTTTATCCCGCATTTCCGCCCGCTTCCTCTCCAGCCAGCCGGAAAGTCGACCATTGTGGCTCTCCGCACAATGCGATGCGGAAATCGCTTTGTGTGACGAATGCCCCTGATCGTCAGCCACACTGCATTCCAGACCACCAGCGGCCAACAGCAGCAAGCTGCCAGCCTGTACCCAACGTCGTTGCCGGACCATGAGCAGACTCCTGAAAATCTCTGAAAGAAGCCGTCCGAATTCTCTCACTTCGAAAACCCATGTGGTCCCCGGATATAACGGGTTTCCACCTGCATGCGGTGGAAGCAGCCAAGTGGATCTTCGCCGTTCGTCGTCGAGCGAAATTCAGCATGACCTGTGTGGCCTTCGAGTCGATTCAGCAGGTAGAATTCCAGATCATTCGGTTCATACACCTCAGCCCCAGGCAGCGGTCCGACCTCATCACAGGTCACGGCCGCAACCAGATGCGGAGTGACCAGCACCACCAGCTCCTTCTCGACCCGCTGACTGGTGGTATTGCTGAAGAACGGACCAATCCACGGTAAGTCTCCCATGCCTGGAATGCGATCCGTTCGCCCGGCAAGATCCACCTGCATCAGTCCGGCAATCGCCAGGGTCTGACCTTCCCGCATTTCCACAGTGGTGTGCGATCGCCGTGTATTCAACCCGGGAACACTGACTCCGCTCACCTGTGTTCCCAGGGAGTAGTCAATGGAACTGACTTCCGGATCCACCTCCATACGGATCAGGTCCCCGTCGAGCACATAGGGAGTGAACGCCAGCTGCACACCGAATTTTTTGTATTGAATGGTTACAGTTGGGGTTCCACCCCCCGCACCGGACTGCGGCACGGGCACCGGAAACTCACCTCCGGCAAGAAAGTCAGCTCGATGCCCATGCATGGCGACCAGATTCGGTTCTGCCAGCACCTTGAGGACGCTGTTGCGGCGCAGGGCGGAAACAAAGGACTGGAATCCAGGGCCCTCGAAGATTCCAAAGACTGTGGTCGATGCCGTTCCCCCGGACGCTGCCGAAGAACCACTCCCGAAAATTCCCATGCCGGAGGCTGCCGATCCTCCGGAATTCGCGCCGGTCAGCCGCGTGCCCAGAATGCTGCCGGAATTCGCGAACAAAAAGTCAGCTCCAATCTGACGATAGGCGGTCCGATTCAGTTCTGCCACCTGAACCATCAGCATCACCTGCTGCGGTCCGGGGATCCGCATCAGGTTGATAATCTCGACCTGCTGGGAACCGCTGGCCGCACCACCACCGGCACTCCGTCCGGCACCGCTGCTGCGACCTGGATTAATCTGCACTTCCTCCATCGCTGTGCCCGTGTCATCTGCCTGGGGCTGATCGACAGCCTCCCCACCCTGCCCCTGTTCCTGCACTGCACTCTGCGAGGCACTGCGAATCCGCAGACGGTCCTTCGGTGACTGCTGCCAGTCAGCAGTTCGCCAGCCAGAGGATTCGTCCCGACGATCCACAAGGTTTCGCTGCACGTTTCCGGATCCCCCGGCTGTGGAGACGGAGGACTGGACGGCCTTTTCCAGCACCTGGTTGATCCGGGCCAGCTGCTGTGCATCTCGCGCTTCCCCTTCGACAATCAGTTTCGGGCCCAGATGCGCCAGCTGTATGGAAGCGTCCGGGAAAAGCTGCAGCAGGCGAGCCTGGATGAGTTTCAGGTCGAGGACCACCTGCACCTGGAACGTCACCATGTCGCCACGACCGGTGCTGATGGTGAGATCCGTGACACCAACCCGGCGTCCAAGAATGCGAATCTGTCGGTTCCCGGTCAGCATCACGTCCGCAATTGAAGGATCCGAGATGGCGATCGCCGGGTCCGGGTGATCACCGTCCTCCTGCAGTTCGAGTGGTTGTTCAAGAATCATGGTGCGACTCTGACCCACAATCACTTCAAACGCCGCGTCAGACGACGTAAGCTTCTGCACCAGACTGGTGGCCTGCTTCAACCGCAGGGAACGGCTTTCCAGCTTCGATGGCAGCTCAGGGGCTGACTGATCCTCCGACTCCGGTTCCTCATCGGCACGCAGCAGGACCGGGGCTGTGACGATCAGGCCGACGGCTGGAAGCATCAGCAGTGGCAGCAGCCATCGATTCCATGGATGAAAGGCAGTTGCAGTTTTCATGGCGAGGAAGTCCGGAAGCCTGTAAAATTCCCTTCAGGCGGCAGACAGCGTAAGTCATGCTGTTCTGACACGACTCAATCAACTCATACAATCGTCACGACAAGTGACTCGGTCAGCCCTCCAACTGACGGGAACGGTGAATTCGGCGCGGAGTGAAGTCGCTCTGTAACCGCCGTATCGGATACTCCAGTGCTGCCAGTCGCAGCGGCCAGGCCCGGGAAAATGCAGAAATCTGCTGTTCACGTGACTGATTCCGTCAGAACGATTCAAGTTTTGCAGCAGCGAGCAATCTGCGGTGCCGGATTTTTGCAGGCATCGCCCAAAATGAACTCCCCTTTCCCCTGAGAGCGGAGAGGGGAGCTGGGTGGCTTGACGAAAACGCATTGGGATTTGAGCATGCGTTAACTGCGGTTGTCCGGAAACCATCCTTTCCGAAAGTGGTTCACATGCCCACTCTGATCACTGTCTTCTGGATTTCTGTGCTGTCGGTGTGCACTCTGATTGCCGGATCCGCGGTCCCGCTGTCGGCGGCTGAGCGTCCGAACATCGTGATCATCTACGCTGACGATCTGGGGTACGGCGATCTGGGGTGTTATGGACATCCTTCGATTCGCACGCCGAACCTTGATCGGATGGCTGCGGAGGGGATGCGGTTTACTGAGTTTTATTCGGCGGCCGAGGTGTGCACTCCAAGTCGCACGGCATTGCTGACGGGGCGTTACCCGATTCGCAGCGGAATGTGTCACGACCAGTTCCGCGTCCTTCGAAACAACGCAAAAGGTGGCCTGCCCGCGCAGGAAATCACCATCGCTGAAATGCTCAGGCCGGCCGGCTATTCCACTGCGATCATCGGCAAGTGGCATTTGGGGCATCTGCCTGAACATCTGCCGCTGCAGCATGGGTTTGACAGCTATTTTGGTATGCCCTATTCCAACGACATGCGTCCGGCCCCGGATACGCCGAAGGATCGAGCGAAGTTTTTTGCGGAGCAGACGGAATTCTGGCAGACTCAGCTGATTCGGGGTTCTGCGGTGGTCGAGGAGCGACCCGATCAGCGGCAGCTCACCAAACGCTACACAGAAGAAGCGATTTCCTTCATCAAGTCCAGCAAATCGAAGCCGTTTTTTCTTTACATGGCCCACAACTTTCCTCACGTGCCACTGTTTGCATCGGAAGAGTTTCGCGGACGAAGTCCTGCTGGCATTTACGGGGACGTCGTGGAAGAGCTCGACTGGAGTGTCGGGCAGATCCTGCAGACGCTCCGCG
>JBJTOM010000377.1:0-15986 GCA_046074585.1 Planctomycetota bacterium | reverse complement strand
CGGCCGCTGACCTGTCACTGCTCACGCGTGGTGGCCCACCGCGGTGGCCACAGCCGCTTGCGACCCGCATCACACCGCTCAATTCCGGTCGTGGCTTCGCCTCCGACATGCTCACGGCCCCGGAATCCAACCCCTGGCTGGCTCAGCTGCGATTCACGGGCCTCGATTTCTACCCCGATGGCCGGCTCGCCGTGTGTACCTGGGATGGCGATGTCTGGACAGTCTCGGGGCTGCCGAATGGTCCCGAGCTGACATGGCGACGCACAGCGACGGGGCTGTTTCAGCCTCTGGGACTGAAAATCGTCAACGACCGCGTGGTTGTCACCTGCCGCGATCAGCTGGCGGTGCTGCACGACCTGAATGCCGACGGCGAAACGGATTTCATCGAATGTCTGAATTCAGATCACCAGGTGACAGAACACTTCCATGAATTTGCGATGGGCCTGCAGACGGACGACGAGGGCAACTTCTATTATGCAAAATCCGGTCGGCATGCTCTGGAGGCCGTTGTGCCGCAGCACGGAACGCTCCTGCAGGTCTCCGCCGACGGCAGCCGGACGCGAATTCTGGCTAACGGCTTTCGCGCGGCCAACGGTGTGTGTCTCAACCCCGACGGCTCATTCCTGGTGACCGACCAGGAGGGCTTCTGGAACCCCAAGAACCGCATCAACTGGGTGACAGTGTCGCCCGACGGTCGGCCGAAGTTCTATGGCAACATGTTCGGCTGGCATGATGTGCAGGATGCCTCCGATGCCGCGATGGAACCACCGCTCTGCTGGATTACCAACGAGTTCGATCGTTCTCCAGGAGAACTGCTGCGGATCAACAGTGATCGCTGGGGACCGCTGAACGGCGCCCTGCTCAACCTTTCCTACGGTACAGGCAAGGTGTTTCTTGTGCCCTGTGAACAGCGCGGCTCACGCATGCAGGGCGGAATGATCCAGCTGCCGCTGCCGGCCTATCCCACGGGCGTGATGCGCGGGCGGTTTCATGCGGCCGACGGACAGCTCTACCTGTGCGGAATGTTTGCCTGGGCCGGAAACGCCACGCATCCGGGCGGCCTGTACCGGCTGCGGGCCACCGGCGAACCAGCCACGCTCCCCATTCGCCTCGAAGCCCTGCCCAAAGCCATGCGACTGGGATTTACAGATCCGCTCTCGTCCGAGGGATTTTCAGAACAGGCGTTTCAGGTGAAGGTCTGGGATCTGAAACGTTCCGCAGCCTACGGTTCAAAGCACATCAACGAGCGATCGCTGCAGGTGACGGGCGCCAGGCTTGAAGACAACGGTCGCACTGTGCTGCTGGAAATCCCTGAACTCCAGCCCACATGGGGCATGGAAATCAGCTGGCGACTGAACGCCGCGGACGGCACACCGCTCGAAGGACGCATGCACAATACGATCCATGAACAGTAAGCTGCCTGAGGGCGCGGCCACCGCTGAATGCCGGCCCCGTTCAAAGGACTCCGCTTCCATGCAAAGCCCCCTGTTCCCGGCACTAATCATCATCAGCAGCCTGCTGCTGGCGTTCACGCTCTTCGCCGTTGCCCTTCGCCTGATCCTCAGAAACCTTAAACAGCTGCTCAGGCGACGACTGACTGAACGGCTCCTTCCCGGGGAAACGATTCTCGCTGAAGATTTCCGGGCGAACTTTTTCGGCCTCCAGTCGCTCGGCGGAGCACAGTTCCGGGGAAATGGCCTGCTGGTACTCACGGATCAGGCGCTTGTGTTCCAGATGCTGTTGCCGTCTCGAACCTTCCGGATCGCTCTGACCGAAGTGACGGGCACGTCGATCGTCCGCAGTCACTGCGGAAAAACCATTGCCCGCAATCTGCTCAAAGTCAGTTTCGGTTCGCAGGGCCGGGAGGACGCAATGGCGTGGTTCGTGCCGGAAGCAGAGCAGTGGCAGAGACAGCTCGATGCAGCCGTGCAGCACAGACCCTGTGGCGTCTAAGAACGTGCGACTCAAGGCTCTGGCTTCTCAATTCAAAGGTTGTTTGTTCTCCGCCTCCTTTCCCGATACCATACGCTGTGTGGCTGCAGAGCGGAACTGTTCCGGACTGCACGTGGACACACCAACAGGAAATCAGCGATGTCTGAATGCAAAATCGTCGTCAGGGACAATGGTCCGTTTCTGGTGACAGGCCCGGCCGTTGTGACGGACGCGGCTGGCAACGTCTTTGACCTGAAGGGCAAGGAAACGTTCGCGCTGTGCCGCTGTGGGGCGTCCGCCAACAGGCCCTTCTGTGACGGTGCTCACAAAACCTGTGGTTTTCAGTCGGCAGAACGCGCCAGCATCTGATTTCGCGACTGGTCTGCTTCGTGCTGTTCAGGATTCTTCGTGTCAGGTCTTCAGAACGTTTATTCAGGGTCCACAGTTGCCATGGCAAAAAAATCCATCAGCGATCTTCCTGTTTCCGGCCTGAAAGTGCTCATGCGAGTCGACTTCAATGTGCCGCTCGATGCAGACTGTCAGGTCACGGACGATCGTCGAATTCGTGAAGCGCTGCCGTCCATTCGATCGGTCATCGACCGCGGTGGACAACTGGTGCTCTGCAGCCACCTCGGCCAGCCAAAGGACGGGGAAGACCTCGCAAAGTACAGCCTCCGACCGGCCGCCGCTGTGCTCGCCCGGCTCCTGGGACAGGACGTCGCCTTTGCAGCCGACACCGTAGGCGCTGATGCTCAGGCAAAAGTCGCAGCGCTGCAGAATGGTGGCGTGGTGCTGCTGGAAAATCTTCGCTTCAACAAAGGCGAAAAAAAAGGCGATCCGGAATTTGCCGGCAAGCTGGCGGCCTTCGCCGACGTGTACTGCAATGATGCCTTCGGCACCTGTCACCGCACCGACGCGTCCATGGTGGCCGTGCCCCAGGCCATGGCCGGTCGTCCCCGCGTCGTCGGCTTCCTCGTACAAAAGGAAATCCAATACCTCTCTGATGCCATTGCCGCCCCCAAACGCCCCTTCATCGCCATCCTCGGCGGGGCCAAAGTGTCCGATAAGATCAAAGTCATCAGCAATCTGCTCGGAATCTGCGATAAAGTGCTCATCGGCGGTGCCATGGCCTACACGTTTGCTCTGGCTACCGGCGGCAAAGTCGGCAAAAGTCGCGTCGAACCGGACCGCATCGAACTGGCAAAAGAACTCCTGCAGCGCGGAGGCTCAAAATTGATCCTCCCAGTCGACACCCACTGCGGTGATGCCTTCCGCGGCGACTGCAATAAAGTTGTGGTCCCAGCCGGGCAGATTCCGGACACCTTCGAAGGCTTCGATATCGGCCCCGAAACCGCAAAACAGTACGCCGCCGAAGTCGCTCATGCCGGAACCGTCGTCTGGAACGGCCCCATGGGGGTGTTTGAAATGCCTCCGTTCGATGCCGGAACCCGCGCCGTCGCCGAATCCATCGCGTCAAGTCATGCCACCAGCATCATCGGTGGCGGTGACAGCGCAGCCGCCATCCAGCAACTGGGATTCGCCGACAAGGTCACCCACGTCAGCACCGGTGGCGGCGCCAGCCTCGCAATGCTCGAAGGAGAAAAATTCGCCGCAGTCGAACTGCTCGACGAAGCCTGAAACTCCCCCGACAATCACACAATTCAAAGGGACCCCGCTGACTCCCGCCAGAACGGGGAACAGTTACTTCTGTCCAGTGCTTTGGGCTGGGGCGGGCGAGCTCAGGAAGTCTTCCAGCAGGATAATCTCCACATCAGACTTCCCGGAGGTCTTCGTGACTGAGCTGCCACGGGCCTGTGGTGGGCGCTGTTGAGTGGCCCCACCGGGCGGCGTTTGCGGAACTGGAGGTACGGGAGACGTTGGTCGAAGTGGTGGCAGCGGGACCTTCGGTGCCGACACAGGTGGCCTCGCAGCGGGCGTGCTGCCAGCGGGCGATTTTGTTTCAGGATTCAAGCTGCTCGTCGGCGGGGGACCAGGAGGTTGTGGGGAGGCCACAGGCCTGCTGGTGCTGGAGGAAACGGATTTCACCGGGACACCGCGCGGATTCGAGATGGGTACCCCGGGTGCGGTCGAGGATGGAATTGGGGAAGCGGGAGTAGCGGGAGGGGAAGGTGTTGGCGCAGCAGGTTTTGCTGGCGTCGCCGAATTTGCCGGGAGGTTGGGACGTTGCGGGTTTTCGGACCTCGCGGGGTACTGCGCTGTGGACGCCGGGGGAACAGCGGGCTGTTTCCGGCTCTCCGCCGCGAATGCCGGAGCGTTGGCAGCGGGGGGGATTTGCAGGTGGCCTCGCGCCGGCGGTGCTGGCGGGGCAATACCATCAGCGCCTTCTGGTTTGGGTGGCCTTGGCGCTGCCGTCTTCACTCTGGGGGCGGCCAGGCTGCCGGCTGCGGCGTTTGGGTTTTGAGCAACGCGTGGCGGTGCTTCCTGCGCTACGCGATCCAGGTAAATGGACAGAGCATTGGCCGCATGAAACAGCGGTGAGCAACTCACGTACTGATTTTGATTCGCGTTCAGATCATTGCATGTCATGGTCACTGCGCGGCGGACCCAGTCGGATTTGAGTTCATCCTGGGAGACCGACATCATGAGGAATTCGAGCAGATGTCCCTGACTGGCCATACGCTTATCGAAGTCCTGCTTGTATTCACGCGTCTTGAAGAATCCGCTTGATAGGCTGCCGTCGGGATTGCGGTACACCTTTGCAGTTTCGATGTACTTCCTGATTTTCTGATCGGCGGCAAACCAGGCACCGCGGAGTGGCTTGCCGGTTCGCAGGTAAACGTTTCGTGCGCGGGCGAGGGCAAAAAGACCATGGGTGCCGCCACAGGGTGATGTTGGTCCGCCCACGGTCTTCGCCGTTTCCAGCTGCACCAGTTTTTCAATACTCCACTCTTCACCCGCGGCATTCAGCCAACGGGCATCCGGCGGCAGGTAGGTGCAGAGGGCCCACAGAGTCCAGGTGACTTCTTCGCGGGAATTCACGGTCATTTGCGCGTTTTTAAGCATATCCTGCATGGTGATCGGACCGGTTGGCGTGCCGAATTTTGCATCCAGCGGCAGGTTACACGAGGCCAGCATGGCCACAAACTGGTTGATGTGTCCCTCGAACCAGTAGGGCTTGATGTAGGGATGGGCTCGACCGCCATGCACGGTCTTCTCAAACCACGGCTCGTTCTGAAACCTCGGGCCCGTCTGAATCCATTGCAGCGCATTGATGACCTGTCCATTGTGGGACAGCAGCAAATCCTGTCGCAGCCCCAGGAGTCCGTGCATGATCTGCCAGGGCGTATGGTCTTTTGTGGAGAGCAGTCGATGACGCGTCGTTTCGCGGGTGTCCCAGACGAGTCGATGCAGGGGATCGGACGACTGCTGCACGGCGCTGGAAACTTCCAGAACGGGAACTCGTCCAGTCCCGTCTGAGAGGATGACAACGGGTTCATTGTCACCCGAGCCACCAGCGCCGATTGGTGGCCCGGACTGGGCATGGCAATCGGCAGCGCAAGGCAATGCGCAGACGGCAATCAGCAGCAGATAATGCCGCACTCCAGTCCGCACTCCCCAAGGACACATTCCCGCTGCTCCTGTGCATCCGATTCGCCGGTGGCGGTTCGGCAGTGACAAATCAATCCAGTCGCGTTAGTTTTCGGACTTCGGAGGCCGGCTCTTCAGCGCATCGAAAGGTGTGACAAAGGAATTGCCGCCCAGAAAAACCAGCAGAACCTGCCGTCGGGTGAAGAGCATTCAGGCTGGAGACTGCTGAGCAGCGAAATTACCAGGGAAAACGGTGAGGGAGTCAGAGGATGGCGAGTCAGGTGGTGCTTGCAAGCAGTTCACGGTACCGGCAGGAATTGCTGGCGAGAATCCTGCCGGAGTTCTGCTGTTGTTCCCCACAGGTGGACGAAGAGTCAGTGAAGAATTCAGGGCAGTCGCCGCAGGCGGTGGCGACGGAACTTGCCGGGAGGAAGGCTGCGTGGGTGGCGGAGCGGTTTCGGGGTTATGTGGTGATTGGTTCGGATCAGCTGGTGGATCTGGACGGCCGCATTTTTGGGAAGCCTGAGACGGCGGAGCGGGCTCGGGCGCAGCTGGCAATGTTTTCCGGTCGACCTCATCGACTGCTCACAGCCGTCTGTGTCCTCGCCCCGGGACGGACGGTTGAGTTTCTGCATGAAACGCGGCTTTGGATGAGGAACGCGACAATGGCTGAGATTTCAGCCTGTGTGGAGCGCGATCAGCCGCTGGACTGTGCCGGAAGTTACCGGATTGAGGGCGCGAGTATTTCGCTGTTTGAGCGGATTGAGTGCAGTGATCAGACGGCCATCATCGGACTTCCCCTGCTGCGGCTTTCTGCGGTGCTGCGGGAGTTTGGCGTGCGCTGCTGACCTCTTTTCAACTCCCGCAATCTCTCGTCACCCGGTCGAAATCCATTCGGGTGGCTGCTAAAACTCGCCTACTGACCTCCGCGTACACCTTTCAGGGGCTCCCATGTCACTCCTGCTCGAAAAGATCCGCAAGTCGTACGCTCAGCCGGGCGGTGAGCGGCTTCCGGTGCTGGGAATCGAACATTACTCGCTTGCGCAGGGTGAACAGGCGGCGTTGCTGGGTTCCAGCGGTGGTGGCAAAACAACGCTGCTCAACATTATTGCCGGAATCCTGACGCCGGATTCCGGTCGGGTTGTGGTGGATAACAGGGACCTTGCGGCGATGCCTGAAGTCGTCCGGGATCGCTATCGTGCGGCCAAAATCGGCATCGTCTTTCAGACCTTCAATCTGCTTCCGGCCTTCACCGCTCTGGAAAACGTCCTTCTTGGCATGGCCTTCAGCGGTCGCGGAGTGGACAAGGGGTTTGCCCGCACACTGCTCGAAACCGTCGGACTCGGGCACCGGCTCAATCATTCCCCCAAACAGCTGTCTGTGGGCGAACAACAGCGAGTCGCCGTGGCCAGATCGCTGGCCAATCGCCCGGTGCTGCTGCTGGCTGACGAGCCGACCGCCAACGTGGATCCGGCTAACCAGCAGAAAATCCTTGACCTGATTCGCAGCACCTGCCGGGAGCACAACGTGTCGCTGCTCATGGTCACACACTCTCTCGAAGCCGCCGGACTTTTCAGTCGCGTCGATCGTCTTCAGGACTTCAACCACCCCGAACTGTGTCGGCGGCCACAGGAGCATTCCGTATGAATCTGCTGACCATCGCCTGGAAAAGTCTGCGTCAGCGAAGACTGGCCTCATCACTCACAGCACTCAGCATTGCCCTCGGCGTGATGCTCATGGTGCTCGTCCTGGTCATCTTCGGTGCGGTCAACAGCGCGTTTACTCAGCGCAGTGTCGGCTATGACCTGATCGTCGGTCCCAAGGGCAGCGAACTCCAGCTCGTGCTCAGTGCCGTCTATCGAATGCAGCCTCCCATCGAAAACCTGCCGTACCCGTATCTGGAACAGCTCCGCAAAGACCGTCGGGTCGTTTCTGCTGTGCCTCTGGCCTTCGGGGACGTGACCGAACAGGGCGATTTCCCGATCGTCGGGACCACGACGGAATACTTTGAGAATGAATACATGCCCGGTCAGAAGTTTATGATCCGCGGGCAGCGGATCGGCAAGCTCTTCGATGCCATCATCGGCTCAGCTGTCGCCCGCGAAAACGGCTGGGATCTCGGCACGTCCTTTTCCATCGTCCATGGCGGAGCCGAAAGCGAAGACGTGCACGACGAAAAATTCACCGTGGTGGCGGTGCTGGCCCCGACCGGGACGGCCAATGACCGCACAGTATTCCTGAACCTGCAGGGTTTCTATGCGATCGCCGGACACGAAAAGCCCATCGATGAAGTCGAAAAACGCCTTCGCGATTTCTATTCCGCCGACCCCGAACGACTCGCTGCATCACTCCAGCAACTGCAACAGTACCGCGAAGCCACTGCCACTCGGGAAGCAGCCCCCAACCCTGGTGATCTGCCCGCACCCGTCAGCCCGGAAGCCATGAAGGAAGTGACCGCCATTCTTGTGCGGACCAGGCCGGAAACCCCCTTTGACGCGATCAGCCTCTCCGCAGAACTGAAAAAGGGCATTCAGGCGATGGCTGTCAATCCCGTCCGCCCCATCCAGCGGTTGATGAGCGGTTTGATAGGAAATGTGCAGAAGGCCCTCGTGGTGCTCACCGTGATCATCATTCTCGTTTCCGGCGTGGGAATCTTCGTCAGCATTTACAACTCCATGTCCGATCGTCGCAGGGAAATCGGCATCATGCGCGCCCTCGGAGCGGGCCGCCACCACGTCTTCGGCATTGTGCTCGCCGAATCCGCTCTCCTCTGCTGCGGTGGCGGACTGGCTGGCTGGCTGGCCGGACACGGTCTTGCCATCGGTTCCGCTCCATGGGTGATCCGCCAAACCGGACTGCTCATCAACCCCTGGGCACTCAACTCGCTCGAAGTCTGGCTCTTCCCCATCCTCGCCGGACTCGCCGTCCTTGTGGGATTTCTTCCAGCGATGACTGCTTACCGGACAGATGTGGCTGATGCCCTCGCGTCATAGCCAGGGGCTGCTGCCAAAAAAATTCCCGTTCACCGTCCCAAACTTGATCTCCAGCCGGCTGCGCTGTATAATCCGGCCAGACATGGTGGCTATAGCTCAGCTGGTTAGAGCGCCAGATTGTGGTTCTGGAAGTCGCCGGTTCGAACCCGGTTAGCCACCCCTCTTTCCCCAACAGGTCGTCCGCCGTCTGGCTGGCGACCTGTTTTCGTTTCGTGCGTTTCCCGCTGTGTGCAGCATTGCCGGCTCTGGCTGGCTGCCGTTTATGATGCCGGTTTCGGCCTTTTTCCTGGCGACGGGTTTGCAATGCAGGTCGTCATTGGCACTGACGAAGCGGGCTACGGCCCGAATCTGGGCCCGCTGGTGGTGACGGCGACGGCCTGGCGGTGCGGCAGTCAGTCGGCCGTCCACGACCTGTGGGAACCCCTTCAGCAAGTGCTCACCAATACGCCGCGTTCCGCAGACAACCGGCTGTACGTCGCGGATTCCAAGGCTGTTTATCAGTCAGGCGACAGCCTCGAATCACTGGAGGTCCCGGTGCTGGCCTTCCTCGGACTGCTGGGAATGCCGCTGCTCACCCTCGAATCGCTGGGTATGGCCCTGTGTGGAACTGGCTTTGCAAATGTGTATCAGGCGGAAGCGTGGAACCGGGAGAGCATTCCTGAACTGCCGGCAGATTCCAGTCGGGAACACATTGAAGAATGGGTGGTCGAGCTGAGCAGGGAGCTGTCGCAGGCTGGAATCGAGTTTCTCGGGGTGTGCAGTCGGGTTGTCTTCCCGGCCGAGTTTAACAGTCTGGTGGCGGAGGTGGATTCCAAGGGGGCGGTGCTGTCAGCTGCAACGCTGGGACTGGTGCGACAGCTGCGCGATCGTTATCCGTCGGGGCCGGCGGTGGTGATGTGCGACAAACACGGCGGACGAAATCGTTATGACGAACTGATCGGGACTCACTTTGATGACCAGTTTGTGTTTCGTCTGGAGGAATCGCGGGAGCGATCGCGGTACCGCATGGGAAACATGGAGTTTTGTTTCCGTACGAAGGCGGAGGCATTGCTGCCTGCAGCGCTGGCTTCCATGGTTTCCAAATACCTTCGAGAACTCTTGATGCGGCAGTTCAATCACTGGTGGCGGCAGAGGATTCCGGGACTTCGCCCGACGCAAGGCTATCCGGTAGACGCGAAGCGGTTTCTGGCAGAGATCCAGCCACACATGGAGCGACTGGGGATCAGGGCTGAGGAGTTGTGGCGGAATCGCTGACGGGCGACTGGCTGGCGTCGGGCTTGTAGAGTCCCAGATCAAATCGCTGCCAGAAATCGGCCGCATTCAGAGGTTCGTTGATGTCCGTTTGAATCTGTGTGAGGGACGTCATGGAACGCAGCGTGTCCATGCCGGCAGTGATCGTTGCCGGAGAGAGTGTAATCCGCTGCAGGCGGAGTGTGGCCAGGGGCGTCAGGTCGGTGACGGAGGTGTCGGCGATATTCAGGCGTTTCAGTCGCGTGGCGGCGGCCAGGGGAACGATACTGGACACTTTGGTGCGGGCGATATCAAGGCTTTCGAGTTTGGTGACTGGCAGGCCGGAGAGATCCGTGACGAGGGTGCCGGCCAGCCAGACGGTCTGCAGCGGAGCATTCTGCAGCAGTGGCAGGTGCTCATCACTGAAAGGCAGTCCGAGGAGGTTCAGCTGAGTGAGGGGGAGTCCTTCAAGGGGTGAAAAGCTGGTGACGCGAGTGTTCTGCATTTTAAGCACAGAGAGTGGCATACCGTGCAGGAGTGAGATGTCGGAGATGGGCGTGTTTTCAAGATCGAGTCGCTGCAGCGGCATGCCGGCGAGGGGCGCGAGATCCGCAACCTGTGTCATGCCGAGGTCGAGTGCGATCAGTGGGAGTCCTTTGAGTGGCGCGATACTGCGGACCCCGGACTGATACAGAGACGCTTCACGAATCTCGTTGCCCTGCATGACAAATTCGGCCTGCCAGCAGTTGAGTTGCCGTTTGAGTTCTTCCGGGGTGACGGTGACGGTTGTGGATTGCTGGACGGCGGCGGTCCGGGCCACGTCGGCCGCTTCCTCGGTGGCGGGTGGATCGCTGCAGCCAGGAAGTGTGATCGCGACAGCAATGAAGACTCGCAACGGGAAGGAAAACCGATGGGAGAGAAGTTGGACAAACAGCGGGGTCATGCGGAAGGACTCCATTCCTGGGCCATGCGGATGAATTGGTCGCCGCGATCGCGATAGTCGCGAAACCAGCCATAGCTGGCGCAGCCTGGGGAGAGCAGCACCATATCGCCTGGCCGGCTCATTTCAACCGCCAGGCGAAAAGCGGTGGGAAAGTCCGCCGCGATGCGGGCGGGGGGCGCAGAACCGTTGACGGGGTTCTGCAGGTGCTGCAGAAGTGCGGGGGCAGTCTGTCCCATGAGCACGACGGCGCGGGCATGCTGGCAGATGGCAGCGGCGAGTGGCTGGAGGTCCTGCCCTTTGTCATAGCCGCCGGCCAGCAGGATGGCGCGCCCGGAGGCGTGCTGGAGAGCCACGATGGCGGATTCCGGAGTGGTGGCGATGGAGTCATTCCAGAACTGTCGTCCGCCGCGTTCAACAACGCACTGCAGGCGGTGCGGGAGCGGTCGCCAGGAATTCAGTGCCGCCGCGAATCGCGCCGGAGAGGCTCCAGCCAGCCATGCAGCGCAGGCAGCGGCGGCCAGATTGCAGCGATTGTGGTCACCGGGAAGTTGGGGGGGAGTGGGAAGGGGCAGGCAGTCTTCGCTGCGCCCCTGGCGTGTTCGCAGGATCAGCATCCGGTTCTCCAGGAACGCCCCGTCCAGCCCGGAATCCTCAAGCCCGAATTCATGACGTCGGCCGCGGATTCGCCAGTCGTCGCGGGGACTTGCCGCGCATGAAGCAAAATCAGGAACGATGCTGCAGTCGGCAGGCGTTTGTGCAGAAAACACGGATTGCTTGGCCAGGCGGTAGGCAGCGAGAGTGCCGTGCCAGTCGAGGTGATTGGGGGAAAAGTTTGTGAGCAGCGCGATGGCCGGGCGAAATTTGCGGGGCCGCAGCAGTTCCAGCTGAAAGCTGCTGAGTTCGAGTACAACCCAGTGCTCGCGATCGATCTGCGTCAGCTGCGGAAGCAGACTGATCCCGATATTCCCCCCCAGCCACGCAGGGAGACCTGCTGCGTTGAGCAGATGGTGAATGAGTGCTGCTGTGGTGGATTTGCCGTTGCTTCCCGTGACTCCGATCACCTGCCCGCACTGATGGCGGAGAAACAGATCGATTTCCGTCGTGATGTCTGCTCCGCGGACGCGGGCTGTTTCGACGCCAGGGTGTCCCGGGGGCACGGCCGGATTCACCACCAGCATGCGACAGTCCGTGAACACGTGCGACGGGTGTGAACCCAGTTCGAGCCGTGTGAGCGGCAGGTCCTGGAGGCTGGCGAGCACATCGCTGAGGTCGCTGGCGGGCTTAAGATCGGTGATGGTGACGCGTGCACCCTGTTCAGCAAGAAAGCGAGCGGCCGCTGCTCCGCCACCAAAACGACCAAGGCCGAGGATGGTGACCGGCCAGTCCTGATAGAAACCCGACATTCAGGCAGTTTTCCGGGAGGAGCACAGGGAGTTGGAAGACGGCGTGGAAGATGGCTAAGGATCTTCCCCCTTTATCGGCCTCACTGCCAGGCTGCGGAGAAAGAATTCTTTCGACTGGAGTGTGCCGCGGTGGACGGAGTGGATGCCGGACGGCCCACTTCTGCCCTATACTCCCTGCATGGTCGAATCGACAGTGTCCGAAACACTCTTCTGGAGCAGCCTGCGGGCGGTGCTGGTGGCCTGCTGCGCCCTCTGGCCGCTGCTGATGCTGCAACGCGTGTGGGAAAGAACTCCCGGCAGCGGCTGGCGAATACGCACGATAGCCGCTGCAGTGCTCCCCTTCTTCATCCCCGAACTGCTCACAGGATTCCACTACCGCATCCAGGCCACGATCTGGGCTGCACAGCTGGCTCCCGCCTGGAATGCCATCTTCACGGAGGGCCTTTATGCGTTTCTGCAGCTGCTGCGCGCCGTGTCTGCCGGCGCCATCGTGCTGCTCCTGCTGCCAGGCAATCCCGCTGCAGCTGCCAGACTGCACACGTGGGATTTGCTGCGTGCTGCCCTGCCCGCGAAAGTCTGGCTGGCTGGTCGGCTGCGTCTGCTCCTGACCGAAGTCTTTCCCGCCCCGCTTGCAGCCTGGTCGGTAATGGCTCTGATTGTCTTTCAGGAGTTTGAAACGGCTGCGCTCATGCAGATTGACCGGCATCCGCTGACATGGACGGTGTGGATGTTTGATGCTCATGCGGCACAACAACCGCTCGCTGAATCGCTGAGCATGGTTGCCGGCCCGCTGGCCGTGGAACTGCTGCTGCTTGCCCCACTTGCACTGGTGGCTGGATCATGCTGTGGCAGTCGTCCGCGCACGGTCTCTGCCTTCTTCGCGGGTGAACAGCGCCAGGCCGGCCGGGGGCTGCGGGTGACGGCGACTGTCTATGCGCTGATCGCAATCCTGGTTCTCATTGGAATTCCGACTTTGCGACTGGGAACCGAAGCAATCTCCGGACTGCGGCTGCTTTGGGGGACGCCCCGCTTGCTCCAGCAATCGCTCACACAGGTGCTCACGTCGACAGCAGTGAGTGCAGGGGTGGCAATGGCAGCTCTGGCGGTGTGCGGCCTGCTCATAAATGAATTGCGAACAACGTCTCGAACTCGTCTGCGAGCCATCGCGGTGTGTGCATTGGCTTTGCTGCCAGGTCTTGCCGGTTCCCTCGCGATCTCGCTGACACTGCTGGCGCTGTTTCAGACACCGTGGCTGCGACCACTCTACGACACCTGGCTGCCGATGGTGCTGGGACAGCTCTTTGGAGTGCTCCCGCGAGCCTTTGCCCTGCAGCTGTTGCTGGGGAGACATGCGAGTGGCGAGTCGGTCTTCAGTGCGGAGCAGTTGTGCCGGAGTCCGCACGGAGGTGTCCGGGGGGCTGCCGCGGGAATTGTGTGGCGACTGGTGGACGTGCGCTGGCTGGGGGCACTCCTGCTGCTGACCCAGTGGTGCTTTTGGGACGTCACGAGCACCAGCATTCTGCGACCACTGACTCCTGAGCCGGCGGTGACTCGACTTTACAACGAGATGCACTTTGCGAGGACAGAGGTGTTGCTGGGATTGACCGCGGTGTCGGCACTGTGTCCGGTTTTGTTGTGGATGGGCGGGCTGTTGTTGAGCCGAGCAGTGCGCAAAAAAAGAACACGCAGCTGAGCTGCGTGTTCTGTTACGTTTGAGCAGAAGAATGGACCTCTGCGCTGATTTTGTTGCTGATCAGTAGCGGTCGCCGCGATCGGAGCGATCACCACGGCCACCACGGCCACCGCGGTCACCACGATCACCGTAACCACCACCACCGCCGTAACCGCCGCCGCCACCGCCGTAGCCGCCGCCACCACCACCGTAGCCGCCGCCGCCACCACCGTAACCGCCGCCGCCGCCGCTGCGAGCTTCGCGAGGACGAGCTTCGTTCACGACAATGGTACGGCCGTCAAGCGTCGCCCCATTGAGTGCCCGAATGGCTTCGTCGCCACCAGAGGCCATTTCCACGAAGCCGAAGCCCTTGGAACGGCCGGTTTCGCGGTCCGTGACGACCTTGGCGGACGTCACTGAGCCGTACTGGGCGAAGGCCTTTTCGAGACCTTCGGATGTGGTTGCCCATGCGAGGCTTCCCACAAAAATGTTCTTACTCATCACAAAAACCCTGAGCCTTGCAGCTCCCAAAACACCGATCGCTGCCCCAACGGCAGCTGTTTGAACACAAAGGAATGTGATCAGCCAAAAAAACGCCAATCACAGTTGGGGGGGACACTGCAGAGGTACTCTAGTTCACACCGAGAACACTGTAGGATCACACCATGAATCCAGCTGGACTCTCCGGACAGGACTTTACGGGTTCCTCCGGAAAATAGCAAGCCTCTCCGGTCAGGAACACGCCAACATGCAGATTTTTATCGACATGCAACGGCAAATCAGTGATGATTAGAGCGAAATTCAAGCCAAAACAAACAACTCCGCCCCTCCATCACCACCATATGACACTCGTACTTTCACTCATCCGTCCGTCCCGTTTGCCCACCGAGGTCCACGGAATCACTCCGGATCGCCTTGTCGCGATGTCTCCCGCAGATATCGCACGCCTCACGATCCTGCAGGGAAATCAGCGACTTCCTCTGGCAGATCTCTTCCAGATCTCCGGCTCCGCCACTGATATGGAAATCGTCTTTCAGGGAGAATTGGACAGCGTGCACTGGATCGGCGCCGGCATGGTCTCCGGCCACATTCGCGCGGAAGGCAACGTCGGACGCCATGTCGGGAGTGGCATGGTGGGTGGAGAATTGACCGTCATCGGTTCTGCAGACGGCTGGGCCGGTGCCGAAATGCACGGAGGACTCCTCAGGATTCTTGGTTCGGCCGGCCCTCTGGCCGGTGGTGCCTATCGCGGCGCCACCAAAGGAATGACCGGAGGAACGCTGTTGATTCACGGAGACGCCGGAAGTGAGTGCGGACTGGTCATGCGGCGTGGCCTGATTGCCATCGGAGGTTCATGCGGAGACTATCCGGCGTTTAATATGCTGGCGGGCGCCCTGATCGTGTCTGGAAACACGGGACTGCGACCGGGGGCCGGCATGCGGCGAGGCACACTCGCACTGCTTGGCACAAACCCGCCTGATCTGCTCCCGACCTTTCGTTACTCTGCCGTCCTGCACCCGACAGCCCTTCGCCTCGTCCTGCAGCGCCTGCAGCAACTGCAGTTTCCAGTCGATCCGGAACTCTATGCAGCCCGATTCGAACTGTTTCGAGGCGATCTGGTGGCCGGTGGCAAGGGCGAAATCCTGCGAATCGCTCAGGGCCAGCCTCTGTAGTGCTGGTGCTCGCCCGTTTCCCCGGATGGGGACCTGGGGGCGAACATGGACACTCAACATGAACACTGACGTGACCTGGCTGAGACCGACTGCTGCAACCACAGGAATGCTGCTCCTGTGGCAACTGGAAGCCCTCCAGAAGCACCCGCCACGTCCGCAAAACCCGTCGCGAAAACTCCACGCCATCCGCAATCTGACGCTCAGTGCCACCAGCACCCTCGTGCTGAGGGCGACCACCGCCGGTTTCACCACTGCTGTCATGGAATACTCAACAGCCGCTCAGATGGGAAAAGAGAAGTGACGCGTCCTCAGCCGCCGGACGGCAGTCCGCGGGCAACGGCACTGCCGCGGCATGCGTGTGTCGCTGAGGCGAAATGAAGAGTCGCCGACGAAGACCAGGAGCTCAGCCCCGCTCCGTAGCGATAGCCATCCGTCTCATGAGTCTCATCGCCCATTTGTCCCGTCTGTCCCATGACGCAAAACGCAGTCACCGAGCCGCGCACGTGAGAGGCTGTCGCTTTAGTCTCTAAAATCTGTTAAACACCCTATTCGCCCCCCCCCTGCCCCCCGCGCACGTTTTTGGTCTCGTGA
>JBJTOM010000376.1:0-6981 GCA_046074585.1 Planctomycetota bacterium | reverse complement strand
CCCCTCACCCCCGACCCCTCTCCCCTGGAAGGGGAGAGGGGGGCTGAGCGGCCGGACGGCAGTCAGCGGGAGAAGGGCAAGGCGGGGCGCCGGTACGGTGTGCAGCGAAGTGAGAAGTGGCGAGGAGACGGCAGGTGCCGTCAAAAAATGGGCGTGCGGAGCAGAATTCCTGCGAATTCGCCCGTTCTCCTCCGGTTTCTCTGTCCCTGCGGCGCCTGTTGCCGGAAAGGCAAAGTTCAGCAGGTCTTCAGCTGACTTTAGTTTCTGTCGGGCACTTCCAGGCGACAGCAGCCGAGGTCGAGGAAACGAGTCCGCTGGCCTTTTGAGCACTGCAGGTCGGCATGCAGCCGGTAGTACATGAACCGCCCTTCTCTGCGGACTTCCACAAGGTTGGCGAACTTCATAATCTTCAGGTGATGCGACACATTGACAACTTCTGTTTCCAGACATTCAGCGAGGTCTGAGACCGTGAGTTCGCCAAGCCGCAGCGCGCTGACAATCCTGAGCCGGTGCGGATCGCTGAGGGCCTTGAGCCGTTCGGCGCAGAAGTCGACGTCAAACTGATCCTGCGGCACAAAATCACCCTGGGACAGGCAGACTGAAAGGGGCTTTCACGTGGCACGTGAAACGCGGTCAGAGTCTACCGGCTGGATCATGGTCTGGCAAACATGGATGCCCGGTAAGAATGTCACGGTCTCCTTGATCGGGATGCGTTCCCTGCACCTGCTGTCCACATGCGCCCACCATTGGTGTTTGCGGGATCAGGGTGAACGCCGTTTCGAGTCCTGCGGCCTGCAGCTGTTCCCAGCGGGACAGCGAACACTCTGCGGGCACTCCGCGAATCCAAACCTGCCCGAAGTCATCCCGAATTTCGGCGAATGGTCCACGGTAGATCAACTGTACGGCGAGGGGCTCAGAACGCTTCAGCGGCTTTGTTGCCACGATCCGGGTTTCTCGCAGCGCCTGTCCACTGAGCTGAAAGCAGGCTCTGGACCGGAATGTTGTCAGGCGACAATCGACAAACCCGGCCGCCGTGAGGTGTTCCAGCAGAGTCGTGCGGACCGGCACGTGCCGGACATATGCCGCCGGACCGGGCAGTTCAACAGGACAAGTCAGGGGCTGTTCGCAGGTGAGCATATGCAGTTCGATCTGACCACCGTGGCTGAGGTTCTGAAAGCAGTCCTGCAGAATGCGGCTGATCTCTGCGTCGGAAATCGGGAGATTGAAGGAGCCACGCAGACGAATCTGGTCAGACGTTGCTGTTGGAAGAGCAAGCGGGGCCCCCATGCGATGTTCCCAGACCGTCGGGCGCCGCTGCTTCGCTGACAGATCGCAGCTGTGTTCGCCCGCCGACAGCTGTTCCAGCGTCTGGCCACCACCACGATGCTCAAGATCCCCCTCAAGCACATAGAACTCCCACAGCCTCTGGTCGAGGTCATGGATCCAGAATTTTGTTTGTCTGGCATAGCAGCATTCAACACCCTCTTCGCGGCGCACGGGAATCCCGGCCGCCTCAATTCGCTGCTGGGCTGTGAGCAGTTCCGGGAGAGTGGCGAAGCGAAAGCCAAGGTGGTTCAGAGAACCGGCTGACTCCGGCACTTGACGCTCCAGCGAAAGTACCAGAGGAGGCGAATCCAGTTCGAACTTGGCATAATCCGTTCGCTGTTTGGCCGGTGGCATCCCCAGCACCAGCTGGAGAAATGAAACGGTGCGGTCGATATCGGACACATTCAGCGACAGATGAAATCGCGTTCCCGACTGCACGGGAGACGTGACACGGGGTTGATCGAGCGGAACCAGCAGAGGGGAGCTGATCGACATACGGATTCTCCGAGGCAATTTGCGGGAGTTAAGCTTCACAGGGGCGTGGCGGAGACACACAGCAGGCCCAGACGGCTAGGCATGCTGATGTACCGGCAAGGATCATAAACGCAGGTGAGTAGCTGTCGAAACGTTCAAGGCAGCGCGCCAGGAGGACCGGTCCGGAGGCCGACGCTATCACGGTGAGCAGTTGCGCGACCGCCTGAATCTTTCCCAGATGCCGCCTGCCAAAGGCCCGGCTCCAGATGGAAAAAAACAGAACGGTCGTGATGGTGCCCGAAATTCCCATCCCCGCACCATACAGGGAAACACCGGTCAGCGTTGTGACAAAAGGGAACGCTATCAGACAGGCCGACTGCAGGATGAGTCCTGCGGCCAGCAGACGATTCAACGCAAACCGCTCACCCAGCCAGCCGATCGGCAGCTTGGTCAGCAGCCCGACCATGCCTGTCAGAGTGATCAGATTGTAAAACACGTCCTTTGAGAAGCCCTGTTGTTTGAGCACCGATTCGTTGAACAGCGACATTCCGGAACTGATGAGCCCGACAAGGGATGTGGACAGGGC
Organism: Planctomycetota bacterium; assembly: GCA_046074585.1. Taxonomy (GTDB): domain Bacteria; phylum Planctomycetota; class Planctomycetia; order Planctomycetales; family Planctomycetaceae; genus SXXK01. The sequence goes on along the minus strand of JBJTOM010000376.1, from coordinate 4,595 downwards.
AAACAGCCAGAATGTCTGTGACCACAGGGCCTGCGGCAAAGTCAGACTCTGTGCCGCGTCAGTGCCGGACGCTGCACAGCATTCGCTCGGGACGGATAGCGCCGGGCTGATCTCAGCAGCCACTGGCGCCGGATCACGGCAAAGGATCAGACACAGTGGAACGAATGCCAGGAGTGCATAACCCATTGTGTCCCAGACGACTCGCCAGTCGGCATTGGCCCATGGCCTGGCCAGCTGAGCACTCAGGGCAAAGCCCAGCGACAGGAGCAGTGAGTAGACTGACATGGCCCAGGTCGTTCGCCGGGAGAACCATTTGCCAACCATCGTAATGCTGATGACCGACAGTGCGCTCTGACCGAAGCCCCGTGTGAGCAGAATGGCAACTTCCAGTTCCGGCCCCCAACGACCACTCAGTCGAGTCATGCAGCGGACCGCCAGGGCCAGAGCCCGCACAGTGACGGTCAGAGTTGTTTTCAGGCCCAGCCGATCAATCAGCCACCCGCAGGGCAGACAAAACAAACCTCCCAATAACGTCGCTCGAAAATTGATCTCACTGAACGCAAGCCTGTCAATGCCCAGCGACGGGTCGGCAAGCATCCGTTCGGTGATCATGCCCAGCCCGTGAGTGCGTCCGGGCAGCGTGGCCACCATTGCGAAGGCTGCCAGCACCAGCATCACCCATCCATACCGGCTGGAAACTGTCATCGGAACCACACCGGATCTGAAGACGTAAGAGCCATCCGCTGTCGGAGCATCTGGTGAAACGCTTTGTAATGTGCCTGCCGCTGATCGCCACCATCGGATCGAGCGTTGTAACTGATGTAGAAAGCACGACGCATGCCGTCCGTCTGATTTGCAGCCGATCCGTGCGGTGTCAGCCCGTGAAAAATGGCCAGATCTCCCGGTTCCAGTTCCAGAAATTCCCTTCGACTGCTGCAAACGGAATCAGCCGGAAGCATGTACTGCTGAGCGTCCGTGGACAGAAATCCATCGTGATAACCCCTGTAGACCTCGGTACAGCCGTTTCGACGACTGCTGGGGTCAATCGCCACCAGCACTGTCAGAAAGGAACGCGGCCAGCCAGGCCAGTTCTGCGGGATGTCCTGGTGCAGGTCGTAACCGCGAGCACCCGGCATTTTGAAGATCAGTTTCTCCTTGAACAGCTCCGCAGGCTCCTGCAGAATGGAGGCCACCACGTCCAGAATCCGTGAATCAAAACACACTTCACGGAGCAGTGCCGACAGATCCAGTACGGGATCGAAAACCTCAAACAGGGGTTCCTCTGTCTGGTGATGCGGCATGAAACGGCACCGCAGATTCTGCGGAGAAATCAGCGACGGTGACTGACACAGAAGTCGATCACACTCCGCCTGCAACTGCGCCATTTCCGCTTCCGAAAAGACCCGTCGCAAAATCAGAAAACCGTCGCTGGACCAGGCCTGCAGTTGTTCAGCAGAAAGTCCCCCGCCCAGGTCGACATTCGATTGCATCTCAACCCCTCCCCCTTCCCACTCGAACATCAATCGAACTCAGAAATCAGCGATGACCTCGCCCCCCGCTCGCGTTCCCAGAGCGCGCCAGGTCGTGAGAGCGATGTTCTCGCTGATGAATCGCACGGAACCGTCGCACAGCAGCAGTTGAGCTCCTCCGGTATGCATGCTTCGAGCCGCCTTCCAGCCGATGGCCGTGTAACCCAGCCCGAAAGCATTCGTGATGCAGTCAAAGTTCCTTGAATTCGGCGGGTAGTAGTGGTTGTACGATGAATTGCGGATCTCGCCGGAATACCAGAGAAACTGTCGGGCAGTTGCCACATTCCACGCCCCGGGGGCTGCACAGGCCGCATCTGTCAGCGAGCTTTGGTACGTGGTCAGATAGCCATAATCCTTCTGAGGCGATCGAACGGACGAGGAATTTGCATTGCCCAGCACGCTCTCTGAAATGCAGGCCGTGTTGCTCGTGCCGTCCGTGATCATCGCAATCCTCACAAAAGAATTCGCATAGGTCACTCCGTTCGCATCATAGGGTGAGCCGTTTGCCGGCGCCCCGGACGCATCCACAGACAGACCATCGCCCTGATTGCCGCAATAGTTCGCCGGCCCCAGCGCCGCAACACCGTAGGCTCCACCCAGAGATCGCGACTGATCACTGGGACACAGGTAGGCCGGGATGATCAGCGCAGCTGCCAGCGCATTTCCCGGATCCGCAATGTTGTAAGGAGGCGTCGGGGCGTAGGTTGGAGCATTCAGATTCATCACGTTGTACACATTCGACTGTTCCATAAACGGGCTCAGATATGCCAGAATTCCCCAGTTCCCGGCGCTGTAGCGGAAGTTTGCGCCGGGGACCAGATTTGGCGGAAAACCGCCGTATGTGGATTCATAGTTGTGCATTGCAATCCCCAGCTGTTTCAGATTGTTTTTGCACTGCGTGCGTCGAGCTGCTTCCCGCGCCTGCTGGACCGCCGGCAACAGTAACGCCACAAGAATCGCAATAATCGCAATCACAACAAGCAGTTCAATCAGCGTGAATCCTCGACGCCGCATCAGAGCTCTCCAGGATGACCGATGAATCCATAAAATGACATTCGTATGCATATTAGAATGTCGGAATGTTGGCTGTCAAGGATAACGCTTTGGAGGGCAGCAGCTGGAGAGGTTTCTGTCGCGGAACGCCAGTCCGGGGAATCTTCAGGGTTGATGCACGGCATTGGCCCGCGTGGGTGTCCGGAGCCCTCTGGGCATTTTTTGAGGGGCCCTTTGCTCGGCCACCGATCATTGAAAACCCGGTCACTTATTGTGTCACGGCTTCAGAATCTCCTCGACCGTCCCTCTGCGGCAGTACGATCCGCGATGCGCCGCCCGGGCCGCGTCGGACCTGGATCTGTGTGGTGATGGCGTCCTGCATGCGTTCCACGTGAGTAATCACGCCAACCTTTCGGCCCTGGCTCTGCAGGTGATTCAATGCATTCATCGCCACTTCCAGCGTGTCTTCATCCAGACTCCCGAAACCCTCGTCGATAAACAGCGATTCAATCCGCAGGCGGCTGGATGTGAGTGATGCGAGGCCCAGTGCCAGCGCCAGCGAAACAAGGAACGTTTCACCGCCCGAAAGGGAATGCACCGAGCGGCGTTCATCGCCCAGGTCCTGATCGATCACGGCCAGATTGAGCGATTCACCGAGACGTTCCAGGCGATACCGGCGCGCAAGTTCCCGCAGCTGCACATTGGCATGCTGCAGAAGCCGATCGAGCGTGAATCGCTGAGCCATCAGCGTGAATTTTTTCCCGTCGGCGGAACCGATGAGCTGATCAAGGTCAAACCATGGCTGAGCTTTGGCTTTGGCCGCCTCAATCTCCGCTTGAATCGCCGTATTGCGGCCTCTGGTTTCGTCGTCATTCTTCAGGGCCCGCTCCACGTCCTGCAGCTCTTCACTGGATGACTTCACCGTTTCCTGCTGAGCCTCCAGAGCAGCCTCGATCGCGGCTTCGTCTCTCTCGTCCGTCCGTCGCTGCCGATGGTTCTCAAGGCGCTCTTTACAGGACTGAATCTTTCCGGCTGCCTCCTGCACTTCGCGATCGAGCTTCTTCAGATCGGCTTGTTCCGCATCGATCCAGGCACTGTCATATCCCATCAGCTCCTGCAGTTCGACAAGGGCGTCGTCAAGGTTCAGCCCGGGTGAGAAATCAGCAAGCCAGCGATGCAGGAGGTCGGTGGCCGACTTTTCAGCCTGCTGAGCCTGGGTGAGCTGCTTGTGGAGGGATTGATGTTGAGATTGGGCGCGAGCTTCAGCGAGGTTTGCCTGACTTTTTGTTTCTCTGGCACTGTCGACCTGAGTCTGTGCAGATTTCTGCTGGTCTTCAAGCTCCCGCTGAAACTGCTCAATCGAACGATCCTCCAGCAGATCCCGGAGTTGCTGCTGCAGGCGGGTGAGTTCTTCCGTGGCACGCTCCTGTTCCTGCTTCCGTTCCTGAAACTCCTTTTCAGCCGCCTGCTTGTCTGTTTCCAGCTGCGGCCGCTGAGACTCAAGCTGTTCCAGCTGCTGCTCGGTTTCCTTGAGTTTTTTCTGCAGTCTAAGCAGCAGCGTCAGTCGTTCATTCAGGCGGTATCGGAAGCCTGCCGGGTCCGCATCGAATTCCTGTCGCGTATTCGGCAGAGCGGCATGGAATTGCTCCAGCTGCTGTTCTGCCTCGGAGCGTTTCCGGATTCGTTCTTCGAGCAGTGCAGCGTTCGCTTGCGCCTTGCTCGAAGCGTCCCTGACAGCTTCAGACAGTTGTGACTCCTGCAGGGATCGCGTGTCACACTCCTGTTGAAGCGAGTCCCTGCGTTCGAGGTCTTCCGTGCGCTGCTGTTCAAGTTTGGTGAGCTGTTTGAGCTGTTCCTCGATCGCGTTCAGCGACTGCGCAGTTTCTGCCATGGCTGTTGCCGTTCGCTGCTGGTGATCGTCCGCAGGCAGAGCGAGGATTTCGGCCACAACGAGCTGATCCGTATTGTCAAACTGAAAGCGGCCACGGTCGCGTTTTTTCCTTTCCCTCTCTTCTTCCCGGCTCTGCACGCGTGGAGTTCTTTGCTAGATCGGAAGAGAGTCGTGTAGGGAAA
>JBJTOM010000375.1:0-3398 GCA_046074585.1 Planctomycetota bacterium | reverse complement strand
TACGGGATGACCGTCGGGGATTTTTTCTTCGAGGCTGGCAGGGATCAGCACGATCTGGTTTCTGGTGCCGGGCGGCTTCTGCCAGTAGCTTCCGTTGACCGCTTTCTGTAACATTTGGCTGCGTCCGTGACTTACAAGGGCTTCGGTTGGCGCCGTTTTCCTCAGTGTAACGCACTACGAGTGATATGTGTAGTAGTACTTAGGATAAATGTTGACTCAGTCGACAGCCTGCACGGCTCGATGGTGGCGTTTGCAGCGTCCTTTGCCCGCGGACTGCCGTCTGGTGGCTCAGTGGCTCTTCAACGGGGGATTGACATCCCCGGGCAGGGGAGCTGGGTTTTCCTTGCCACGGCTGGTTGTGCTGTTCCGGGCCGGAATTGAGCCGTTTGGGTGACTGTGGACTGTTCAGCCTTGCGTGTCTCCCTGCCTCGCGTCAGAATTTTCCCCGGAAGTGGATTGGCAGTCCCGGAGAATTCTGCTCGGGCTGCATCGCAGGATTTCCACAGGGTGGTCTCCGCCCGGCTGTCGTCGTTCCCTCCTGAACAGGATTCGCCCCGATGCTGACGATTTCCGGCCGAGCTCGAGCGGTGTGTGACGGGATTCCCCGGCGGCAGCTGCTGCAGGCCGGGGGCGCGTTTCTTCCCGGGCTGTCTCTGCCAGAACTGCTGATGGCTGGTTCCGTTGTTTCCCCCGCGGCCGCTCCGAAGGCACGGGCCGTCATTTTTCTGTTGCTGTTTGGTGGTCCCAGTCAGCTGGAGACCTTTGACATGAAGCCGGATGCGGCGGCGCAGATTCGCGGCCCGTTTCTGCCGATTGCCAGTCGCACGCCGGAGTTGCGGATCTGCGAGCATCTGCCGGGTCTGGCGGCTGCGTCGGACAAGTTCAGTGTGATCCGCACGATGTCGCATTCGTTCAACGATCACAGTGGTGGCGGGCACTACATTCAGACGGGCCATCGCTGGCACGTGCCCATCGGTGGTGGCTTTTCGCCGACACCGAAGGACTGGCCATCGGTGGGCTCGCTGGTGGAGTATTCTGATCAGCAGACGCATGGGCTTTCGCGTGCCCTGCCCTCCTACATGGTGCTCCCGAATTCACTCGGCGCACTCCAGGAGAAGGGGCAGTATCCCAGGCCGGGGGAGCATGCAGGCTGGATTGGTGCGCGTTATAATCCGCTGACGACGGCGATTCAGAAGCGATCGGTCGAGGACAATCCGTACTGGCGTCACTGCACGGATGAGGAGTTGAGTTTTCAGATTTCCGAGCTGCGAACGGCGGAGGACGTGAGTGCTGGTCGTTTGGCGCGGCGTCAGTCGCTGCTGGGGCAATTTGATGTCGCCCGGAAGCGTCTGGAGACGACGTTTTCGGCGGGCAGCAAGGTCGGGCCGGCGGGAGCAGCTACGGAGGCGGGCGCGGGGGCGGCTTTCGATGCGTTTCGCGAGCGGGCCTTTTCGCTCATGACATCAGCTGAGATACGCGGAGCCTTGAATCTGCGAGCGGAGTCCGCAGAGGTGCGTGATCGTTATGGTCGGCATCTGTTTGGTCAGTCAGTGCTGATGGCGCGGCGTCTGGTGGAAGCCGGAGTGCGGTATGTGACGGTGCATTACGACTGTGTGGACGGCTACAGCTGGGATTCGCACCGCAACAGTGACGACGTGAAGCGGCATCTGCTCCCGACCTTTGACCAGGCCTGCAGTGCTCTGCTGAACGATCTTGACGACCGCGGGCTGCTCAGCGAAACGCTGGTGATTGCCACCGGTGAAATGGGACGAACTCCCAAAGCCAACGCACAGTGGGGCCGCGATCACTGGAGCACGCTCTTTTCCAGCCTGATTGCCGGTGCCGGAGTTCGTGGTGGTCAGCTGCATGGTCGAACGGATCGGGACGCAGCCTATGCCGAAGACACTCCAGTCTCACCGGAGGATCTGGCGGCGACGATTTGTCACGCCATGGGAATTGACCCGGACATGCGCATTGCGAATGCCGAGAACCGACCGGTGCCGATGATCGACAACGGGACACCTCTGCTGTCGCTCTGGTAGGTCCGGCTCTCGTAACAGAAACACTTCCTGTCACTTTCATTTTTCGAGTCAGTTTATGCAGACAGCTTCAGGTCACATGATTGTCCGCAACGGCCAGCTGATCGACGGCCACGGCGGTGCTCCGGTTCCACGGGGATTGGTGCACGTGCTGGATGGGCGTATTGTGTGGGCGGGCCCGGAATCGGAGGCGCCGGCCCTTCCGGAACGGGCGCGATTGATTGATGCGCAGGGGGGTTCAATTCTGCCGGGACTTGTGGAAGCTCACTTTCATCCGACCTATTTCAACGTGGCGGCGCTGGAGGATCTGGACATCAAGTATCCGGTGGAATATGTCACGCTGCTGGCTGCGGCGAACGCCCGGCTGGCACTCGAATGCGGCTACACGTCAGCCCGCAGCGGCGGAAGTCTGTTCAATATCGACGTGTGGCTGAAGAAGGCGATTGAATCGGGAATTTGTGCGGGTCCGCGGCTGTGTGCCAGTGGTCGTGAGATTTGCGGTGTTGGCGGCCTGATGGACTGGAACCCGGACTTTCGTCGGATCGGGATGGAAGGACTGGTGTTGCTGGTGAATGGCCCGGTGGAGGCGCGGTCGGCGGTGCGGAAGCTGGTGAAGGATGGTGTGGAGTGGGTGAAGACCTACCCGACGGGTGACGCGGCCGCTCCGGACACCAACGACCATCACACACTGTGCATGACCTTTGAAGAAATGCATGCGGTGGTCGGTACGGCTCACAACCATGGTTTGAAGGTCACGGGGCACTGCCGTGCGACCGAGGGCATTCTGAACGCGCTGAAGGCCGGTTACGACGCGATCGAGCACGGCACATTTATGGATGATGAGTGCCTTGAACTGCTCCTGCAGCGGGATGTTCCGTGCGTGCCGGCGCTGTATTTTGAATATGCAAGCATTCAGCGGGGGCCGGAGTTCGGGATGTCGCAGCAGGTGATTGACGGCCACCAGGAGACACTGGACGGGGGAGCTGCCAGTGCCCGCAGAATACTCGAAGCGGGCGGTTGTCTGGCCATGGGGGGCGACTATGGTTTTGCCTGGAACCCGCACGGTGACTATGCGCGGGAGCTGTCATTTTTCGTGAACTACGTCGGCTTCACCCCCCTGCAGGTGCTCACCTGTGCCACCAAAAACGGCGCTCGGCTGATGGGCCGCAGCGAAGAGCTGGGGACAGTCGAAGCCGGAAAGCTCGCTGACCTGCTCATTGTCGACGGGGATGTGCTCGCCGATATCCGCCTGCTGGAAGACCGCAGTCGCTTTATCGCGGTGATTCAGGGCGGCAGGATCGCAGCAGGCCGACTGAGTCGCCCGGCATGAATTCTGTCGGGACAATCGCCTCGGTCGCC
>JBJTOM010000374.1:0-3412 GCA_046074585.1 Planctomycetota bacterium | reverse complement strand
AGGCTGTCCATGATCAGCTGGAGCACTCGCGGGCACTGCATATTCAGCGTATTGCCACACCCGGTGAAGTCCTGATAGTAGCGACGATTATTGGGCATGAGCCGATAGTAGGACGCGTTGTCGATGCCGCGCAGTGAGAGCGAAGGGCCTTTCTCATTGCCCTCGCCCGTGTGGTTATAAACCACGTCAAGGATGACCTCGATGCCGGACTGATGCAGTCGCCGTACCATGCTGCGGAACTCATTGATCACATCAGCAGCTCGAGACGCAGTCGAGTAGCGAGGCTCGGGAGCAAAAAAGGACAGGGTGTTGTAACCCCAGTAGTTGCAGAGACCGTGCGTGACGAGGTGCCGGTCATCCACGCGAGCGTGCACCGGCATCAGCTCCACCGCTGTCACCCCAAGTCGCTGCAGATGGTCAATCGAGCCCTGCGATGCCAGCCCCGCATAGGTTCCCCGAATCGGCGCGGGAACGTTGGGATGCAGCTGCGTCTGTCCCTTCACGTGCAGCTCGTAAATCAGCGTCTGTTGCCACGGCGTTCGCAGCGGGCGGTCATCCCCCCAGTCAAAGGGAGTGTGAATCACTTCACCCAGCGGAGCACACCATGCGTTGTCGCGATCGTCAAATGACGTGTCGTCGTCACCATAACGGTAGGCAAACATGGCATCTGACCAGCCAATGTTGCGTCCGATGCCCCGGGCACAGGGGTCGAGGAGCACTTTGTGAGGATTGAAGCGGTGCCCTGACAACGGATCCCACGCTCCGGAAACCCGGTAGCCGTAAAGCTGACCTGGCCGCACATCCGGAAGATACCCGTGCCAGACGCCATCGGTCTGCTCCACCAGAGGGACTCGCGCTGATTCCTGGCGATCCTGTGCCGAATCAAACAGACACAACTCCACCTGCCGCGCGTGCTCGGAAAAGAGCGCGAAGTTCACGCCACCGCCGTCCCAGACTGCACCGAGGGGCTGGGGTTTTCCTGGCCAGATACGAATGGTCATGCCGTGCCTCCGCCGGTGCGGATTCTGAGGATTCTTCGACTTGTCATTTATTCCGACTGTGACGACTGCAACACACGACGGCTGCGAGCAACTTCTGTTTCCTCAGACCATGTATCGGTTCAGGGGACCTGTCCCGGACAGAATCCGATATCAAAACCCGGGGTGGTCGCCGTGCGTCTGTGGCTGACGACGCCTGCAAAATCGGGCTGCCAGGCATCCTTTGTGCAGTTTGCCCGGATTTCCCCCTGACCGGGCACATTCTGTTTGACAGATTGGCTCCCGGAGTTTCTGATATCCCTGTCAGAAAGTCCGGGCAGACGGGGCAGACGGGGAAGGATTCCAGGATTTTGGGGATTTGCGATGCTGAATGTCTTCAAAGTGCTGGCAGTGTTTACCGCCATTGTGGCCGTCACCATGATGGCCGTGGCGATTTCAACCTGGATTGTCGCCCCCGACCTGCGTTCAGAAATGAACACGCCCGCGATGCTCAATTACACATTCGACGTGTCCGCAGGTGAAAACCCTCAATGGACCGTCACAAGAAGGTTTTCCATCACGCAGGATCCCAACGAACGTGGTTCGGTCGGCACCTTTCCAAACGGCTACGACGCTCTGATCAAAGCTCATCAGGATTACCGCACGCAACTCACCAGCCGTGCATCCACAATGTCTGCGGAAACCACAACACTCACTGCCCAGGCCGCATCCTTCCAGGCCAAACAGGAGCAGGATCTGAAGGCGATGGATGCTAAAATTGAGGCGCTCACGGCGGATCTGGCTGCTCTGTCCGTTCGCCTGCGAGAGAAGTCTGATCAGCTGCAGGGTCTCTCCGTGCAGGGTCGCGAAATTCGCGAGGAAACTGCGGAGCGTCGCACGGACGTGGTTCGCCTGCAGCACGAACTGGAAGAAGTGCGAACTGATCTCTACCGGCTGACTGCTGTGCGTCGCGACCTGATGGATCGACTGCTGCGGACAGAAATTGAAAATCAGGAACTTACGGATCGGACCGCACAGATGAGCTCAACCCCCTGATGCACCGCCTGTCAAATTCGGGCATTCGGTACGGTTGACACTCTTCGCTCTCAACGTTCCGGTTCCTGCAGTTTTGCTTCACCCGACCACTGCGTTTCTTTCGACATCTCTCCAGCGATTCCCTGGACTCCCGGCGGCCCCGGAGCACATCAATGAATAACGTTGTTGCCAAAACTCTGATTGTCCTGCAGCTGGTTTTCAGCCTCTGCTTCATGTGCTTTGCAGGTGCTGTCTTCACGTTCCAGAAGGGGTGGCGTGACAAGGCTGAAGCGTCCGCACGGCAGGTGAGTGATCTGCAGAAGTCACTCTCCGACCAGCAGTCAGCTCGCGCCGACGAGAAAACGAGGCTGGAGGCTGACAAGAAAACACTGCAGGATGACGCCGGCAACAAAACGGCTCAGATCAACCAGCTCACCAACGATCTTGGACAGGCACGGGCCGGACTGGCAGCGGCCGAGCAGGAACGCGACAAGCACCTCGCAGATCTGCTCGTGGCCCAGCAGGAAGCGCAGGCTCGGATCACGGAAACCACGGTCGCTCGCAGCGAGATCAACACGCTGCGTGAACAGATCAATTCCGGAATCGCTCAACGCAGAACGCTGGAAGACCAGAACCTCGACCGGCAGGGAAAAATTGACGAGGCTGCCGAGCGTGAACAACAGATGCTGAAAGAGATCGGACGGCTCCGCGACCTGTGCCGCGTCAACCGTGTTGACCCCAATGAAGCAATCGTCGGCCCGGTTCCTGCCGCAATCATCAGAGTTGATGGTGTTGTCCGCCAGTCCCGCAGGAACGCGTCCCGCAGTGCTGAGCTGGTGGAGATCTCGATTGGGAGCGACGATGGGATCACTCAGAAGATGAAGCTCGTCGTCTTCCGCGGAAGCCGCTATATCTGCGAAATTGAGATCACCGACGTTTATCCCGACATGGCAGTCGGTCGCGTCATTGAAGCAACCCGTAACGGCTCTATCGAACGAGGCGACAATGTCACAACAAAGCTCTGATCCCACCATCTACGACGCCCTGATGTTCGTTTCGCTCGGGGCGGTGATTATCGGCATCGTCTTCTGGGTCCTGACACTGAATGCTTACGGCTGGACATCCGGCTGATTCCGGTCATCCGGGTCATTCTCGGTTGACGCTGACCCCCAGCATCTGGCCTTCGAACATCAGTTCCCCTGCGACCCAGCCCTGAAAGTCGAACTGCGCCAGCCGTCTGGCCATGACACGGGTGACTTTGGCAATCAGATCCAGGCGATTGCCCGGAAAAACAGGTTTGCGGAAGCGGACCTCATTCATTCCGCCAAACCCAAGGTACTCGCCCCCGATCAGATTGTACTTTCTGGCATAAAAGCCGCCCAGTTGGGCGGCCGCCTCGC
>JBJTOM010000373.1:0-20679 GCA_046074585.1 Planctomycetota bacterium | reverse complement strand
GCGATGGACGCACTTGACAACGTGATGTCGGTTGGAGCGACGTTGAGGATCGTTGGGGCGAACTGGACGCCTTTGAAGCGGAAGGCAGCACCAGCAGAGTAGAGGGTTGTGAAACTCGCTGCTGAACCGGTTAGATTGCCGCCAAAGGCGGAAGTGTCGCTGATCGTGACAACAGAATTGTTGTCAGCTACTGCCGTAGTCGCGACAAGTGACACACCGCCCCCGGACGGGCGGCCACTGAGAGCGAAAAGGTTTGATGAGTACGTTGCGGTCCCACGAGCCGTCCAGACGTTCGTGGTTCCGTTACCAGTGTACTCGTATTTTTCAATACTCGCGCCGTCAACAACGTACAGAGTATCAAGTCCATTCAGAGCGTTCATTCCAACTGTTGAAGATCGATCCAGCAGGAAGAATGATCCCGAGCCGGCTGCGATGGCTGTACCCGAGAGGGCGATGGGCGCGACAGCAGCATTGCGTGGGTCGGGAAAATAAAGCACGGAAGCTGACGTCGAAGCAAACAGGACGTTGCCAAAGGCTGCAACGTTCTGGGCGGTCGTCGCTGTCAACTGTGTTGGTGTGGGCGTGGTGTAGGTACCAGTTCCGCTGTATTCAAAGAAGCGTACGCCGGGAGAATTTGCCGTGGAGGGCGAAGCCGTCCAGAAGGTGGCAGCAGCATTCAAATCACCACCAAACGTTGTTGCACCGTTCGGCGGCTGTGGACCGGAATACCCCAGCCCGGTTGCGCTGTCGAGCCGTGCGATCTGTCGTCCGGAGGCGTTGTAGTCGTACCGAAGTACGGAGCGAAAACTGTTGTTAATGTTAGCGGCCCCGGCGGCCGCCTCAGTGCCCATCAGCGTGATGTACTGACCGTCTCCCGAGATGTTCAGAAACCCGGCGGTGGTGTCAGAGGGCACGTCAGTCAATGTTCCGACCAAACCATTACTTTGAACGTTCGTCACGTCGATCGGAGAGGCACTGGCCGTCGGTGGGTATTGCACAAGGGATACCTCGTTCGGCTTGTTAGGGCCAGCACCGTTACTCACCCTGAACACAAGCACGTTGCCGGCCGAAAAAGCCAGCAGAGCCCTTGGTTCCAGCAATTCTGCCGCTGCCGCTTTGCGTGCCCGGGTTCGCCGTGCCGGAATGCGTCCGAACAGTCGCTTCAGGTTGGTGAAAAACCTATTGCTGCGTTGCCACATCAATGACGATCCGTTTTGAGCGACAGCAACGCTGGGCAATTGACCATTTGCGAAGTTCATACAAGGTTCCTGTTGGGGGCTAACGATCATTGAGTCTGGACAGGAGGCGTTCTGAATCGTGCTGCATGGAAAGCGATCCAGGCGGAGGTACGAAAAACACTCCTGCGGCAAACCCTGTGCCGTTCAATTGTCATTTGGCATTCCGGCTAACAGGACCGTCGAGTAAAAACCTTGCCAAAGTTGTGTTTTCAGGCGGATCAAGGTTTTTTTTCGTATTTTGGTTTTTTTCCGGCGGTCTGTTTTGGTGGTAACACGTTTAGCGAAATGTTGACAAACGCCATCACAGGTTATCACCAATCTGTTTCAGCCAGGCAGAGCACAGGGCGACGGATGCGGTGGGTTTTATTGTAAATCCTATGTGCTGAATCGATAAAAACTATGAATTAGGGTTTTTGCGCAGACTGGCTGACGGGTTGGGAACTCCGGAGTTTTGGGGGACTCAGGGTCCTTGTGTCTGCTGGAAGTATTTTTGCAGCCTGTCAGGTCCCGATTGCCTTGGAATCGTCATCCAATCCGTCAAAAGCTTTTCATTTCGGGGAATGCTGGTAAGATTGGGGACTGCGGCCTGCTGCGTCCCTGTTGAAACTGGGGGGCTGCGTGAGTTTCGGGGATCGGCATGATTTTCCGGGACTGGCGTGAAAGTGTGTGAAAGTTGTCTGGCCATCCCTCCGGTTGCGGCAACAAAGGCGAGAGTCAAATTTTCTTCATTTTTCCCGAAAGGCTCGTCATGCTTCGCTTTGCGTTCCGTCTCCGCGACCTGACAGTTGCCGCTGCCATGGCGTTTGCCACGGCGTCCGCGGCGGCTCAGGACGCCGGTCCGCCCCCTGAATTTCCGCCCTTTGCCAGGGTGCTTGAGGGCTTCGACAAGGTGGTCACGAAGGCCAATATCAATCCGATGTACACGCTGTTCACGCGGGCGAAGGACGGCCAGATGTACGCCGAACTGCCGCGTGACTTTTCCCAGCGCAAGTACTTTATTGCCACGACCGTGGCGTCCGGCGAGGAATACGCGGGACTGCAGGCGGGCGACATTTACGTCTACTGGCGGCGTTACGACAAGCATCTGGCGCTGATCGCTCCGAACATCGACATTCGGGCTCAGGGCGAACGCGAAGCAGAAGCCTCGGTGAAGCGACTGTTCACCGACCGAGTGCTCATGGAAGTGCCGATCATCACGATTGGTCCCAACGGGGGCCCAGTGATTGATGTCGACCAGATGCTGCTCAACCCGGATCCCCGGTTCAGCATTGGTCCGGCGACGTTCAATCCCACGCTGGCGCAGCGGGGGATTTTTTCGATTCGCACGGCCAAGGCGTTTGAAAACAATGTGGAAATTGCGTTCGAGGTACCTGCTCCGGACGGCACACTGAAGATCCTGCACTATTCCATCAGCAACATTCCGGACAACACGGGTTATCAGCCGCGGGTGGCGGACAGCCGTGTTGGTTTCTTCACGACCAGTTATTCAGATCTGGCGAAGTACGACGACCGGGAAACTCGTGTTCGTTATGTGAATCGGTGGCTGCTGGAGAAGGCTGACCCGCGGCTGCAGCTGAGTCCGCCGAAGAATCCGATCGTGTTCTACATCGAGCACACCACTCCCGTGCGATACCGGCGGTGGGTTCGGGACGGGATTCTTGCCTGGAACGCCGCGTTTGAAAAGGTGGGGATTGCAAACGCCATCGAAGTCTACTACCAGGATGCCGCCTCGAATGCTCACATGGACAAGGATCCTGAGGACGTGCAGTACAACTTTGTCCGCTGGCTGAACAACGACGTGGGGACAGCGATTGGCCCCAGCCGCGTGCATCCGCTCACGGGGCAGATTCTGGACGCTGACATCATTCTCACGGACGGCTGGATTCGGCATTACCGCAAGCAGTTCAGCGAAGCGTTGCCGAAAATTGCGATGGAAGGGTACGGTCCGGACACTCTGGCCTGGCTTGCACAGAACCCGCAGTGGGACCCGCGGGTCCGGCTGGCTCCGCCATCCATGCGTCCGCTCATTCAGGAACGCATCGCCCGCAACGCTCAGCTCCCGTATGCCGGTCACCCGCTGTTTTCTGCCGGCGCTGAGGTGCTGGGGGATGAGGAGTTTGACGGGCTGAATCGTTCCAGCCAGGTGAACGGCCTGTGTCTGGCGGCCGACGGTCTGGCGATGGAAGTCGCTCTGGCCCGGATGACCTTTGACATTCTGTCAGGGCTGTCTCAGCAGCCTCCGCAGGCGGCCCCGGGTGACAAGAAGCCCGAGCCCCCGAAAGAGCAGCAGCTGGATGGCATGCCGGAATCCTTCGTGGGTCCGCTGATTGCTCACCTTGTGGCCCATGAAGTCGGTCACACGCTGGGTCTGCGGCACAACTTCAAGGCGTCCAGCGTCTACACGCTGGCGCAGATTAACAGTGACGAAGTGAAAGGCAAAAAGCAGCTGGCGGGGTCCGTAATGGACTACATCGGCATCAACGTGCGTCTGGACTCCGGAACGCTTCAGGGCGATTACTGCATGACGGGGGTTGGACCGTACGACATGTGGGCGATTGAGTATGGCTATACGGGCGGCGATCCCAAAGCGGTGCTGTCGCGTGTGGCTGAACCTGAACTGGTGTTTGCAACAGACGAGGACACCAGTGGCCCTGATCCGCTCGCCCGCCGCTACGACTTCACAAGGAACCCGCTCGATTTTGCCAACGAGCAGATCAAGCTGGTGAATCATCACCGCGGCAAACTGCTCACGGACTTCATTCGCGACGGGGACAGCTGGGATCGCATCCGTTACGGCTACGAAATGGTACTGTCACTCCAGACGCGGTCTGTCTCGATGATGTCCAACTGGATTGGTGGCGCCCATGTCAACCGCGACAAGAAGGGTGATCCGAACGGCCGCAAGCCGATCGAAGTGGTCCCCGCGCAGACGCAGCGCGACGCCCTGAACTTTGTACTGCAGAATGCCTTCCGGGATGAAGCCTTCGGACTGACTCCTGAACTGGTCACAGCCATGGGCCTGGACAAGTGGTTTGACGATCGCGGATCGATGAGTGAGGAGTCGACGTGGCCAATTCATGATCGGATTATGGGCATTCAGGCATCTGCGATGACCGGACTGCTCAACCCAACCACGCTGCGTCGCGTCTACGACAACGAATTCCGCGTCCCGGCCGACCAGGACTCATTTACGCTCCCTGAACTTCTGACGGCAGTCACAGGGTCCGTGTGGTCCGAACTGGACGTGAAGGCCGAGGGCCAGTACACAGCCCGCAAGCCGCTCATTTCCAGTCTGCGTCGCAATCTGCAGCGCGAGCATCTGGAGCGTCTGATCGACCTGACGCTCCCCGGCCAGGCTCAGAACCCCGCCGGCAAGACCATCTCAACTCTGGCCAGCCAGCAACTGCGTCAGGTGGCGGCAAAGATCGAAGCGGCTCAGGCGGCCGCGGCTGATAAGCACGATCCCTACACCACCGCCCACCTCGCTCAGGCGCGGGAACGCATCACCAAGGCTCTGGACGCCAGCTACATCCTCAACCCCGGTTCATCCGGTGGCGGCGGTGGCGGAGTGTTCTTCTTTGGTCGGGAAGCAGCGCCCTCCAGCGACAATCGCTGAAAACTGAACGCTGAAAACTGACAGCTTCCATTCCCCGCGAACACCCTGTGTGTTCGCGGGTTTTTTATTGGCGTCGGCGGAGAATCAGGAAGAGTCCCCCGGTGTCATCGGGCAGGAGTTCCCAGCGTTCGGGCTGTTCCCGGAGTTCGCGGACGTCGGCAGGCGAGCGGACGGTGCTGTAGGGGTGGGATGTATCGATGACGATATAGTCGGTGTCCTCGGGGACGCCGGGGCGATAATGATTCACGGCGCGCAGGTAATCGCTGTAGTCCCAGGAGCGATTGAAATGTGTAAATCGTGTATGGACGAAGTCGGTGGAAGCGACGCGTGCTGAGGTGGGGATGCGGGCGAGCACTTTGGGGAATTCGCGGGCTCGTGGGCCGGGCACATAGAGTTTTTTCCAGCCGAAGGGGGATTCGGCGGACCAGAAGGCTGTGCCGCAGGGCATGAGTGAACCGGTGATGGCCGTTCCGGCGGCACACAGGCAGGCGAAGCGGGCGGCGTGTCGGGGGGACAGGAGGAGTGGCTGCCAGAGGGATCGGAGTGCGGACCGAAGGGCGATGCGACCGGCGCTGCGGCGTGCGTTGCAGGCGATTGAGACCTGAGTTGGGGATGTCTGGATGGATTTCAGTCCTGCAGCAGCGGCCCAGAAGATGACGGGCAGCAGGGGCGCATGGAAGTGATGAAACGGAATGGGAGGGAGTTCAGCGGGTGTGGACTGGGTGTGATCGGAGCCCAGTTGAATCAGGCTGAGCATGGTGAAGGAGGCCAGTCCGGCGGCGAGCCTGAGTGGACTTCTCCAGCAGAGGAAGCCGATGGGTCCGGTAAGGAGGAGCAGATAGAGGAGGGTGCGGGAGCTGAAGAGCACGACTGCGACGCGGGCAGGTTCTGTGAAGGCCGTTCTGAGGAGTTCGGAGGGGCTGCGTCCGAGGTCACCGAAGTAGCGACTGTAGTGGACGACTTCTCCGCCGCGGAAGGCGGGAATCACAATCAGTACTGCGAGCAGGACCCAGGCGATGGAGGCGATGGTGAGTGCGAGTGCGAATTGTCGTGGGCGAGGAAGTCCCGGGGCGCCCGCATGAGTTCTTTGGAGCAGGAAGAGAACGGCCGAGATGGAGCCGGTGATCAGTGCGAAGTCTTCCTGGGTCAAGAGTGCCAGAAGAAAGCAGAGGAGGGCGCGGAGGGTGTGTCCGCGTTCCGCCTGATCGATGAAGAGGAACAGTGCGAGGAGACCGTAGCATGAGGGGCGCAGCGTTTTCAGGTCAATGGCGATATCAAGGAAGTGCATGGGAGTGAAGAACAGCCATGCGAGTCCGAGCCAGAAGGCTGCGTGGCGGCAGCCGGTATGCCGCAGGGTGATGGTGTAAATCGGGAATATGGAAGCGGCGAGGCAGGCGGACGAGAACCATTCCAGGAGCAGGTAGTGTGGCCAGAGCAGGTGCAGCGGGAGCAGCAGGAGGTGGATGACCTGAATATGTTCGCCGAGGAAGAGTCCCTGGTCGAGGTAGCTGCGAAAGCCCTTTCCATGCCAGACATTCCAGAGGTGTTCTTCGTACATGGCGGAGTCGCCGTGCGGCACGAGCAGTCCATTGTAGAGTTGGCGGTTCATCCAGAAGGAAGTGTTTTGCCAAAGCAGAGCGGCGGCGAGAAGGAGCAGGAGGGGGGTGGCCTGAATGAGCCGACGTCTGCGGCTTGCGTTCTGATACCTGGGAGGCGATGGCAATTCAGTGTCTGCAGCGGTTGCAGCGCGGTTGAAGAACGTGAGGCAGCCGGCGGTCACGAGCGCGATGAAGATGCCGAGAGCAGCAGGAGCGGCGGCGATCAGCAGGTGGGTAAGAGGGTCTGAAGGCAGGAGTGGGGCGATGAACCAGAGCAGCAGCCAGAGAATGGAAAAGCAGGTGGCGGGGATCAGCGGGGAGGCCGTGAGGTGGAGCCGGGGCGATCGAGCGGGTTGTGGTTGCCTGCGACGGGTCAGGTTGTTCTGCAGGAGGGAGGCAGCGAGGCAGATGCCGATGACTGTGAAGACGCGGAGGAGGATGGGTGTAAGAGGCAGTTGTAAGCGGCGTGCTCCGAGCACGGAGGGAGTCCACGAGCCGCCAAGAAGGGAGACAGCGGATGCCTGAATATCATCGGGCCAGAGTTGACTGCTGAGCTGTCGCTCGGAAAGCAGAGTCTGGAGAAGCAGTGACCATGTGATTCCGGCGACGGCCGTGAGGAGCAGAAATCCTTTGCCGGTTTGTCTGGGATTCATGGGGGGGCTGTAGAGCTGAACAGGAAAGCGGGAGGAGTTTAAGGCCGGGGATGATAGTCAACGTGGCTGTCTCTGGGGAGTGCAGAGTTTAAGGGATGCTGGAGGCGACAGTTGGGACTGCGCGGGAATGTGCTCTCCCGGGAATGTCTGCTTTCCTGATAAAACACGTTCCTTTGTCTGCGATCTGGTTGCAGGATGTCTGTGCGGATGATAAGAAGAGCGCTGGTGTTCATGCCACAGGGATGGTCATTCGAAGATACACAGGATTGTCATTTATTAACTTACACAAGGATCAGATCAATGGCGAAGCGTGCCGCCGCGGCAAAGGACGGCGTCAATGTGACTCGGGAAGTGCTGGCGATTGTCGAGGCCAATCAGGCCATTCGCGGCCCTGAAGTGCTCACGGTGATTAAAGAAAAATTCCCGAACATTACGTTCAACACCAACAGTGTGCAGGTGGCCTTCGCGAATGCTCGGCGCAAGCTGGGACTCACCCGGGTTCTGGCCCGTCGTCCTCGCAAAAAAGCGTTGCTGGCGCGTCGTCCGCGGGTGCCTGTGACTGCTCCTGCAGCCCCCACCGTCACCCCGTCAGCGACCGCTCCGGCTGCTGATATGATGGCCAGCCTGCAGGCAGCCCGCGATCTGCTCAAGGCATCCGGCGGCGACCTGTCCGTGGCACGGGAAGCACTGGGCCTGGTGGCATCGCTCCAGATGGGCTGATGTCTTCCCGGCATTCATCATCGCACAACAGAGGACTGGCTTGATTGCCAGTCCTTTTTTTTCGTTTTGAAGGCTGCCAGGCTCACCGGCGAACACTCATCACGCAAACCAGCATGCAACGGCTCTGCGTGAGCCTCGCCCTCCCGAGTGATGGCCTGTTGTTTCAGAGAACTTCAGGGCCATTGGGCTTACGTGGGGGTTTCGATTCGGGTTTGTCTTGCCAGTGCCGGCTGAATGACCTGCGCCATGGCCAGTGTATCCAGCGGAGCATTGATAAACCTGCGTACAGCTTCGGCGGTACCGTGCGGATCCAGCAGGCACAGTCGGTATTCCAGTGGCAGTACTGGAATATTGCGGGCGGCCAGCAGTCTTCTCAGAGTTTTTAACTGTTCACGCCACGCGGCAGCAATCTGTTCTGCGGCAAGGCTGTCCGGGGCGTGTCCCAGACGCGTCAGCATGTCCTGCTGAGAGCGCAGGATTTCCGGGATATCGCGGAGCATCAGAATCACACCATAGCTCAGATCAGGAACAAGTGGAAGGTATCTGACGAGGGGCGCAACGATCTTAACTGCGCGGCCTTTAATTGATGGAATCCAGGAATTATCAAGGTGCAGTCGAGTCACTCTCTGATCTTCATGATAACCGGCCAGGTTGCTTTCATCAGCCGGACGAAATTCATCGGCAACAACCGAGACGCCTCCTGCCTTCAGCACCTGCATCATCATGGAGGTTCCGGACCGTGGCAGTCCGGAGACGACAAGGATGGATTCGCGCAGGGGGCGGGGCAGAGTTCTGGGCAGTTCGGGATGCTGTTCGATGGCTGGTCGGCTGGCGGCCACTGCGAAGCGACGAACGGGCCGCAGATTTTTGAGCTGCGGTGGACTCACGGCTCGTGTCTGGAATTGCTCCCTGACTTCTTCGATCTGACTCCGCAGTCGGGCGGCCCAGGCATGGTCATCAAGGCGATTTTCAACAAGCGTCGCCAGTCGCTGGAGTGCAGTGAGGTGGGCAGGGTTCAGGGCGATTGTCATTTTCAGGGCTTCGACGGCTTCCATGGGACGGCGAAGGCGGATGAGAGCGACGGCCAGCAGGTAGTGAGCATCGGCGGTACAGTGCTGCAGCTCAATCGCATCCAGAGCATAGTGCAGGGCCTGTCCGGGATTTCTGGAAGCGAGCATACTGCGGGCCATTCCCAGCAGAGCGTTGATGTTATCGGGTTCAATGGTGAGCACTTTGCGGAAGGCATCGTTGGCCTCCGGATAGTTCCGCAGTCGCGCCTGAACAACGCCAAGACGTGCGAGCAGCAGCGTATTTGCGGGGCTTTGGCGAAGCGCATTCTGCAGGGGTGCGAGGGCCTCCTTGAATTGACCTGCTGACAGCAGCTGGCCGGCTCGGAGATATTCTGCGAGTGCGGGGCTGAAGGCCGGACCGGCATGGCCGGTGGGGCGCTGTGAGTCGGCGTGGATTGCTGATGATGCGTCACTGATGGTGGCCTGCTGCAGGAAGCCGGCAGCGTCTTCAGTTCGGCCGAGCGCCTGCAGAGTCTGGACGAGTGTAAAGCGGAATCGTGTTTCGTCGGGATGGTTTTCCACGAGCGGTTCGAGGATGGAGGCAGCATTGACGGGGCAGGACGCATCCAGCCAGGCCAGTGCCAGATTATATTCGCGTTCCCTGAGGCAGACTTCGTAATCATGCCGTGCTTCGCCGGTGGGTGCAGCCACGTATCCCAGTTCAATCAGGCGGTCCATGGCAGCTGCGGTCGGTTGGGCGTCTGTCTCGTCTTCGGGGGGCAGGCTTCCATCTTCGCCTTCGAGCACATCCCATGACGGGATTGTTTTGACGGGGGCTGAATCCTCCAGCGCGTTCAGCATGGGGACTCCGTCCATATCACTGCCAACCGGCAGGTTGAGCAGGTGCAGGATGGTGGGGGTGATATCGAGAATGGACGCGCCGCGAAGAGTTTCTCCGGCGCGGATCCCCGGACCGCTTATCACGAGCATTCCCTGTCGACGATGTTCGGTGGCTGGTCCCCCGATCCCGGCAGTGTCGGGAACGCGGCGGTGATCGCAGTGGAATCCATGGTCAGAGACGAGGAGGATGACGGAGTCATGACCGGCGAGATGCATGATGTAGCCGAGCATCAGATCGTGAAAGCGATAGACAGCCTCGACGACGCCGGAGAACATTCTGAAGTCCGCGTCGTGGATCCATGCGGGCTTAGGGGGGTGAAAGCGGATGAACTGGTGACAGATCTGGTCAATGGCGTTGAAGTAGACGGCATTCAGCCTGGCGGGTTCCAGCTGCATCAGGGCGGTGGCAGCGGCCTGAACGGATACAGCCTGTGCGAGAGCGGCAGCCAGTTTGCTCAGCAGCGGGTGCGCGGGATCCAGCTTCCTGAAGTCCGGTATGAACATCTGCAGAATGGATTCGTCGAGTTCCTCCGGATGCAGCCGAATTTCTCTGAGCGATTCGATCAGGCGTCGTGGGTGCACCGATCCTGAAGGAACACACCATCCCTGCTGGCCCGGTGGTGGCGGGTCGAGGAATTCACCGGCGACCATACAGCCGCTGATGGGTTCTGCCGGGAAGGAGGGCCACCAGGCAGTGACATTGGAACGCATGCCGGCCAGCTGCAGGATATTCCAGAGGGCTCGTGTGGACCGTGACCGGGCGGAAACGGGCCTGACGCCGCAGGGTGTTCCGGGATCGGGTTCGGTGAAACCGAGGATTCCATGTCGAAAAGGACGTTTTCCGGTGGCGATGGAGGTCCAGAGCATGGGAGAGAGCGCGGGTGAGAGCGTGGTGAGGTTGCCACGTGCGCCGCTGGCGATGAGTCGCTGGAGGTTCGGCATTTTGCCGGCTGCCAGGAGCGGATCAGCGATTTTCCAGTCGGCAGCGTCCCAGCCGATGAGAACGATTTTGGGAACAGGACGTTCGAGCATGTTGTGGGTCCGGGTGAATGGGGACGGAGTCGATGGAGTGGGGGGTCTGGTGACGTCGTCACGCCGCGGGCTGGGCTTCGACAGATTCGCTGGGACGGCGACGGCGACGGTAGCGGAGCAGACCTGCAGCGCCAGCGGCGAGAAGTCCGAGGGAGGAAGGTTCCGGAACTGTTTCCTGTGGCTGATTACTCGGTCGCCCATCGCCGGCGTTGACTGTGCCCGTTGCGTAGTACCAGTCAAGAATATCGTAGCTTGAGTAATCCCCGGCGATTCCCTGAATGTAGATCCACCCGGAATAAATGGGATCGGTTGGTGAAGTGCGGAAGGCGAACCCGACAAAGCCTTCAAAGTTGGGGTTTGAAGTATTGAAGTTTCCGTTTGGCGCGGAGCCTGTTGGCTGGTCAAACTGAAACAGATAGCCGGCGGTGTAATCCGTGGCACCGCCAGCACCCAGGATAGCAGCTCCGTCGATCTGTTCTCCTTCGACATAACGTCTCAGGGCAGCCCCGTAATAGTAATCCGTAAAGTAACCGGCTGAGAGTTGTACGGCGGTGCCAATTGTCGAGAACTTCAGCTCGGTCGGAACGAAACCATTTTCATCAAATTTAGCTGCAAAGATGGAGCCGTTGTTCGGATTCTGTCCCGGCACATCGCGGGGATCCAGAATAAAATTGAAGTCTCCGGCATCTCCCAGTACCCAGCTGCGGTCAGACAGCTCAGCGTTGATGGTGACCGGATTACCGGAGTCAAAAAATCCATAGACAGGATCAGCGACGGCCTGATGGCCACTCGCGGCCCATGCCGTGCAGGCGCCGATGTAGGCCTGAACGCGAAGCTTCCCGGACGCGGAGGACTTTGAGAGCGATTTCATGCTGTGATCTCCATGGTTTATTGAAGAGCTGAGGGACGGGGGCAAAGATGGGTGCACATCAGAGCGGCCGTTGAACGTCTGCAGCCGTTTCCGGCCGGCGGTGGCCGGTGTTACACGTTTGCAACGCAGTGGCGAGAGCCTGCGTGGCCGTCAGAGTAAGCAGGGCCTTTTCAGGCGACAAAGTCTTTGCGATCCGAAACGCAGGGTTTTGCGGAACGATCGTTCAGTTTGTCGATCCTTCACAAAGGTGCAGTCTGTTGTCTTTTGTCCATGGATGCTGCTTTGGATGTTGCAATTCGTGGCCTGTGGGGCCGGGTGTCTGCGAGGCGATATCCGCTCCGGTGCGGCTTTTTACTGGCGATCGGCAGTGACCGGACGGGGACACGATGCGTTGCGTCCGTGTGGCCAGAACGCAACGACGGCCCTTCAGGGCTTGGCGTTCAGGTTGCCTGAGTCCCGAAACCAGGAATGAATTGACAATCGGAAAACCTGATCCGGCCGGTCACTGGGGAGATTGGGGGTGCGGATTGGGAGTTCTGCAGCGGTTGTTGATGCGATGCAGGCTGTCACGGCTGTCAGCGGTGTTGGCTGCTGTCACGGAGGATTCAGCAGAAACCGCCGAAAAGAATTTGCGATCTGGAAAACACAAAGTCGATGTGTGGGACGGTGGAGGCGGAAGGATCCGCGCCGGGTAACGAGAGGCTTTCCGTCGGAGAGTTTTCGAATGGCGCGCTGGAGTGGATCGTGGCTGAAGACGGTATCGGTGCTCTCCCTGGGGCTTGCAGCGGGGGGGCATCTGGATTCGCTGCCGTTATGGGAGTCTGCACGGGCGGTGCCGGGCGAGGGGGTCACGGAGCCTGGGCTGGGGGCAGCGGGGCTGAATCTGCTGCAGATTGAGGAACACATTTCTGACGTGGCATCCCGGGTGGTGCCATCTGTTGTGCATATTCAGGCGGTGCGGCTTGAGAACGAGCGTCGCGTGGAGGAAACCGGCTCCGGGGTGCTCATGCGAACCCCTGCAGCGCGTGGACTGTACGTGGTGACGAATCAGCACGTTGTGCGGGGCGCTGAAGCGGCTGCCATCGATGTTGTGCTGCATACCGGCACCAGTGTGCATCCGCAGCGTGTGTTCCGGGACGCGGAGAGTGATCTGGCGGTGCTGCAGATTCCTGACAGTGGCGAAGTGTCCGCAGCGTGGGGTGACAGCGAGAGTGTTGATATTGGCCATTTCGTGCTTG
Source organism: Planctomycetota bacterium (assembly GCA_046074585.1). Taxonomy (GTDB): domain Bacteria; phylum Planctomycetota; class Planctomycetia; order Planctomycetales; family Planctomycetaceae; genus SXXK01. Next base: position 7,803 of record JBJTOM010000373.1, on the reverse strand, counting down.
CGGTGGGAAGTCCGTTTGGTTTGAGTCAATCGGTAACACTGGGAATTGTCAGTGCCAAGGGACGTCGGGACTTATCGCTGGCGGCGGATCATTCGGTGACGAATCAGGACTTTCTGCAGACAGACGCGGCGATCAATCCGGGGAACAGTGGTGGTCCGCTGATTGATGTGCGGGGCCAGGTCATCGGCATCAACACGGCGATCGCCTCGAACGGTGGCGGGAACGAGGGAATCGGGTTTAGTATACCGAGCCGGCTGGCGGAGCAGGTTTTTGAGCAGCTGGTGATTCACGGTAGGGTCCGCAGGGCGTATCTGGGAGTTGAGCTGGACAACGATTTCAGCCCTTCCACAGCGCAGCGACTGGGCCTGGAACGCAGTCGCGGGGCCAGAATTCTGCGGGTGTACAACGTCCAGAACAGCCCGGCGAATCGTGCGGGGCTGCGGATGGATGATGTGATTGTCAGCTTCAACGGGGTGGAGATTGAGGACGAGAACCATCTGATCAATCTGGTGAGTCTGTCTGAGGTGGGGACAGCTGTTGAGATGGAATTGATTCGAGGTGGTCGGCGAGTGCGCCTGAAGGTGCAGCTGACGGATCGCGAGGCGTATCGTCAGTCGGAGGATCCGCGAACATCCTTCAACACGCGGTGAGCCAAAGCTGCGGGCTGGATTTCTGCCGGGATTGTTCGATAATCCGCCCGGGCCTGGCAGATCGTCTGTCGGCAAACTCAGAACAGACGGCAATTGACACCGGGACAGACGATGACGGGAAGCGTCCGAGGGGAAGAAACGGCAGCGGACCTGCGGCGAAAGCTGTGGCCGATGGATTCGCAGCTGCGTGATATTCAGCCGGGTGGTGGCGTGATCATCCGTCTGGAGCAATGCTGGGGCAGAGTGCGTCGGCGTCTGCTCAAAACCTTCTGCCGTGGCTACGTTCAGAAGATGGCCGCCTGTCGACGTGGAGACTTCAATCCCTGTCCCCATGACGTGCTGGACCCGCGGGATCTGAAGTTCCACCGCAATCAGGGAGGATGGCACTGGGATGCCGGGGACGACCCTTTTCGCTGGCGTGACAGCCTGCCGTTTGCTCGAGTGGGGCTGGCTGAACTGCTGGTGATGACACTGATGGCCTCCACAATGTGCGGTGTGTCGGCTGGGCTGTGGAGTCGATCCGTGGGGGGATGGTCATGGTTCTGGGGACTGCTCAGCATCGTTGCGGGGGTCGTGGGGATTTTGATCGCGTGGTTTTTTCGCAATCCAAATCGCAGCATCCCTGTCGAGCCTGGTACAGTGGTGTCTCCTGCAGACGGCACAATCGTGGAAGTTGAAGAGCTCCCATTCGACGACTACGTCGGCGGTCCGGCTCGAAAGATCGGAATTTTCCTGTCGATCTTCAATGTGCACATCAACCGATCACCGGTAGCCGCGAAAGTCGTTGGACTCCGCTATCGCCCCGGAAAATACCTCAACGCCCTGCGTCCGGAATCTGCACGCGAAAACGAGCAATTGGCGGTTTACCTCGAAGAGTCGGCTGCTCCCTGGCGGGGGATGATTGTGCGTCAGATCACCGGTGCCATCGCGCGGCGGATTGTCTGCTGGCTGAAACCAGGAGATGATTTGTCCCGGGGAGAGCAGTTTGGGATGATCAAGCTGGGCAGTCGCACGGAGCTGGTGATTCCATATGAGGCGGGTCTGGAGATCCGTGTGCGGCCTGGTGACAAGGTTCGAGCGGGTTCCACGGTGCTGGCGACTTATGCGAGGGTGCCGGGCGCGACGGTGCCGGGCGCGACGGTCAAGGGAACTCCCTGAAGGGTGTGGTACAATGTCGGTGGAACCTGTGGTGACACGAGCGGGCCTGAGGCGAAAAAAAGTCTTCGCGGTCCTGCCAACTCTTCTGACGCTGTGCAATGCAGCCAGCGGTTTTGCGGCCATCACGATCACGGCGAAGGTGGGTCCTGAGCATTTCGGGGGCAGTGAGCTGATCACGGCCTCGCAGCTGATTTTTCTTGCGATGCTGTTTGATATGCTGGACGGAAGTGCAGCGAGACTGACCAATCAAACGTCTGACTTCGGAGCTCAGCTGGACAGCCTCTGCGATGCGATCAGTTTTGGTCTTGCGCCCGCCTTCATTTTTCTGCAGCTGTCGCATCCGGCACATCATCTGATGGATACGATTGCTGTGGCTCCGTTTCAGTTTCATCCGCGTCTCCTGTGGGCCATCGCAGTGCTCTTTATGACCTGTGCGATCCTGCGATTGGCGCGATTTAATGTGGAGACGGACGATGAGGATTCGCACGAATTTTTCAGCGGGCTGCCATCGCCTGCGGCAGCGGGCGTGATCGCGTCACTGCCGATTGGCCTTGAAGAGCTCAAGGCGCAGCTGGGTGCTGGCGGACCTCTGGCAGCTGCGGCAGATTCCTCGCGGTGGATCTGGTCGGCACTGGTGGTGCTGGTGCCTGTCGTCACACTGGCGACCGCAATTCTGATGGTCTCGCGTCTGCGGTATGCCCATGTTTTCAATCAGCTGGTTCGGGGCCGCCGGAGTCGTCGCCAGATTCTGCAGATTGTCTTCAGCCTGGTGCTCGTGTTTGTCGTGCGAGAGCTGGCGCTGCCGGTGCTGTTCTGTTTTTTTGCGTTTTCCGCGCCCTGTCGGGCGACATGGCAGCGATGGCAGAAGCGACGTGCGGCGGCAGCTGGTTCGGCTGCATAGTTGAGGGGTGTGGTCGGACGGTACGGATCGGTCACGGGGTTTGGATTCGGAATTCTGATGCGTCCTTATCTGCTCATGCTTGCCGGTGCCATGGCATTTGCTGTGATGGGTCTGTTTGCGCATGCGGCCGACGGGCACTGTGGCTGGCAGTGGGTGGCGCTGGCCCGATCCGCACTTGCACTGCTCATCGCCGCCAGTCTTGCCGGCTGGGAGCGAACTCCGCTGGTGTTCCTGCGCCCGCGAACGCTCTGGATCCGCAGTCTTGCGGGCAGTCTGAGTGTGCTCTGTAATTTCTACGCCCTGTCGCACCTGCCCGTCTCCGATGCACTCACACTGACCAACATGTTTCCGGTGTGGATCGCAGTGCTGTCATGGCCGATGCTGGGCCGATTTCCGGAGCGGGACGTGTGGCTGAGTGTGGGGTGCAGCATTTGCGGGGTGGCGGTGATGCAGCAGTCGTTTCCGGTCTCCTTTGGCCCGGGAATGCTGGCGGCGATGACCGGATCGGTGACCAGTGCGGTGGCGCTGATGGGACTGCATCGCCTGAAGGGGTTGCCTGCGAGTGCTGTCGTGGTGCATTTTTCGGCGGTTTCGACAGTGATTGTCGCGGTGGCGCTGGGCGTTCAGTCGCGTTGTTCGGGGAGTGGTTTTTTCGCGGAGGCTCCGGTGACGTTCACGGCTGGCGGGCTGTTGCTGGGGGTCGGGGTGGCGGCGACGACCGGACAGCTGCTGCTCACACGGGCCTTTGCTTCGGGTGCACCGGCGCGGGTGAGCGTGGTGGGGCTGTCACAGGTGGTGTTTGCAATGCTCCTCGAAATGTCACTGTGGGGACGGCGTCCCGGGGTGTGGTCCTTTGCCGGAATGCTGCTGGTCACGCTGCCCACCGCCTGGCTCATGCTGCGGCGGGTACCGGTGGCGTCAGAGTCTTCCCCTTCCGATGTTTGAAATTCACCAGTCAATCCGGGTTTTCCTTCGCTTTTGTGATATGCTGCGCCATCAAGTGATCAAAGTTCACCGTGTGCATCATTTTCAGAACGGAGCGGCATGCAGGTCATCATCACGGCGGTTGGCCCGGATAATCGGGGACTCGCAGATCCCATCGTGCATTACGTCACCGGTGCCGGCGCGAATATCGCTGAAATCCAGATGTACGACCGCGACTCCGAGCGGCTCTTCGCAATGCTCATGCGAATCGAGTGGACTGGTGCTTCCATCAGCGAACTGCGCCAGGACCTGCTCCGGATTGGCAGCCAAAGAGGACTGCAGGTGCGGGTCTGGTCACGGGACGAACATGCCCGTGTGCCACGTCTGGCCATTTGTACGACCTACCGCACAGAACCCCCGCTGGCGCTGTTGCGGGCAGTGCGGGACCGGCGGCTTCGCGCCGAGATCGCGCTCATGGCCGGCAACCGCAATTCCTGCCGCAGCATCGCCGAACAGTTTTCCGTGCCCTGGCTGTCGATTGGTGATCCGCAGGGCAATCCGGATTACCGACTGCTCGAAGCAGCGATTGACGAACACCAGATCGATTACGTAATTCTCGGCCGCTACATGCGTGTGCTCCCTGCAGAACTCTGCTGGAAATTCGCTGGCGGGCGAATCATCAATCTGCACCACGGCCTGCTCCCTCCATTCCCCGGATTCCGTCCCTACGAAGACGCCTGGCAGCACCACATGCTGTGCTTTGGTGCGACGGTGCACTTCATTGTGCCGGAACTGGATGCGGGCAATCAGATCATTTACCAGGCGGCGTTCAGTGTGCCTCCAGGCACATCGCTCCAGGACGTCAAGCGGGTCGGTGAGACGGATCACGAGCCGCAGTGCCTGCTGGAGGGTGTGCGTCGAGTGGTGGACCGCGAGGTGGAGCTGCATTTCCATCGTGTCGTGCGTGTTTCCGGATAAAGGTGGCCAATGCATCTTGCAGACGTGTTTCAAAGCCGCAGGTTTGTGCTGTCGATCGAGATCTTTCCGCCGAAGACGGCTGAGGGGGACGCAGCCCTGCAGCGCAGTCTGCTCACCCTGCAGAAATTTCAGCCCGCCTTCCTCTCCTGCACCTATGGTGCCGGCGGCTCCACTCAGGACCGGACCCTCGCATGGTGCCGCGAAATCCGTCGCCTGTTGTCGCTCCCGGCCATGGCACACTTCACATGCGTCGGCGCCACAATTCAGGATCTGGTAGCATGGCTGGCCAGCGCCACGGAAGCCGGCGTGAACAACATCATGGCACTCCGCGGAGACCCGCCGGCAGGCCAGCATGCATTTCAGGCGGTCGCAGGAGGTCTGCAGCATGCCAACGAACTGGTGACACTCATCCGGCAGCATTTCCCGCAGATGGGGATCGGCGTTGCCGGCTACCCGGAAAAACATCTGGAAGCCCCTTCGCTCGATGCTGACCTTGCCAATCTCAAACGCAAAGTCGATGCCGGTGCCGATGCAGTCTTTACCCAGCTGTTTTTTGTGAATGACAACTTCCTGCGTTTCCGGGATCGCTGTGATCAGCTGGGAATTCGTATTCCCATCGTGCCCGGCATCATGCCGATTACCGACTTCGCACGCATTCGCCGCATCACCTCCATGTGCGGCACCGTCTTCCCTGAAGATCTCGCCAAACGTCTCGAAGCCGTTCAGGAAGATTCCACCGCGCAGTTTGAAATCGGCGTGGAGCACGCTGTAAGGCAGTGTGAAGAACTGCGCAACAGCGGCGTCCCCGGGATCCACTTTTACGCGCTCAACAAATCCGACGCCTGCGAACGAATTCTGTCGGCGTTGTGAGTGATTCCCAGCGATTTTGCGAAGGAGCGGGGATCGCCGCAGTCTTCGCGGCAGGGATGCGGCTCAGCAGGAGCTTCGCCCTCCCGGCGCCCCCTCTTGCCAGAAAGTCAAGGCCCCTGGGCTGATGCCAGGCGTCCGGTCAGGTCAGAGACGGTGGTGCAGCCACAGCCAGCAGGCTTGATCCGAAGGGCAGCCGCAGGCGGCCTGTCAGCGTCTGCTCCGCACAGGACAGCGCCAGACACATTTGATTGATCAGCTTCTGCGGCACCCGTGGCGGTTCCGGACGCGTTGTCCACAGCCGTTCCTTCATCCGGATCAGCAGCTTGATCGGGCATGTCCAGTGAAAGAAGTATCGCAGCGCCAGCACGTCAACTCCGGCTGCACGGGCGAGTGAGCGAAAGGACTGGCGGTCATAGCGAAGATAGTGATGATTGACGTCATCGTGTGTGGTCCAGAGTGCATTCAGGGCGGGTACCGTAATCAGCAGACGCCCCGCGGGGCTCAGCAGTCTCCGGGCATGTTCGAGGGCCGCTTCCGGTTCCGCAAGGTGTTCAAGAACATCCAGCATCAGAATCAGGTCAAACGTCTGTCCGGGCTGAAAGTCGGCATCAAATGGCTGACAGTAAATCTGCGGTCGCCACGGGCTGTCTGCTGCCAGCGTCGTTTCGTCTGCTTCCACGCCAAAGACACGGCCAAAGCCGGCGAGGCTGTTGAACAGCAGCCCATCCCCGCAGCCCACATCCAGGATCCGCAGACTGCCGGTCTCGCGGAAACCCAGCCGTTGAATCTCAGTCAGAATGGCTCGTTCCCGAGCGCGCCACCACCAGTGCTGCTGATACAGGTTCCGATACTGCTGTGCGTAGTCGCTCTGCATGCTGTGGCCTGACATTCGATGGTGAAAACTGGAGAGGATCTTCGTCCGAGCATTCAACGCGATCCACAAGATACAAAGGTCGCTGCTTCACCTGCTCGTAGATGCGACCGATGTATTCGCCAATCACGCCAAGAAAGATCAGTTGCACGCCAGCCAGAAATGTGATGGCGGTAATGAGTGCCGTGAAGCCCTGCGGTGAACGGCTGAGGAACAGGTGAGCGATCGTGGCGTACAGGGTGAAGGCTGCCGCTCCGCCAGTGGTGAGCATTCCCATCCACGAAGCGGCGCGGAGCGGCACAGCGCTGAAGGAAAAGATGCCGTCGGCAGCCAGCCGAAAAAGTTTCAGCCAGCTGTATTTGCTCTCGCCCCGAAACCGCGCGTCCCGTTCCACTTCGATGCCGGTCTGCCGAAAACCAGCCCAGCGACGCAGACCGCGGAGATAGCGGTGCCGCTCCGGACAGGCACGCACAATCCGCAGCACCCGAGCAGACATCAGACCAAAGTCACCAGCACCCTGCGGCAGATCCACGTCAGAGATTTTTGAAATCAGCCAGTAGAATCCGGCGTAGGCAGTCCGCAGCAGCCAGTCTTCCCTGCGTTTTGTGCGGATCGCGTAAACGACGTCAAAACCCCGCTGATATTCAGCCACAAACCTTGGGATCGTCTCCGGCGTATCCTGCAGGTCCCCGTCCATGAGCACCACAGCATCTCCGTCGGCATGGTCCAGCGCCGCAGACAATGCCGCCTGATGCCCGAAGTTCCTCGCGAAGTGCACCGCCTTCACCTGTGGATCACAGAGCACCATCGCAGACAGGAGATCGGCCGTTCCGTCCCGGCTGCCATCATTTACAAACAGCAGCTGGTGTCGACCGGGGATTCGGCTGAGCACTGCCTTCAGGCGTCGATACAATTCGGGCAGGTTGGATTCTTCGTTGTAGACCGGTATGGCCACGGTGAGATTCACGGGTCGCAGGCCGAGAGGTTCTGTCGCCTGCGAATTCCCGCGCAGCGTGGAAATGAGCGACTCAAATTCGTCCGCCGGCATCATCGGGTGGCTCCCTTGAAGTACACCAGTGACCACAGAGAAACACCGGCCAGCCGCAGCGAAAACGGTTCAAACACGACAGGCCGGAAATGCTGCTCAAAAATGCCTCGCCATTCCTCCAGGGGCCGCGCATAGTCTCCCCGATCCGCCAGCGCCAGTCCCCGTGGGATTGACAGCCGCTCCGGCAGCACCAGATCCACGATCTGTACGTGTCCATCCGGCGTCAGCAGCCGTGACAGCTGCCCCAGCAGTCGATGAACACTCGCCGTGTCGATGTGATGCAGCAGACTGTATCGAAATCGTCCGCGAAACGCTCAGTCGCACTGTCCAAAGTAAACTTGGTATCGAGACAGTCTTACTTTAGCAGGCGACCATGCTCGTCAGCAGCCACTCCGCCACAGAG
>JBJTOM010000372.1:0-3999 GCA_046074585.1 Planctomycetota bacterium | reverse complement strand
TGGGTTCACAGAGAATCGGTTGAATTCCCAGGCTGCGAACGGCAGAGAGCTTGACGGCCGCAGAATTGGCGGGCATGACGATATGAGCGGGGATTCCGCGACTGATGGCGGCGCGGGCCAGCGCGGCGGCGTGGTTGCCGGACGAATGCGTGACCACGCCGCGGGCAGCGTCAGCAGGGGGAAGGCTGAGGACTGCATTGAAGGCACCGCGAGCCTTGAAAGCGAATCCCAGCTGGAGGTGTTCGCATTTCAGCCAGAGTCTGGAGGCGGAGCAATCGGGGAAATTTTCGACTGGCACGACCGGAGTGGCACGAATGACAGTCCCGATTGTGTCGGCGGCGCTGAGTACGTCCTGGAAGTTGACCGCGAACGGGGCGACCTGTGCGGAAGGCATGACACGTCCGAAAGAGACAGAGCGTTTTCGGGGTGGGGGGGGGATCAGTCAAGTTCGAACCGGGGGGCCGTGAAATCGTCAGCCCCGCTGGTTTGATCGACAGTCGAGGCTGGTCGCGGCGGATCAGGTACCGGGGTCCGCGGAGTGAGTGAGGGAGCAGGGGGAGAATAGGCGACGGAGCGTTCGACTTCGCGGGTGGCGTTGCGGAATTCTTCCTGGAAACCGGAGAGTCCCTTTTTGAGTTCGGCCATGCTTTTACCGAGGTTACGAGCGACCCCGGGAAGGTTTTTGCCGAACAGCAGCAGCGCGATCACCCCCACGATCATCATTTCGGAGGTACCGATGCCGGGGAGAAATCCCATGACTGAGGTCCTGGTGGGGACGAATGGTGTGGAGAAGACGTCCGAATGGGCGGTTACTGAAGACGATCAGACGTGGCGGAGTCCTCTTCGCCTTCGCGCATGCCTTTCTTGAACTGATTGAGGCTTTGGCCGAGCGATCGCATGGTGCCGGGCAGTCGGTTTCCGAAGAGCAGGAGGGCAATGCCAAGACAAATGAGCAGTTCAAAATAGCCGGGGGCCCACGCCAGAGAGAGGCTGTTGAACAGGGGCGAAACGATGGATTGCATGGCGAGTTTCCGTCTGTCAGAGAGCTGGGAGGGCCGCGGTCGCTGTGAACAGTTTACGTGGCGGGTCGGCAGAAGTCACAGGAAGCCTGAAAAAAAACGGCGAGCGGCGAGGGAATCCGTGAATTGGGTTGGAAATGAGAATTCTGACGCAGGTTGAAGGCGGGCGACAGCGGTGTCTGAGGAGGGCGGAGTTATTTTTCGGCGAGGATTTGCGGGACGAGAAAAAACTGGCCGTCGCTGCGACAGGCATTGGCCAATGCAGCCTGGGGGCTGAGACAGGGGGCCGGGATGTCATCCCGAAAGACGTTCTCAAGCGGCAACGGGTGAAGCAATGGTTCAACGTTTGAGATGTCGACTTCATCAAGCAGCCGCACGTAGTCGAGCACTGCTGTGAGCCGTTCGCAGGACTGCTGAAGTTCATTTTCAGAGAGTGCCAGCCGGGCAAGCCGGGCGACTTTTTGGACTTCAGATGGTTCCATCGGAAAAATTCCCGGGGGGGCAACGCAAAGTGCAAGGGAGAGTGGCCGGGATCATCAACAGGGGCAGCGGATTCTTGCGTCGCGCCTGCCAACTCGCAAGTGAGCCACGCGAGAGAATACGCAAATCCAGAGCGATCAGAACGGTGGCGCGGCGGGGGTGGCAAGAGAGCCCGCAACCGCAGTGTTTCCCACGATTGGCAGGTGTGTCGGTTGGGATGGGTGCGTTGCCTGCGGATTCTGATATGCTCCCGCCCGTGCGCAGTCCTCAACGGTTGGCCGGGGAGTCCCGGCGGACGATCGCATACATCCTTAATTCAGCTACCTGGGAGAATTTCAGCCGATGTCGCCTCTGATTATGTCTGTCGTTGGTCGTGAAATTCTGGACAGCCGCGGCAATCCGACGGTGGAAGTGGACGTGATTTGTGAGGACGGCACGATGGGGCGTGCAGCGGTTCCCAGCGGCGCCAGCACGGGGGCTCACGAAGCCTGCGAACTCCGCGACAGCGAAGACAAGCAGCGCTATCTGGGCAAAGGCGTGCTCAAAGCCGTTCAAAACGTGAATGACGAACTCAGCGAAGTCCTCCAGGACCGCGATGTGACTGAGCAGGGCGAAATTGATGCCGCAATGCTGGAAGCAGATGGCACACCGAACAAATCCCGCCTGGGCGCCAATGCGATTCTGGCCTGTTCACTGGCCTGCGCCCGCGCCGGTGCCAGTTACACCGGACAGTCACTCTTCCGCTACCTGGGTGGTGTTGGTGCCAATCGACTGCCCGCCCCGATGATGAACATCATCAACGGCGGTGCGCACGCCAATAACGGCCTCGACATCCAGGAATTCATGGTCATGCCGCTTGGCTTCGACACGTTCAGTGACGCACTCCGGGCCGGTGTTGAAATCTTCCATCACCTCAAAAAAGTGCTCGCCGCAAAAGGGCTCAGCACCGCCGTCGGTGACGAAGGCGGATTTGCTCCGGATCTCAAAACCAACGAAGAAGGTCTGCAGGTGATCATGCAGGCCATTGAAAAAGCAGGCTATCAGGCCGGCAGCCAGATCAAGATCGCCATGGACTGCGCCGCAACGGAATTCTTTGACACCAAAACCGGCCTCTACACCATCGACGGCCGCAAACTTGACAGCGCCGGTATGGTCGACCTGCTCGCCGGATGGGCCTCCCGCTACCCAATCTGCTCCATCGAAGACGGCTGCTCAGAAGATGACTGGGATGGCTGGAAGAAACTGACCGATAAACTGGGGGCCACAACGCAACTGGTCGGCGACGACCTCTTCGTCACCAACTCCAAACGACTCGCCGAAGGCATCGCTCGTGGCGTCGCCAACAGTATTCTCGTTAAAGTCAACCAGATCGGTACCCTCACCGAAACCATCGAAGCCGTCCAGCTGGCCTATGAAAATGGCTACACCGCCGTCATGAGCCATCGATCCGGAGAAACAGAAGACAGCACCATCGCAGATCTCGCCGTCGCACTCCGCACCGGCCAGATCAAGACCGGTTCAGCCAGCCGCACCGATCGTATCTGCAAGTACAATCAGCTCCTTCGCATCGAAGAACTCCTCGGCGCATCCGCCGTCTACGGTGGAACTATCCACTGACAAAACGGCTGCAGCGTCAGGCCCAGTGCCTATGCAGCCTCCTTCCAGCAACAACATCGCAATCCGGCCTGCAGCTGCCCCAGGGTACGCTGCAGGCTCGATTTTTTTCTCAGCAGCGTTCTGGGTCACCCTGGCTGCTGCCGCATCAGTGCTCGCCGCCGTCCAACTCGCCCCCGGACTCGTCCGCTGGCAACTCGCCGCACAGGCTCACCAACAACACGCTCGCGAACTGCAGCAACTCGAACACGAACTCCAACGCCTCGAACGACTCACCGCAACACTCGCTGCTGACCCGGAATTTCTCGCAGCCGTCCGCGCCGGTGAACACTCCGTCGCCGCGGCCCGAAATCAGCTCAGCCCGACTCCCGCACAACTCCCCGCCCCCGCAGACATCGCAACACCAGCCAACGCATTACCAGCCAACACGGCCTTCCTGCTCCCGGATCTCCGCATCCCCGGCTTCCCCGAACTCCTGCACCACACCCTGCTCCCGGCTGCCACCCGGCTCGCCGCCAACCCACCGCTCCGACACCAACTCCTCTGGCTCGCCGCACTCCTCACAATCTTCGCTTTCACCTGCCTCAATGACTCCGGTTTCCACACCGCCTGCCTGGTCACCTCAGCCCCCTTCGTGCTCATCGCACAACTCTGGCACCGCTATCGACGAATCCACCAAATTCCAATAAATCCGCCCGAACCAGTTGCAGACCTGCCTGTCCGTATTATCATGCCCGAAGAAAATCGCTCCGATAGCTCAGTTGGTAGAGCAACTGACTCTTAATCAGTAGGTCTAGGGTTCGAATCCCTGTCGGAGCACTTCTACTACCCGCAAAGACGCGAACGAAACCGCAGAACCCGGAAAAACACTGGTTTTTTCCGGGTT
>JBJTOM010000371.1:0-1552 GCA_046074585.1 Planctomycetota bacterium | reverse complement strand
GCGCTGACGCCGGCGCCGGCTGCTTCGGTAAAATTGAGTCCGGAAATAACGGTTCGATCACTTGGATTCGGGCTGGTCACGGACACATCAAGCAGCGAGAACGGCTGACGATTATTGGTGCCGGTGATTTTCTCGGGAAGGATTTTGAGCATATCAGCGGGCCGGCTGTTGGTGGGGCCGATGATTTCCAGCGGGGCGGTGATTGTCGGCAGCGAGCCTTTCAGGGTGACTGTTCCGACCTCGACGCCGGTGGCGAACTGCCCTGCAAAAGTCAGGCTGCCGACGTCTGCGAGGCGATCTGCAAAAACGATTCGCTGATTGCCGCGAGCGGCGTTGGAGAGCAGAATGGCTTCGCGGAGTGAATAGCTGTTGGTGGGTTCGGTCAGGGGCTGGGCGTTCGGGGTGGCATTGAAATCGGAAACGGAGGTGATCAGCGGGTTATCAGCAACGATGCGGGTGAGCGTGATCAGCAGATCGTCATTCTCGATGGTTCCAGTGGCTCCCTGTGTGGAGATCCGCGCGGGGCCGACCGACGGATCGAATGACGGTGCGGTTGTTCCGGTGATCGCCCCCGGAATTACCTGATATTGCTCATCCAGTTCCACAACGTTGTCGTTCACAATTGTCACGGTTAAGTCGGCAAAGGTCCCATTCGTCACGAAGTGGGCATTTGTGGGCAGGAATGCCAGTGGTGCACTGGTGAAACCAAAGTCCGCTGCGCCTTCCGTCCGCTGAACAAGGCCGGACTGAGCATCAACCACAGTGAATCCTGCCACCTGAAAGCCACCCTCGACAATTCCGTTCAGTGTCGCCCTGTAGGTGACAGGGCCACTGTTTTCCAGGTTACTGGCGGACCCTGCGGGGGTCAGGATGACAGCGGCTGAGTCGGTTGGGTTTGCACCTTCGGTGATCATAATCGTAACGTCGCGAAAATCATCGGTGGTGCTGGCGTTGATTCGAGGTTCAAGGCCGGCAGCAGCAGCGGTCAGAGTTCCGAGGGCGGCACGGACGACTTCTTCGCCTTCCACGATTGTGTCCTGAATGAACTCCAGCCGAAAGGTTCGAGTCAGGTTCGGCGCATTGTTGGTGCCCACGGTACCGCCGTTGAACCTCAGACGGACAGTATTTGGATTTCCCGCAACGGCTTCGGCCTGATTGAGCGTAATTGAAAAGTCCGGATTGATCTGGTCCACCAGTTCAGCCTGCTGCACGACGGTGGCTCCGACGCCCGCCATATTGACAAGCACATCAAAGCCCCCCTGAACGGCCAGATCCACGGTCACTGCGACAAGGACTCCGGCACCTTCGAATTGTCTCGCAGAGGAGACGGCTACTGCCAGATTAGCGGAATCGTCTGCCTGGATAGTTCCGACGCCCTGGCTGTCGGTGATCACAACATTGCGGCCACCGGCGTTCAGGTTCAGGAGATTGGCGAACAGAGTTTCGTCGAGTTCCACAACCTGGTCACCAATGACATTGACCGTGATCTGGCGGGTTTGCGGGGCAGCACCGCCGGCGGTAAACGTCAATGTGCCTGGAGCGGCCGTGTAAT
>JBJTOM010000370.1:0-2700 GCA_046074585.1 Planctomycetota bacterium | reverse complement strand
CAGGAGTTAAAAAAAAGACCGCACCAGGGACAAAGGAAACGCGTGACATCTCACATCTCACATCTCACTTCTCACATCTCACTTCGAACCGTCATCCGGGGCGTCGGGGTCTCCCGCTTCCTCACGGGCGCGGCTCGGGGGTAGCGTTTTGCGCGGGTTTGTGATGGGACATATGGGACGTATGGGACGTATGGGACTCAGCGGCCGAGATCGCCCGCGTGACGGAGCAGGGGTGAACTCCGGGTTCTCGGTTTCCGCACCTTAATTTCCCCGGGGCGTCCCATGAATGCGCTGGCAGTGCTCTTGCCCGCGGACTGCCGTCCGGCGGCTCAGTTGCTCTTCACCGGGGGATTGATATTCTCCGCACGCCTTGTTACGTGGGTTGGAGTCCGACCGCGACGGACACTAAAGGTGGATGGTGCCGCAACGCCCATGACCAGCTGGATCCCGGCCGGAATCCGGGTGAAAGACTCCCTTCAACGACGGCGAACTGGCTGAGTTTGTGCGGCTGCAGGGCTGTGCATCCGGGATGGAATTCGCAAATTGACTGTCTGTTATGGAATGCCGTTCGCAACTGGGGCTGATTGCCGAAGAAATCGGGGATTTCGTGATGGCATTTGGCTCAATTGGTGTGCGGCCTGGCTGAAAGTGTGCGATTGAGCACATTCGCACACTGGAGTGCAGATTGGATGACGGTTCGGCGTCCACAGTCGATTTTGGAGGGGTTATGGGGAGTGGCAGTTCGATCAGTCTGTTGATTGTGGAGGACGACCCGGATTTTCGCGAGACGTGTGCTCGCTGGATGACTCGCAAGGGCCATTCGGTGGCGGCGGCAGCGAACGGTCACGAGGCACTTGAGTTGTGTGATCGGCGGACGTTTGACGTGGCGATTGTGGATATGAACATGCCGGGATTAACCGGTCTTGAGGTGCTTGAGCGTCTGAAGTCATCGCAGGTGGAGACGGAGGTGTTGATCCTGACGGGTCAGGGGACGATTGAGAGTGCGGTGAACGCGATGAAGCTGGGTGCGTGCGACTATCTGACGAAGCCATTTCCGATGGACGAGCTGGAGCAGCGGTGTCTGATGGCATGGGACCGTGGTCGTCTGCAGCGAGAGAACCGTCAGTTGAAGGCGATCATTGAGCGATCGCATCCGCCGGTGCGAATCATTGGGGAATCGGCGCGGATGAAGGAGGTTTTCCGTCTGATCGACCGGGTAGCTCCGACGGACAAGCCGGTGCTGATCCAGGGTGAGAGCGGTACTGGGAAGGAGCTGGTGGCGCGGGCGTTGCAGCAGCGGAGTCACCGTGCAGGTCGTCCGTTTGTGACGATCAACTGTGCTGCGCTTCCCGAGCAGCTGGTGGAGAGTGAGTTGTTTGGTCATCGGAAGGGGGCATTTACGGGGGCGAACGAGGATCGGGCGGGTTTGTTTGAAGTGGCGGACGGTGGGACGCTGTTTATTGACGAGATTGGCGAGTTACCTGGATCGCTCCAGCCGAAGCTGTTGCGGGCGTTGGAGGACGGATCGATTCGCCGTGTGGGTTCCCATCGCGAGCGGCGTGTGGATGTGCGATTGATTGCGGCGACCAATCGCAATCTGGCGGAGGAGGTTGCGGCGGGGCGATTTCGCGAGGACCTGTATTACCGCATCAATGTGATGTCTCTGGAATTGCCTCCACTCCGCAGGCGGGACGGTGACATTGCGTTGCTGACGCGTGAGTTTCTGGGGCCCAAATGGACGATCAGTGAGCAGGCCGTGCGGGCAATCGACGGCTATCACTGGCCTGGCAACGTACGGCAGCTGAAGAATGCGGTCGACCGCGCCCAGATCCTTGCCAACGACCATCACATTACGATTGACGATCTGCCTGCTGAAGTGGGGGATCCGGGTGGCATGAATGGCCACGCATCGTCGGGCGTGAATGGGAGTGTGGTGCGACCTTCGGCGGTGCCCGTGGAAGTGGCTCGAGGCTGGGCGAGTCCTGAGCGTTCCGCGGCGGCAGTCCCATCCTCTTCGATTCGTCTTGAGGATCTTGAGAAGGCGCACATCGTTGAGATTCTGCGGCAGCAGAACGGGAACAAGGCGCGGGCCGCCCGGATGCTGGGGATTCACCGTCGCAAGCTCTATCGACTGCTGGAACGCCATGGCATTCAGGAAGAGCGGTCAGTGGTCACCGGGGATCATTCTGTTCCGGGCAATTCGTGAGGAATTGACGGTGGAATGAAGTCGGTAACGACCCGCACGGAAGGTTTTGCCTGTTTTTGGTCTTTGGAGTCCCAGCCGATAACAAGGTCTGCGGAGCCATCGGCCTTCTGGAGGTCGGGCAGAAAGCAGCGAACGCAGTTTTCAAGGTCTTTGCAGTCTGCGGAGTTTCGGCCCAGGAGACTCAGATGCGCAGTCACAGACAACTGTCCGGAGGGGCTGACCTGAATGCGGTCGAACTGCACTGAGTTTGCCGCCGTACCATCGGGGGCGGTCAGGATGAACAGGTGGCCGTTGGGAGCGGTGATGATTTTTTCGCCGGGCCGCCTGAACCCGAGTACTTTCAGGGCTTCGCCGGACGGATATTGCAGTCGGATACCATCAATAAACTGCCTTTGTGCGATGTTCCATGACCAGAGTGTGGCGTCATCGGTGAGGATCACAAGAAACTGATGGCAGGGAGACAGTGCGAGGTAACTGTCGACGGTTTGGCCTGA
>JBJTOM010000369.1:0-7393 GCA_046074585.1 Planctomycetota bacterium | reverse complement strand
AGTGAGACAAGCTGTTCGTCAATGCGGGCCAGTTCAATTTCCGGTGGCAGCCCTGGAGCTGCACTGGCCACTGGAGCCGACTGATGAGCCTCACCGCGGGGACGCGGAACGCCGGTCACCACCGCAGCAGTTCCTGGCGCTGGCTTTTTGGCCACCGTGATACGGGCCGCGACCTTCGACTTTGCCTGGGGCTTTGCCGGTGCCTTTGAACCCGTCGCCCCGCGTGAAGCCGGACGCACCCGAACCGGTGCAGCCGGAATTTTCCGGGACACCTTTTTCACTGATGACTTTGCTGCGTCTTTCTTAGACATCACCCGACCCAGTCCTCGCTTGTGGCTGCACTCCAGTAAGCGGTCGGAACCGGGGGTATGTCCCCTGACGAACAAGCGTGCCAAAGAACCCGCCCGGACGCAGATCAGCCGACCCCTCCCAACGAGGCCCCGTAAAGATCCTTTGTCTCACTGGTTTTACCGCCCTCCTCTTGTAACCCCCAACGGCACTCATGTCAAGTCGCCCCGATGCGGAAGCCCGCTTTCACCACGGGTATCAACACGCCCTGCCAGAATCGATGCCCCGCCCAGTAACCTGGGTGCCAATATGGCATGCTGCCCACAATCATCCAGGGGTGCCACTATGGCAGCAGCTGTTCAAGGGTTTGGTGAGACTTCTGCCAAATTCGCCGGCAGCTTTCACCCTTGATTTTCTTTTTCATTCGTAAGCTGCTATCGAATAAGTATTTACGTCAAGCAATTGGGTTCTGGCACAAAAACTGCATCCGTCCTCACCATCAGTGCATCCGTGACAGTCTCCTCAGTGGACTGCACACCTAACGACGTTTCCGGTCCCCGTCGATCCCCATCCCTCGATTCCCTCGCACACGCCAAACCGGGCGAGGGCCACCGCACCACAAGGATTCCTCTCATGGCTGTCTCCGGAGAAAAGATCATCGGCATCGACCTGGGAACGACCAATTCCGTCGTGTCGATCATGGAAGGGGGCGAATCGCGAGTCATCGCCAATCAGGAGGGCAGCCGCACCACCCCCAGCGTCATCGCCTTCACCTCCAAAGGTGAAACTCTTGTCGGCGAACCTGCCAAGCGACAGGCCGTCACGAACCCACAAAACACCATCTACTCCATCAAACGCTTCATGGGGCGTCGTCACCGTGAAGTGGAATCGGAAGAAAAGCTGGTGCCGTATCGAGTGGTTGGCGGGACGGCCGACTACGTCAAAGTCAATGTTCACGGCAAGGAATACACACCGCCCGAAATCTCTGCCCTCGTCCTGCGAAAGCTCAAGGAAGCCGCCGAAAACTACCTGGGGCACAAAGTCAGCAAAGCCGTGATCACTGTGCCGGCCTACTTCAATGATGCCCAGAGGCAGGCCACCAAGGACGCCGGTCAGATCGCTGGTCTCGAAGTCGCCCGCATCATCAACGAACCCACCGCGGCCGCTCTGGCCTACGGACTTGACCGCAAAAAAGAAGAAAAAATCTGCGTATTCGACCTCGGTGGCGGCACCTTCGACGTCTCAATCCTCGAAGTCGAAAACGAACTCATCGAAGTCCTCAGCACCAACGGCGACACCCATCTCGGCGGCGACGACTTTGACGAAACCCTCATTGACTTCATCGCCGGTGAATTCCAGAAAGAACACGGCATTGATCTCCGCAGAGATCCCATGGCTCTGCAGCGTCTGCGGGAAGCGTCCGAAAAAGCCAAAAAGGAACTCTCCACCCAGCAAACCACGGACATCAACCTGCCATTCATCACCGCGGATGCGACCGGCGCCAAGCACCTCCAGCTCAGCATTTCCCGGTCAAAATTTGAGCAGCTCATTGATCCGCTCGTCGAGCGTTGCCGCCAACCCGTGCTCAACGCTCTCCGTGACGCCAAACTCAAACCGTCCGACATCCACGAAGTGGTCCTCGTCGGCGGGTCCACTCGCGTCCCCAAAGTCCAGCGGCTCGTGAAGGACCTCTTCGGCAAGGATCCTCATCAGGGCGTCAATCCCGACGAAGTGGTGTCTCTCGGCGCTGCCATCCAGGGCGGCATCATCGCCGGTGATGTGAAAGACGTGGTGCTCCTCGATGTCACTCCACTTTCGCTCGGCCTGGAAACCGAGGGTGGAATCATGACCGTGCTCGTCGAACGCAACACCACCATCCCGACCACCAAGACCGAAACGTTTTCCACCGCAGCCGATAATCAGCCGGCAGTGACCATTCGCGTGTTCCAGGGCGAGCGGCGGATGGCTGGCGATAACCGACTGCTCGACGAATTCACCCTCGACGGAATCAAGCCCGCGCCCCGTGGAGTACCGCAGATCGAAGTGAAGTTCGATATCGACGTCAACGGCATCCTCAGCGTCTCCGCCCGCGACAAGGCCACCAGCAAACAGCACTCCGTGCAAATCAAACAGTCCAGCGGCCTCTCACAGGAAGAAATCGAACGCATCCGTCGCGACGCCGAGGCGCACGCCGATGAAGACCGTCGCAAACAGGAACTCGCCACCGCCCGCAACGAAGCTCACAATATCGTCTACCAAACCGAAAAAACGCTCCGTGAACACGGCGATAAGCTCGATGCCGCTTCCAAAGCGGCCGTCGAAAGTTCCATCCAGAAAGTCAAAGCCGCAGCAGAAGGCAGCGATCCTGCCGCAGTCCGGTCCGCCGTCTCAGAACTCGCCCAGGCCGCACAGGGGCTCGCACAGTTCATGCAGGCCGGCCCCGCAGGCGCTCAACCAGGTCCCCAACCCGGTGGCACCGGTGGTGATGACGATGTGATCGATGCGGAATTCGAGAAAAAATAGCGATCCAGGCGGTTCCAGCATGCCACAGCCGGGGTTTCCATCGGATGCCCCGGCTGTTTTCGTTTTCAGCCCCCCGGTGATGGTGCACGTCCGCGCGGCCAGAATCCCAGCGGGACCACTATCGGGGCGGGCTGATCGGCGTAAACACAGGCGATGCCATGAAAACAGCCCGGATTCATCCGCTTACACCATTTCGTCATCCCGGCTTCGCCCCGACCACTCATTCAGATCATTGAGTATCGCGGCCGGGCGCTTCCTGTCGGGACGACTGCAGGAGCAGCATGAGTGAGCCGACGACGAGGAGGCAATCCGCGATGTTGAAGGTGGCCCAGTCGAGGGGACCGAACTGGAAGTGCAGGAAGTCTCGGACGGCGAAGGCGACCCCGGGTTCTCCGGGGAAGGGGATACCGTGGAGTCCGAGTCGATCGTAGAGATTTCCAAGGGTACCGCCGGAGACGAGAGCGAGTGCGACGGTGAGCCAGAGGCTGCGGGCGGCGCCGCGAATGAACAGCCAGTAGTTGATGGCGACAAAAGCGAACACGCTGATGGCGGCAAACCAGAGCGCGAGGCCCTGTCCCATGCCCCAGAGTGCGCCTTTGTTCAGGCTGGTGTGGAGTTCAAAACGCAGCCAGGCGGTGTCAATAAGCCAGGCGGTACTTTGGAACGCCCCCCCCAGGCGGGTGAATACCAGAGACTTGCTGCCGAGATCAATGAGGGTGCCCAGGACGGTCAGCAGGAGATAGGCGGGGAGTCGGTTTCGGGGGAAGGCGGGTTTCAACGCCGTTTTTCCTTTTCCCGTTCACAGTCGATGCAGTTTCTTGCGTAGGGGATGGCCTGCAGGCGAGCTCGGGCGATCCGGGCTTTGGCATCTCCACGGCCCTGTTCGAGACACTTTTCGCACAGTCCGAACCTGCCGTCGTCGAGTTTTTTGAGGGCGTGAGTGATTTCTTCGAGGACGTTCTGGTCGCTTTCAACCAGCTGCAGAGAGAATTCCAGGTCCCACGCATCAGACCCCATTTCGGCCATGTGATTGGAGGATCGCTGGTCGTTGCCCGATTCGGCTCCGGAGAGTGCTTCTTCGCGAATCTGTTCGACATCACCCCTGAGCCGTGCTCGCAGAAGCTTGAGCATGGTTCGGAATTCCGCGATTTCTTCAGGCTTCATGTGCTGCGTTCTATGGTATGCAGGAGGCAGGGGCCGAGGATTCGTGGGGGGGAAATGGGACCGGGATTATCAACTGTTCCGGGGTCAGGTCAAGGACGCTGCAGCGGAAGTGCGTTGAAGCCTGAGAAAAAAAGCGGATTTTCATGCAATTCCGGGGCAAAAGAGGCATTTTGCGCAACCTGAATCTCCGATAATACCGATTCTGCCGCCTGCAGCGACCGGGAAAATCGACCTTGAGCGATTCCAGCCGGCCTGCGAGACTGCGGTCGCGGGTCTGTTGGGGGCCCGGATGTGTCCATTTGCCCTTTTCGGAGCCTTTCCCGGTGCGGCACACTGGCCCGGTCTGCGGGAGCACCCTGGCGTCGCTGCTTTGCCTGCTGGCAGTGGCCGGTGGCTGTACGTCGCCACCTTTGGTCTCCCCCACAGCCGCCAGTCCGGGAATCCGGCTGAACGAATCGCAGCGGGACGCATGGTGGGAACGCTCCGTTCGAGTGCTCAACAGCAATCACTTCCAGGTGGCTCGTGAAAGCAAACTGGAGGGTGTGATTGAAACCACCTGGCGCGGCGGCTCCGGGCTGCTGGAACCATGGCATGGCGATTCCGTCGGGGTGTCGAACCGCATGGAAAGCACGCTGCAGTCCATTCGTCGGCGAGTGGTCGTGCTGCTGCAAAGTTCCACGGACAACACGCTGGTGCTGTCCGTGCGCGTCGATAAGGAGATTGAGGACCTGCCGGGACTGGCTGCAAATTACGAAGGGGGTGCGACATTTTCCGAATCGCAACCGCTCAATCGTGACCTCAGCCAGGTCGTGGGGCAGACGGGACCTTCACGGTGGGTTTCCGTCGGCCGTGACCCACTGCTCGAACAGAAGATCCTCGCTGAAATCCGCAACCCCCGACACTGAATCCCCTCGCCTCGCAACCGATTTCAGGATTTTGCGAACTCGTCTGAATTCCACGTTGTCGGGAATTGTTGAGCCCCCCGCAGCCTCCTACAGTTTCTCCGCGGATCAATTCCGCCTGCTGCCCACCTCTTTCACGGTCTGAAAGTCTCCATGGATCCCGAATTCCGCAGTCACTGCCACGATCTCATCCGCCGCGTCGTTCACCTCAAGGACTGTCTTTGACCTGCCTGGCAAAACAGCCCGAATTGCAGAAATCAATGACCGCATGGCCGCCCCGGACTTCTGGAACGACCAGCAGCGGGCACGCACAGTGATGGACGAACTGCGTCGCATCAAAAATCTGGCTGAACCGCTCCGCAGACTCGCCTCCGACGCCGATGACCTGCAGGTACTCATGGAGTTCGCTGACGAAGGGGCTTCCGCCGATTCGCTCACAGAACTGCGGACAGCCGCCGAAACGCTCACCGCCGAAGTCGATCGGGTCGAACTGCAGACCACCATGTCACGTCCCGAAGATGCCTTCGCTGCCTACGTCACCATCCAGGCGGGCGAAGGCGGCACTGATTCCGCCGACTGGGCCGAAATGCTCATGCGGATGTACATTCGCTGGGGCGAGCGTCGTGGCTTTCAGGTGGAAGAGGTCGATATGTCTCCGGCCGAGGAAGCCGGGATTCGCAACGCCACCCTGCTCATCCGCGGCGACTATGTCTACGGTTACCTCCGCGGCGAAACCGGTAATCATCGGCTGATCCGCATCAGTCCCTTCGATTCCGCCGGACGCCGACACACGTCGTTTGCCGGAGTCGACGTGGTTCCCGAAGTCGACGAAGACTTCGAGATCGACGTGAACTGGGAGAAGGACGTTCGCGAGGACAAGTACCGTTCCGGGGGAGCGGGCGGACAGAAGGTGAACAAGACCGAGTCTGCCGTGCGTCTCACCCACATTCCCACAGGCGTTGTTGCCGCCTGCCAGAACGAACGCAGCCAGCACCAAAACCGCGCCACCGCCCGGAAAATGCTCGTCGCCAAACTCTACCAGATCGAACTCGATAAACGCGAAGCCGAAGTGGCCGCGCGGCACGGCGAGAAATCCAAGATTGGCTTCGGAGGACTCACAGTCCGCAACTACGTGCTCTATCCCGACCAGTTCGTCAAGGACGTCCGCAGCGGACACAAACAGGGCAACCCCTCGCTCGTGCTCGACGGAGACCTCGATGGCTTCCTCGAAGCGTACCTCCGCTGGACACTCAGCGAACAAACCACGCCCGCAGACGAACTGGAATGACAAGGTCGCTCCAATGACCATTCTGCGCTACATTCGCATGCACGGCTGTGGCAATGACTACGTGTTCATCGACGCCTTCACTCAGCCCCCGCCAGCCCACCCGGATGCACTCGCCCACCGACTCAGCGATCGACATCGCTCCGTCGGCGGCGACGGACTGGTGCTCATGCTGCCCTCCACCCGGCCCGATTGCCATGCCCGCATGCGGATGTTCAACGCCGACGGCAGCGAAGGCACACTCTGCGGCAATGCACTCCGCTGCATGGCACTCTGGCTGCACCATGCCGGACGGGCTCCCCGGTGTCTGACCATTGAAATGCAGGACCGCAGCATCACCGCCGAAATCCTCACCACCACTTCCCAATCCACGCTCGCCGGCTCCGTTCGCATCACCCTCCCCACTCCGCAAACGCTCGCCCCACTCCTGCCCCCACCCGCCTCCTTCACCCGCCCCACATCACTCCCCGATGTCCATGTTCCCGGGTTGCTGTACCCGGCACTCGAAGCTGACCCCGGCAACCCACACGTCGTCTTCTTCGTTCGTCACCTGTCCGATGTGCCCCTCGAACGGCTCGGACCCGTCATCGAACATCATCCCGCCTTCCCGAACCGAACCAACGTCGAATTCGCCGAACAGTTTGAGCCGAATGCGTTTCGGGTGCGTGTCTGGGAACGAGGTTCCGCGGAAACTCAGGCCTGTGGCTCCGGTGCCTGCGCCGTCACACTGGCCGCCGCCTCCATTCCACTGATTGATCCCCGGCAGCCTGTGCTTGTGCAGATGACCGGCGGGCCACTCCGCGTCCACCTGCACACGGATGGTTCACTGCAACTGGAAGGGCCCGCAGAAGAATGCTGCCAGGGCACCGTCCACCTGTGAATGTTTCCGCCCTCCTCCGCCCAGCCACTGCTCACTTCCCCGGTGAAAACGTAACGCCCGTGCCCTGACCACCGCCGGTCGACGAGTTCGTCGGGCGCCATCACCCCGCCAGAAGTTCACCGATAAACGCAGAATTCGGTCTGGGGTCACTGGAACTCGTGATGAATCGAATGCAGTGGACTGCGCTGACTGCCCTCCAAAAGCTCTGTCCCATGGCGGCCACTCGCGAGCGAAAAACGGACGCGGCTCGATGGTGGCCGTTACCCTAGCGACTTTGCTGGCCTCAGCGTGATCTATGCACTTATTCTCAGAGCTCCGCGGTACCGCGCAGATTCCCAGGCGGATTGGCGG
>JBJTOM010000368.1:0-2327 GCA_046074585.1 Planctomycetota bacterium | reverse complement strand
GGTAGTGCCGTTGCCCGCGGACTGCCGTCCGGCGGCTCATCAATTCGGCCCGGGGCCTCTGTTTACCGGACGCCACTCGATGCGGGAACCGCTGTTGTCCGCACCGACTCGGACACCGTCGTTTGCTGGAGTGCGGCCTGCAGAATCCTTGCCGCCACCGGTGCTGCGACCGTGCCGCCATAATGAATTCCCGGAGCAGTGGGTTCATCCACCATCACCAGCACCAGCACCCGGGGATGTTCCGCAGGTGCTCCACACACAAATGAAACGACCCAGGCCCGATTTGAGTAGGTGCCGGTTACAGGATCGTGTTTCTGCGCGGTCCCCGTTTTTCCAAAGATGGAGAGGCCAGGGATGCGCGCTGCTTTTCCGGTTCCGCGGAGCACCACGTCCCGCAGCGGTTCCTCGACCAGCCACCGCGCATGCTCGGGATTCAGCAGCGGCGTCTGCACATCCTCGCCGGGACGGACCACTTCCCCATCCACAGCCGCTGTCTGTCCGTCAGCGCTGCGGCAGATCAGCGTGGGACGAATCAGCCGTCCGCCATTGGCGAGCACGGCATGAGCGGTGATGAGCTGGAGCGGAGTACAGGCCAGTTCCTGCCCCATGGGAATCGAGCCGAGGGAGTACACGTTCCAGCGGTGCAGGGGCTGCAGCAGCCCGGTCAGCTCCCCCGGCAGCTCGATCCCCGTCGGTGCACCGAATCCAAAGCTGACCGCAGCCTCATGCAGTCCCTGCAGTCCCAGCCGTTCTCCGATTTTCGCCATCCCGATGTTGCTGGACTTCACCAGCACGTCTGCAGTGCTCAGCATGCCATACGGGTGATGGTCATGGAGCAGTCGCGGCCCCATGCGATACAAACCATAACTGCAGTCAATCAGCTCATCACGCTGCAGCAGTCCCTGCTGGAGTGCCGCGGCCACGATGATGGGCTTGAATGTCGAACCCGGCTCGAAAACCGCTGAGACCGCAAGGTTCTTCCACGCCTCCTCCGGAACATTCACCAATTGCCGCGGATCAAACGCGGGCCTTGAGGCCATCGCCAGGACCTCACCTGTCGCCGGATCCATCACAATTGCACAGGCCCCGCGCGGCTGCCACTGCCGCATCAGCTCATCCAGCTCCCGCTCCGTCTCCCGCTGCACTCCCAGATCCAGGGAACTGATCACTGATCGTCCGGCAACCGGTGGCCGGGAAAGATCCGAGTCGACTTCCAGAATCATGCCCCGCGCATCGCGCATCATCACCCGTTCTCCGGGCTTCCCCTGCAACTGCTCCTCCAGGCCCTCTTCGAGCCCCCCCTGACCACGATTATCAATGTCTCGCAGACCCAGCACGTGAGCCGCTGACGGACTCTGCAGGTGCTGACGAAGATATTCCCGCCGCAGCCCCCACGAGCCCTTCTTCAGCCCCAGTGCCCGCAACTGCTCAGACTGCTCCTCACCAACCCGTCGCTGCACCCACAGAAACTGACGCTCCCGATGCTCCAGCAGCCGCCGATACAGTTCATCCGCATTCAGATTGAGAATTCCCGCAACCTGCCACGCCCAGCTCAGAGGATCTTCGATCTCCACCGGAACCGCATACAGACTGTCCACCTCCTGAGTCGTGGCCAGAACCGTACCATGTCGATCCAGAATATCGCCAGGCCGCGCGGGAATCGATTCCCTGAATACGCTCTGACGCAACACCCGCTCGGCCATCTCGTGCCGCTGTGTCCCCTGCAACTGAATCAGGCGCGCCATCACCACCAGCCAGCCCAAAACCACACCGCAGGCGGCTGCGCCGGAACGCCATGAACGCATCATGGATCGCGCACTGCCTTCCCCGGATAGCGCGCTCATTCCCGTCGGCCTGTCAGCCTCGCCACATCCAGCCGACGCCGCACGATCAATTCCCGCAGCACGTCCGCCTGATAGTGCTGCAGACTCACTTCCCGCTGCAGCCGGCGCGTGCACTTCTCCAGCCACGTGCCGGCCATTGAAACCGCCATGGCCAGCAGCAATCCGGCTGTAAAGCGGAAGTACACGCCTGGCTCCCCCTGCAACACCACCGCAGAGCCATCTTCAGCGACACCTCCGCGCATCGCTGGACATCGGCTCTGAGCTTCTCAGGGCACCAGCTGAACTTCCGTCGCGTCGTCAGGAAGAGCCAGAACCAGGCCAGGCTTCAGTGTATTCGGATCCGGCAGCACTGATCGATTCAACTGGTAAATCTCAACCCAGCGCGTTGAACGCCCCAGAAATCGCTCGGATATCTCCGACAGCGTCTCACGGGCCCCCACGCGGTATGCAGGGGATCCATCGTCCAGGAGCAGAAATCCGGAA
>JBJTOM010000367.1:0-32886 GCA_046074585.1 Planctomycetota bacterium | reverse complement strand
CATCGAAACCCTCAAAGCACTCGGTGCCCAGGTCACCTGGTCCAGCTGCAACATCTTCTCCACTCAGGATCACGCCGCCGCCGCCATCGCCGCAGCCGGCATCCCCGTCTTCGCCTGGAAAGGTATGACCAACGAAGAATTCGACTGGTGCATCGAACAAACACTCGTCTTCCCCGACGGTCAGCCGCTCAACATGATCCTCGACGACGGCGGCGACCTGACCACCATGGTCCACGACAAATTCCCCGAACTGCTCCCAGGCATCCGCGGTCTCTACGAAGAAACCACCACCGGCGTGCATCGCCTGCACCAGATGATGGCCGCCGGAAAACTCGCCCTCCCCGCCATCAACGTCAACGACTCCGTCACCAAAAGCAAATTCGACAACCTCTACGGCTGCCGCGAATCGCTCGCCGATGGCATTAAACGCGCCACCGACGTGATGGTCGCCGGCAAGGTCGTGGTTGTCTGCGGCTACGGCGACGTCGGTAAGGGCTGTGCTGACGCCATGGACGGACTGGGCGCTCGCGTGATCGTCACCGAAATCGATCCGATCTGCGCCCTCCAGGCACTCATGGAAGGCTACCAGGTCCTCACCATGGACGAAGCCGCCTCCATCGGCGATATCTTCGTCACCGCCACCGGCAACATCGACGTCATCCGCGGCGAACATCTCGACAAAATGAAGCACCAGGCCATCGTCTGCAACATCGGCCACTTCGACTCCGAAATCCAGATCGCCTATCTCAACAACCACAAAAGCGTTCGCCGCATCCGCATCAAAACCGCCCAGGACGAAGGCGGCCCAGTCGACAAATATGTCTACCCGAACGGCAAGGCCATTATCGTGCTCGCCGAAGGTCGCCTCGTCAACCTCGGCTGTGCCACCGGCCACCCGTCGTTCGTCATGAGCAACAGCTTTACCAACCAGGTGATGGCCCAGATCGCCCTCTGGACAGAATCCGACAAATACTCCATCGGCGTCCACCTGCTCCCCAAGGAACTCGACGAAGAAGTCGCCCGTCTGCACCTCTCCAAACTCGGCGCAAAACTCGAAACTCTCACCCCCGCTCAGGCCGAATACATCGGTGTGAACGTCAGCGGCCCCTTCAAGCCGGAACACTACCGCTACTAAGCGACCTGCCCGGCTCCGCATCGCAATCCCGCACCCCGCCCAGGCGTCCACCTGCAGCGGGGTGTTTTCGTCTGATCCCCCCCGATTCGCCACTCGCAGTTTGACACTCCCGCATTTCCATCTGTACAATTTCCCCGGAAAATCCACCTTCCGCTTCCCGCTCGGAACCCGCCCATGTCCCTTCGCACCGCGGTCCTCCTCCTCCTGCTCGCCGCGTTCCCCGCTGGGCCTGCAATTGCGGCCGAAGGCAAAAACAGCACTCAGGTGCCGCGTTTCGACGCCGCCGTCGAACGCGGGCTCGCCTTCCTCAGATCCAAAGACCAGCTCGTCCACGACGCACAACTCGTGCTGGTCGCCTACGCCTACTACAAGTGCGGCATTCCCAAAACCGACCCCATCATCGTCGCCGCCATTGCCGGCGCCACCGAACGCGCAACGCCTGCCGGCTACAAGCCCGTAGGCACCTATGACCACATCTACGGCGCCGGTGTGGATGCCATGCTCCTCGCTGACATCGACAAGGAACGCTACGTCAGCAACCTCCAGTCCATTGCGAACTACGTCCAGAAAACACAGCGCAGTAACGGCTCCTGGAGCGACACTCCGGTCGCAGCCGGCGACGTCAGCATGACCCAGTATGCCGTCCTTGCTCTCTGGGCCTGCCAGCGCGGCGGTGCTCAGGTCGCCCCCGAAACCGTCGAACGGGCCGCCGACTGGCTGCTCAGAAACGGCAACGGTGACGGAGGCTGGGGTTATCGTCCCGGCACCACCGACGGTCCCGGCCAGGGCCGATCCACCCACAACATGACCATGGCAGCCGCTGGATCCATCGGCATCTGCCGCATCATGCTCCATGGATCCCGGCCCGTCGCCAAAACCACCGAAAAGCCGCAGCTTGCCTTCGGTGCCCTGGAAAAGGTCGAAGAAGAAATCGAGCCCGGCGAAGTCAAACCAGCCTTCGCCGGCTACAACGCCTCCATCAATGCCGGCACCATCGATGCTCGCGTCGATCGAGCATTCGCGTGGAATATGAGTAACTTTCAGCCTGTCAGCCGTGTGGAACATAACCTGTACTTCTACTACTGCATCGAACGCGCTGCGGCCGTCGGTGAACTCGGCAAAATCAACGGCACCGACTGGTATCTCGTCTACGGCGAAGGACTGCTCACGCTCCAGGGCCAGGACGGCGCCTTCCAGACGCACACCGGTCCCGTCGTCGGCACCGCCCTCGCTCTGCTCTACTACATGCGTTCCACCGGCCAGATCCTCAAGGATCTCTACGGCCGCGGCCAGCAGCGCGGAGACAAAGGCAATCCCTTCGGTGACAAGAAAAAGGCCAAAGAACCCTCCGAACTCGACCTGCTCCTGGCCTCCATGGAAAACATCGACTTCTCCAAACTGGACGAAAACGACAGCAGCATCGCCGATGATGTGGTGCTCAGCGTTCAGTCCATCGATGATCCCAAAAAGCTCGTCGGCGAAATCGATCGCCTCAAAAAACTCATTCGCCACCCCAATTCCCAGGTCCGCCGCTCCGTCTACTGGGCACTCGGTCGCACCGGCGACTTCAAACTCGTCCCCCAGATGCTCGAAGGCATCAAAGACCCCAACGTCGACGTCAATATCGAAGCCGAAATGGCCCTGCGTTTCATCGCCCGACGCCCCAACGGCTTCGGCATGTCACTCGATCCCCTCGCAGGTCTCGGTCCCACCGATCCCCCCGAACAACGTCTCCGCAATGCCAATGACTGGCGCTCCAAAGCACTCAAAGGCTGGTCCACCTGGTACTTCTCCAATCGCCCCTTCGAAGAACGCGACGGACTCGACGAACTCGAAGCCGCCGCCTTCTCCGGCGCCGGATCCGTCGAAACCGGCAGCGGAAAATAACTCCCTACTCCCTCAGGTCCGCACCCATGCTCAACCTCATCGGCAAAGGTTCTGCTCACACCTGTGACGGCACCACGCGTCGCGATTTTCTGCAGGCAGGAACGCTGGGTGTCGGAGGTCTGACGCTGGCTGATTACCTCCAGGCAAAGGAACAGGGGCTCATCGAGCAGGGGCGTGACGAGCGTTCGTGCATCATGATCTTCAATCTCGGGGCTCCCAGCCAGCTGGATACGTTCGATCAGAAACCCGATGCACCGCTGGAGGTGCGTGGCCCGTTCAAGCCGATTGCCACTCGCTGCGGCAACTATCACCTCAGCGAAATCCTCCCGCGACACGCGGACGTCTCAAACCACGTCTCACTCGTCCGCAGCTGCCATCACACGGGCGCAGCGGTGCACGATGCCGGCTGGCAGATGATGCAGACCGGTCGTCAGTTTCAGGGGGGTGTCAACACGCCCCACGCCGGCTCCGTGCTCAGCTTTCTCCGAGGTCGTCGTTCCGATCTGCCCTCCTTTGTGGTGCTCCCGGAAACCATGGGACGCGGTGGCGGCAACCTGCCCAACGGCCAGGCCGGTGGTTTTCTGGGCAAAGCCCACGACCCCTTTGCCCTCATGGCTGACCCGTCCAAACCGGACTTCAAGGTGCCCGACCTGCTGCCTCCCAAAACGCTCAGCGAAGTCCGACTCAGCCGCCGCAGAAAGCTCCGCGATGTCATTGATGCCGCGGTGAGTGATTTCGAGTCCACCGAAAACGCAACCATGATGGACAGGAACTTCGATGCCGCCTGGCGGCTCATGTCCAGCACTCAGGCACGCGCAGCCTTTGACCTCACTGCCGAACCCCAGTCCATCCGCGAACGCTATGGACTCAACCGCTTCGGCCAGTGCTGCCTGCTCGCCCGCAGACTCGTGGAAGCCGGCGTGCGCTTTGTCAACATCAACACCTTCCTCACCGTCTTCGATGAAATCACATGGGACATTCACGGATCGAAACCCTTTACATCAATCGAGGGCATGCGGGACATCGTTGCGCCGATGTACGACCAGGGCTACTCCGCTCTGATTGAAGACCTGCTCCAGCGCGGACTGCTCGGAAACACGCTGGTCTGCAATCTGGCCGAATTCGGACGCACCCCCCGCGTCAATCCGGCCGGCGGCCGCGATCACTGGCCCCAATGCTTCACGGTCGGCTTTGCGGGGGGCGGTGTGCGTGGCGGTCAGGTGGTCGGCGCCAGCGATCCGATTGGCGGCGTTCCCGCAGATCGCCCCGTTCAGCCCGGCGATGTGATTGCCACCGTCTTCCACAGTCTCGGACTGAAGCTTGACGCCCATCTCCCCGGCCCCGCCGGCCGCCCCTTCCCGCTCGTCGATTTCGGCTACCGTGAAATCCACGAATTGTTCTGACTCTCCCCTCCACGGAGAGGCCCCGGGGGTGAGGGCTCAAAAAACCAACACGCCCCCAGGCGAATAAATCACATCCCCGGGAGTGACGCAGGCGTCCGCCATCCCAGCGCCGCAGCGGGAGTGAACCAGAGCCACGGTGCATGGCACTTCTGCACGCCCGCAGCGACTCGATTGCTGTGCGTTCTCCTTTTTCTTTCGGCCACCAGCTTTCTTCGCCGCTGCCATTGCCTTTTGAATCTGCTCCAGCTTTTCACGTTCTGCCTGGATTTGTTTGGCCAGCTCACTGAGTTCTGCTGCAGTCGGCGACTTCTGTGGAGTGGCGAGATCGGAAGCGGCTTCCCCCTGATCCGTATCTGCTGACTTGTTGATCTGATCGAATTTCCCGGAGATCTCCTCGCTGACTTTTGCTGGTAAAAGCACCGGCTGCAGTCGAGGTTGGGGAGGGCGTGCCCAATCCATGAGAAGCGGTTCAGGGGCGAAGGAACTGGGGTGAGGGGGGCAACCAAAGCAGAAGAAACAAAAACAAGAGAAAGAAGAGCTGACTAAGCCGCCTGCCACTTCTCACTTCCCACGTCGGCACGTCATATGAGGTGGCTGGGTATCCCGCATCTCACGGGCGCGTTTCGGTGAGTGCATTTTGCGTGGTTGGGTGTGGTGACAGTGGGGTTGATTTTGGGATACACTTCGCTGCACGGTTCCGTCCCCTGGTTCTTCAAGGACTTTCTCCCATGCGAATTTCCGCTGCACTGCTGCTGCTCAGCGTGTGCATTCCCGTCAGCGCCCAGCAGAAGCTCGAAAACATCCCTTACCGAGAGAACGGTGATGTCCGGCACGTTCTGGACGTCTATGGTCCGCAGCAGCCGGCTGGTCAGAAGCGTCCGGTGCTCTTCTGGATTCACGGCGGTGGCTGGCAGGCTGGGGACAAGAGTGACGTGGATCTCAAGCCCAAAGTCGCGTTCGAGCGTGGGATGATTCTTGTGGCGGCCAACTATCGACTGCTGCCGACGGTGACGATGGAAGAACTGACGGACGATGTGGCAGCCGCCATGGGCTGGGTGCGTAAGAACATTGCGGCGCATGGTGGCGATCCGGATCGCATCGTGGTGGGTGGTCATTCTGCGGGTGCACAGCTGGCGGCCTTGCTGTGCATCGACGGTCGCTGGATTGAGCGGCATGGGGTTCCGATGTCGGCCTTGAAGGGCTGTATTCCGGTGGATGGCGACACGTATGACATTCCCAAAATCATCGCCACGGCTGAGCATCGGCAGATGCTGTATGGCGGGAAAATGTTCACGTATGGTCATCGGCAGAAGTTTGGCAACGACCCTGAGAAGCACGTGAGTTTTTCTGCAGTGACTCACGTCGCTCCGAATCGTGGTATTCCGCCGTTCCTGATTCTGTATTTCACGGGCAATCCGGATACGACTGTTCAGGCAAGGCGACTGTCGGAGGTGCTGGAGCAGTCCGGCATTTCAGCAAAGGCGTTTGGCAAGGGTGACAGCAATCACAGTCAGCTGAACAATGACCTTGGGAAGGCGGAGGATCCGGCCACGGTGGAGTTTCTTGGGTTTCTGGACCGGGTGATTGCGGAGCGTGCGCCATGAAGGACTTTCGCAGCGACACGGTGACGCGCCCCACTCAGCCGATGCGGCAGGCGATGGCCGAGGCGGAGGTTGGTGACGATGTGTGGGGCGAAGACCCGACGGTGATCCGGCTGGAGCAGCGGGTGGCGGCTTTGTTTGGTCACGAAGCTGCAGTGCTTGCGTGTTCGGGAACGCAGAGCAATCAGATGGGGCTGCGGGTGCACTGCATTCCGGGCGATGAACTGCTCATTCACGAATCCGGGCACATCTGCAATTTCGAAGGAGGTGCTCCTGCGGCACTCAGCGGCATCAGCATTCGCACGGTGAATGGAATCGGGGGGATGCCGGACGTTCCGGATCTGGAATTGAAGGTGCGGCCGGACGACCAGCATTTCCCGTGTACCCGTCTGGTGTGTCTGGAGAACACGACGAATCTGGGTGGTGGACGGGTGTTTGCTCTGGAACAGTTGCAGCGTATTTCCGGCTGGTGTGTCGAGCGGGGCTTGAAGCGGCATCTGGATGGGGCTCGAGTCTTCAACGCGATTGTGGCCGGCGGTGGTTCACCGCAGCAGCTGGGGGCCTGTTTCGACACGATTTCGATCTGTTTCTCGAAAGGGCTGGGCTGTCCCTTCGGCTCGATCCTCACCGGCACTCGCGCCGACATGCAGAAAGCCCGGCGGATCCGGAAGATGTTTGGAGGTGGTCTGCGTCAGTCCGGGATCATCGCTGCGGCTGCTCTGTACGCGCTGGATCACCATATTGAGCGCCTGCGGGAGGACCATGTGAATGCCCGGCGTCTGGCTGAAGGATTGTCGCGTCTGGGGGGGCTGCGAATTGATCCGCGGACTGTTGAAACGAATCTGGTTTTCTTTGATCTGTCTGCGGAGGTGGGGACTGCGGTGCAGCTGGCGGCGGCACTGCGGGAGGAAGGGATTCTGGCGGGTCCGATGGGTGGTCAGCGGATGCGGATGGTGACGCATCTGGATGTGACGGCGGAGGACGTCACTGAGGCGCTTGCAGCGATCGAACGCTGTCTGGCCCGCGGACTCGAAGGGCGTCCGTTCGTTGGCAGTGGTCCGTTTGCAAGGTGATGGCTGATCATGCTGGACGCGGGATTCAATCCGGATTTTCTGGTGCTGGCAGTGCTCCTGTCGGGATCGGTGATCGTAGGTTTACGGACTGGCCGGGGGATGAGCAGTGCGGATGCATATCTTCTGGGCGATCGTTCGCTCCCGTGGTGGGCGATTCTGGGCTCAATTGTGGCGACAGAAACGAGTACGGCGACGGTGTTGAGTGTTCCGGGGGAGGCCGCAGCGGGTGTGGGTCTGCGCTGGCTGCAGCTGCCGCTGGGTTATCTGCTGGGACGATTGATCGTGGCGCGGCTGCTGCTGCCGCGTTACTTCGATGGTCAGCTGATGACAGCCTACGAACTGCTGGAGAAACGTTTCGGTGTGTTGACTCGCCGGATGTGTTCGCTGGTCTTTCTGATTGCCCGAAATCTTGGGGACGGGCTGCGACTGTTTCTTGCCGGACTTGTGCTCCAGACCCTGCTGGGGTGGCGATTTGAAGCGGGCGTTGCG
This sequence comes from Planctomycetota bacterium, assembly GCA_046074585.1. GTDB lineage: Bacteria > Planctomycetota > Planctomycetia > Planctomycetales > Planctomycetaceae > SXXK01. The sequence continues at coordinate 25,298 of JBJTOM010000367.1, read as the reverse complement.
GTGATGGGTGTGGTGACAGTGATCTACACGGTGCTCGGGGGTCTCAAGTCGGTCGTCTGGAATGACTGCATTCAGTTTGTGATTTACATGGCTGGCGGGCTGGCGACGGTGTTTGTGCTGGCCTGTCGAATACCGGGTGGATGGGCTGAATTCGGATCCTTTGCTGCGGCTTCCGGTCAGCTGCAGGTGCTGGACTTCAGATGGTCGCTGGAAGACCCGTTCTGTTTCTGGGCCGGGTTGATTGGTGGCGCGGTGCTCACCATTGGCACTCACGGCACGGACCATATGATGGTGCAGCGTTATCTGAGTGCCAGGAGTCTGCAGGATGCGAGGAAAGCGGTGATCTGGAGTGGTGTGGTGGTGCTGCTGCAGTTTGCACTGTTTCTGGTGATAGGGGTGCAGCTGGCGTGTTTTATGAACGCCACTTCGCAGTCCCTGCCGAAAGCCAGCGATCAGATTTTTGTGCAGTTTATTGTCCGGGATTTTCCGCGTGGCTATGGACTGACTGGACTGATGCTGGCTGCTGTGCTGTCGGCAGCGATGTCGACATTGTCCAGTTCACTGAATGCCTCGGCCTCTGCTGTGCTCAACGACTTCTGGCTGCCGCTGCGACGAGCTGCGGCACCGGACGCTGGAGTGCAGCTGCGGTGGTCGCGCTGGCTGACGCTGGTGTTTGGTGCGGTGCAGATCGGGACGGCGCTGTGGGCGCAGACGCTGGAGCGTTCGGTGGTGCAGAATGCGTTGTCGATCGCAGGCTTTTCTGCCGGACTGCTGCTGGGAATCTTTCTTCTTGGAGTGTTCGCGCGGCGTGCAGGCCAGACAGCGGCGCTCGTCGGGGCTGCCTGCGGTCTGGGAGTGCTTGTGGTGGTGAAGTTTGTGCTCCCTGAGGGCATTCGGGTGGCGGGCTTCACGCTGCAGCTGAAGCTTGCATGGCCCTGGCTGGCGCTCGCAGGATCCGCGACCACCTGCGTATGCGGAAGCCTTGCCGCAAAGTTCTGGCCGAGTGCAGCGCAGCCATGAGCCACCTGCGGATGGGGCTTGAGGTGCTGGCAGAGGCCGGTGGCCGCCGTTTTTCCGGCGCTCGCCTTGGACTGCTCATGAATCAGGCCTCGGTGGACCATCGATTTCGCAGTTCGTGTGACGTGCTGGCAGCAGCCTTTCCTGGGCAGTTGCGGCTGCTGTTTTCTCCGCAGCATGGATTCTGGGGTGAACAGCAGGCGAATATGGTCGAATCTGCTGACACTTGTCATGGGAAAACCGGACTGCCGGTGTACAGTCTGTATTCATCAATTCGTCGGCCGCCAGCGGACCGTCTGCGTGAGATTGACGTGCTGCTGATCGATCTGCAGGATACGGGGACGCGAGTCTATACGTTCATCTGGACGATGCTGGAATGTCTGCGTGCAGCGGCGGAAACCGGCACGGAAGTTGTAATTCTGGACCGCCCCAATCCACTGGGAAAAGGCATTTCTGAAGGGCCGCTGATTGAGCCGGGTTTTGAGAGTTTTGTGGGAGGTGCTGCCATTCCGATGCGGCACGGACTGACCATGGGTGAGCTGGCCCGGCTGCTGAATGCGGAATTGGCCCTTGGTGTGCAGCTGGAGGTAATTTCGGTGCGGAACCACGATGGTGACCGGACGTGGCCAGCTGCAGAGCGACTCTGGGTACCTCCTTCACCGAACATGCCGCGTTGGGAAACCGCAGTGGTTTACCCTGGCCAGGTGCTGTTGGAGGGCACCAGTCTGTCTGAGGGCCGAGGAACCACGCGCCCCTTTGAATGCTGTGGCGCACCGTGGATCGACCCTGAAGAGCTGGTGGAGGCACTGGGTCGGGAGTCTTTTCCCGGACTGGTGCTGCAGCCCCTGCGTTTTCGGCCGACTTTCGACAAGTGGGCCGGCAATGTCTGTGGTGGTCTGGCGCTGCATGTGACGGACGCGGCCGCCGTGCGTTCGTTTGCCTTCACCATCAGGCTGCTGCTGACCGTGCAGCGTCTGTATCCTGGCCAGCTGCGACTGCTGGCCCCGCCGTATGAATACGAAACGAGCCGACCGCCTCTGGACATTCTTTATGGATCCCCGCTGCTTCGCGAGGTGTTGAGCAGCGGGGAGCAGAGCGAGCCAGCCGCGGCAGCGGAACGTCTCTGCAGAATCGATCGGCCGGCATGGGAAAGCCGGATTCAGGGCCACAGAGTGCGTTGATGTTTTCAGCACCCGGCTCAGATGTGCCAGTGGCGGCTGACAATCTGCAGGATCTTTGGGTGCAGCGCCGTGCTGGCGGCCAGCAGGCTGGTCTTTGAAATCGGCAGCGGGCCACCCTGGCAGGTACTGATGTGTCCGCCGGCTTCCTGTACGAGCAGCCCGCCGGCTGCGAAGTCCCATGGCGACAGCTGGTATTCAAAGAATCCACCATATTGACCGGATGCGACCTGAGCGAGGTCCAGGGAGGCGGTGCCGAAGCGGCGGATGCCGTGGATGTTCTGACGGAACAGGTCCCCGATGGCTGCCAGAGTCGCCTCCATCATGGCACCGCGGTCATAGTAGAAGCCGGTCCCGATCAGGACTTCGTTCAGCTCTGCCTGGGGCCCCACCTGCAGTCGCTGACCGTTATGAAAGGCACCATGACCGCGAACGGCTTCGTACCAGTCATCTCGGATGGGGTTCCAGACCACGCCGACTTCCGCCTGACCCTGGTGCAGGCAGGCAATCGACACGGCGAAGTGCGGCAGTCCGTGAGCGAAGTTGGTGGTGCCATCCAACGGGTCGACCACCCAGAGGTATTCGGCGGTCACATCACCGGCATGCTCTTCTTCTCCGAGAATGGCGTGCTCAGGAAACTGCTCGCGAATGAGTTCGGCAATCCGTCGCTCAGCAGCCAGATCGGCGGTGGTTACCAGATCTGCCGGCGCTTTGGAGCGGACTTCAACGCCATTCCGAAAGTAATCAGTCAACAACCGGCCCGCGTCCCGAGCGGCACTGCGGGCTGCTTCCATCAACTGCATCCGTCTGCTCCCGACAATCGTTCGATCCCACTGAAGAGGCTGGAAGGATAAGCGAGGGAGCATTTTGGGGCCATGGATGCGGGCGGGTTCCGCGGGAAATCAGGGCGCAAAAAGAAAGGGGAAAGGCACGAGGCCTTTCCCCTTTCCACCGAGCAACTTGCCGAAGCAGGTTTCTCGGCAGGAGCTTCCCGCTCGGGCCACGCACCCATATGAGCGGGAACAGGCGAGTTTCCTGACCTTCCCCTCCTTTGACTCCTGCAGAGTTAATGCGGATGTCCGGTCCCACCACGCAGACAACCGCCTCCGAAACAGGCTAGTAGCAAGCTGCGTGCCAAAAGAGTCTGAATCAAAAATGGCGGTGAAAAATCGTGGAAATCTCAGTGTTTTGCAGCGTCAGATATTGAGAGCTGCCAATTTCACGCAGTCACATGGAATGATTTCAAGGCAACCCTGCCCGCGAGGTGTGCAGAGTTGGTCTATCAGCAGACCTCAAGGCTGACGCAGCGATTTGCGGGATTGTCAACCAGGTGCATCCGCAGATCGGCCAGCGCGGCGGCTTCTTCTTCGCTGTGAGTGACGTGCAGGACGGTGACGCCGGTGGAGTGATTGATGGATTTGAGCAGTTCGAGGGTGGACCGGCGGGTCCGGGCATCGAGGGCGCTGACGGGTTCATCCAGAAGCAGAGCGGCGGGTTTCCATGCGAGTGCCCGGCCGAGTGCGGTGCGCTGAGCTTCACCACCGCTCAAACCCTGGATGCGCCGTTGCAGGAGCGGTTCCAGTCTGAGCAGCTGTGAAAGTTCCCGCACACGCTGCTCAATTTCCTCGCTCGGCCTGCGTCGAATCTTCAGAGCGAACTCCAGATGCTGCCGCACCGTCATGGTGGGAAAGAGTGCCAGATCCTGAGGCATGTAGGCTGTGCGACGATCGGCAGGATCCCAGTTGGTCACGTCCACCTGCTGAATGCGAATGCGTCCGGAATCGACAGGCCGCAGTCCGCAGATGGCTTCAAGGATTGTGGTTTTGCCAATTCCGGTGCGGCCCATGAGAACGGCGTATTGCCCGGCTGGAATTGCGAGTGAGAGTTTTTCAAGGCGACAGGCACCAGCCGTGAGTGTCACCTGATCCAGCTCGATCATGCCGACAATCCTGCTCCAAGGCTGCGAAGAATGACGAGCACGACGACTGCCATGGCGACCATGAGGAGTGACACCGCCACGGCCGCATCCAGCTGTCCGACGCTGAGTTCAAGAAAGACGGACGTCGAGAGCACCTCTGTTCGCTGTCGGGTGGCACCGGCGAACACGAGGATGGGTCCGAATTCTCCGAGTGCTCTGGCCCATGCGATGGTGAAGGCCGTGATGATGCCACGCCAGGCCTGGGGGAGTGCGATGAGCAGAAAGACCTGAGCACGGCTGCAGCCCAGCGTTCGCGCCACCTGTTCGGCTCGCGGATGGATCTGATCAAACGTGACCCGCATCGTACGGACGGCAAAGGCACAGGCGACGGCGAACTGCGCCAGCACCACTGCGGGCCAGCGATAGGTGACCACAAATCCCAGACGTTCCTGCAGCCAGCGATCCAGGACCCAGGATGTTCCCGGGAGCGGCTGATGGAACAGGATGAGCAGGCTGAGGCCAAGGACCAGTGGCGGGAGCACAATCGGGATGTCGACGATCACGTCAATCAGCTGCCGTCCGGTGAACGCATAACGTGACAGCATGTATCCCAGCGGTACGGCGGCCCAGACAGACAGCACAGCGGCGGCGGTACAGGTTTTCATGGTAAGTTGAAAAGCGGCGCGGATTTCGGGCTGCTGCAGAGCAGCCGTGAAGGCCGAGAACGAAGTAAACAGCAGATCGGCTGCCAGCAGCAGCACAATCAGCAGCACGAAGGAACCGGCAAGCCCTGCCATGATCAGCAGGAAACCGGCATCCCACAGACGCCGGGCACGACTTTGCTCGGGAGTTACGCTCCGGCGAATCTGCTGAGCGGAACCGCTCTTCCCGGACTCTGCCATGGTATGCTCTGCTGGTGGGTTCATCGGTACAGGGCCGCTTTAAGCTGGCTGAGAGGATAAAACGAATTTCTCCAGCGAACGCCGCCCTGACGCAGTGTAATGACAGCTGAGCGCCAGTAGGCGAAGGCCATCAGCCATGGTCCGCAGAAAAACAACGGCACCATCAGCAGGGCGCCTTCGAGGGGCCAGACCAGCCAGGCGAAAAGAAGATGCCAGAGGACAGCCAGAGCGAGGAATCCGGAGGCCGGTGCGAAACCGATCAGTCCGGCCGGAACCAGCAGCGGCAGAACAATCGGCAGCGTGAACAGCAGGACAAACAGCACGGTTACGAGGGTAATCTGCAGCAGCGAGTAATTCAGGGAGGCGAAGGCATTTTTTTCGAGCCCCGTGACGACTCCCCAGAGCGACGGCTGCCAGCGGACAGACAGCCATTCGTCTGCCAGCAGAAAATCGGATCTGCCGCCGCTGCGTTTCATCAGTTTGCCAAGTTTCACATCATCCAGAACATCCATCCGAATGGGTTCATGCCCCCCTGCCCGGCGGTAAAAGTCGGCGTCCACCAGATTAAAGGCTCCGACGCCGGCGTATGACAAGGGGAAACGCGTCCGCAGCAGGTGCAGCTGCATGCCCATGGCGAAACACATGCCGAAGAAGTTGGTAAGCACATTTTCGAGCAGACTTCCGGGGATCATTCTGGGAAGCATGCAGAAGTGCTGGAGCCGGTGCCGCTGCATCCACGCGATGGCGGATGAGATGGTGCCGGGCTGATAATGAATGTCGCCATCGGTGAACAGCAGAAACCGACCTCGGGCTGTGAGAGACGCGCGGTGCATGGCGTGGTTCTTTCCCAGCCAGCCTGCCGGCAGTTCAGTCAGATGCACCACGCGGAGCCGGGCGTCTTCGCGGGCCACTTCCGCCATAATCTGCCCGGTGCTGTCTTCTGAACGGTCATTGACGGCGATGATTTCAAGCGGAATGGACTCCGCAGCGAGCAGACTTCGCAGGGCTTTGCCGATCTGCTGCTGTTCGTTGCGCGCCGGGACGATGACGCTGACCAGTGGCTGATCGGATGTGGAGAGCCATTCTGCAGGCAGACTGGCTGCAGCTGAGGAACGTGGCAGGCGTTTGAGTCTGAGGGCGACGACGGCTGGTATGGCGGCAACGGCTGCGAATCCGCAGGTGATCCAGCCGGTGACTGTGAGAAAGGAATCAAACATGCTGGTGTATCCGGGCTGAAGGCATCCGTCCAGAGTGGCGTTTCGCCCTGCGAAACGACCGCAGCACCCGGCGGTGCCGCAGGATCATAGTGCAAAACACCCGCCGGACCAGAGCCCGCCAGTCCGGCGGTGTCTAAGCCGACGGTTCCTGCTGCGTCATGCAGTGAAAGGCTCCGAGTCCCCAGACGAGGTCGAGGGCATCGATGCCGACGATCCGGCGTCCCGGGTGGGTTTCGCTGAGGATTTGCAGGGCGATGTCATCGGCGGGGTCGCGGAAAGTGGGAACAATCAGTCCGCCGTTGACGATGCAGTAGTTGCAGTAGCTGGCGGGGAGTCGGTTGTCGTCGAGGAATCTGGGAGGCGGAAGCGGGAGTGGTCGGGGATGGAGGGCTTCGTTGCGGCTGTTGCGGGCTGCAGCCACGGCAGCGAAGTTGGCGCGCAGGGCCGCTGCTTCGGGGGCGTCTTCGTTCCAGGGGGACGCCACAAGCACGGTTCGTTCATCAGCAAACCGAGCGGTCTGATCGATGTGGCCATCCGTATCGTCGCCGACGACACCGTGTCCCGGCAGCCAGACCACATGCTCACACTGGAGCCACACCGCGAGCACCTGCTGCATGATGTCCCGGGTCATTCCGGGATTGCGGTTGGGGTTGAGCAGGCAGCTGTCGGTGGTGAGCACCGTGCCTTCGCCGTTGCCTTCAATGGCACCGCCTTCCAGAATCAGATGCGGACGAATGGATCGCAGCTCCAGCGCAGCGGCGATGCGGCCGGCAGTCAGTTCATCGAGGTTCCACGGCGGATACTTGCCGCCCCAGGCATTGTAGTTCCAGTCCAGAATCACTCGAGAACCCGCCGCCACGGAGCCTGCTCGACCCGTCAGAAAAATTGGTCCGTGATCGCGGCACCAGGAATCGTTGACCGGGATGTCGAACCATTCCGGAGTGAAGCGGGAACCGCGGCGGCTGCAGGCGGCATCCAGGAGTGGTTGAGCGGCCTCGCGAACACCCGCACCGCCTGCGAGGATCCGCACGGGTTCAAATTCTGCGATGGCAGCGGCAAATTCGGCGAAGGCTTGAGGGATGCGGTCAAAAATCCCGGGCCAGGTGTTTGGGTTGACCGGCCATGCCGTCCAGGTTGCTGCATGTGGTTCCCACTCGGCCGGCCAGCGATAGTGAATCAGAGAGTGCATGTGAGGTTGCGGGGAAAGGGGGAGAAAGATTTGGTGTGAGGTGAGCGATGGCTGTCCTATCATCCCGAGTGAATGAAAATCTGCAAATCAAATGGTGGCACGGACAGTGAATTGCGTCAACGAAAAAAGCAGCAGCCCTGTCGGCCTCGGGGAGAGGCAGTCAGGGCTGCTGCTGTGTAGGGTGAGCGGGCTGCAGACTGAGCCGTGTCGATCAGGGACGGATCGACGCCGGCGCTGCGGGGAAGCAGCCACGGATGGAGTTTGTGAGTGTGAGATCAGGATTGCTGATCGGGCGCGGATTCGCGGCGGATCGCTTCGTAGATCTCTTCGCGGTGGACCGTGACGTCCCTTGGAGCTTCGATTCCAAGGCGGACTTTGTCTCCGCGAATCTCGATTACCATCAGAGTGATGGAGTCACCAATGACAATCTTTTCGTCTTTTTTTCGGCTTAGTACCAGCATGTCCAGTCCCTGGTCAATCATCTTCGTGAACGATTGCTGCCCGATGTTTTCCTGAAACATGAAGCTTTACACGAGCTTCACATGACGAGCAGTGGAAGTTGCCGAGTCAGCCAGCGGGGGACCGATTGTCCGGGGCCCGTTTGCAGGCTGTTCGGGCGACAGGTCCATTTCCAGGGACCTGCGGCTGGGAAAATCTAGGTTGTAATTCGACGTCTGCGGATTCCCTTCCGCAGGATTTGCCGGAAAAGGAAGGGTAAACTGGCGTTCTTTGCCGGTTTGTGCGGGCCGTTCATATTTTGACGGTCCGGGTTGTGACGAGTTTTCCGAATTTGCCAGCAAAATCCTCTGGCTGATCGTCGAATTTCCACGGTTTATTTGAGTCGGGGTCTTTTCAGGAGAAACACGGATGTTACCGGTTCGGCCATTGGGAAAAACGGGATTGAATCTCACTGCACTCTCCTTTGGTGCCTCATCGCTGGGTGCGGAGTTTCGCAATGTGCAGCTGACGGACTGTTTAAGAAGTGTGGAGGCAGCGATCGATGTGGGGATGAACTTTATAGACACGTCACCGTATTACGGTCGTGGGATGAGCGAGGTGCTGTTGGGGCAGGTGTTGCCCGGCATTCCGCGTGACCGCTATTTTCTGGGAACCAAGCTGGGCCGATATGCCCCGCGGCACTTTGACTTCAGTGCCCGACGTGTGATCGAGAGGGTGGATATTTCGCTGGAACGGATGCGAGTGGATCATCTGGACATCGTGCTTTGCCACGACCTCGAATTCGTCGACATGACTCAAATCGTCGAAGAAACGCTCCCGGCACTGCGACGACTGATCCAGCAGGGCAAGGTGCGATTTGCCGGTGTGAGCGGTTATCCGATGAAGATGTTCCGCTACGTCCTCGCCAACTCCAGTGATGTGGACGTGATCCTCACCTACAATCACTACACACTGCAGAACGACATGGCTCTGGAGCTGGTGCCGTTGTGTCGTGAGCGGGGTGTGGGACTGATGAACGCCGCGCCGTTCTCTGCCCGGCTGCTGTCCGGGGATCCACTGCCAGTCTGGCACAAGGCGACGCCGCTGGTGCGGGAAACGGCGGCGCGGGCGGCCGAGCTGTGTCGGCAGCGCGGTTCGCATATCGCCAAACTGGCGCTGCAGTTCTCACTGGCGAACGCGGACTTCGCGACGTGCATCACGGGTTCAGCAAATCCGGAGCGAATTCGGGAGTGGGCTCGGTGGGCGGTTGAGCCGATTGATGAGCAGCTGCTTAACGATGTGCTCCGAATTCTGCACCCCATTCACAACTGGCACTACACGGAAGGTCGTCCGGAAAACAACGACTGACAGATTTTCCGCTTGACGTATTTTGTCAGGCTGCCCTATAACCCGAAACATGGCTGAACTGCCGGGGCGTTGTGCCCTGCAGCAGCCGGTCAACCGCGGTTGTTCGATTCCGGCGCCGACGAACATCCTGCCAACACATCGGTGCCGGATTATTCCCCCACGGAGGAATCTGGGAAATGGCCGCAAAAAGTACTGCAGCAAAGAAGCCTGTCGCAAAGACCGCTGCGAAGTCCACAAAGAAGCCCGCTGCCAAGCCGGCAGCCAAGTCCACCAAGGCAAAGACCGGCACTGCGAAGTCCGCTGCTGCAAAGACTGAAACTGCCGCTCCGGCTGCCGCTCCCGTCGCTGCTGCCCCAACCGCCGCTCCCGTGGCTGCCACCAGGTCCACCAAGGCAAAGACCGGCGCTGCAAAGACCACCAAAAAGAAGTGATCTCGGCCCCGGGCGAATCGCCCCGAGAACACAGCCATGCTGACAGAGCCGATCCCCCACAGGGATCGGCTCTTTTCCTGCCATCACAGCCGTTGACAAACCGGACGAGATCCTCGATGCGAACTCAGCCTGTGCTGCCGCTGTTCATTCTGCTCTGCCTGACCCGCTGCACCCGCGCTCAGGAGACCCTGACACTTCCGGCCATCGCTGATAACTCCATCGTCATGGTGGACAACGAATGGAACGACAATGCAGGAGATAAGTCGCGGCTGCGCATCAAGGGCAATCAGCACATCGTCATCATGGCGTTTGATCTGTCCTCGCTGCGTGGTCGCCAGGTCCGTTCCGCAATGCTCGTCTGCGAAAAGGCATCCGAACAGATCATCTCGGGCGTCACGGTATCGACGATTGCAGTTCCATGGACCGAAAGTCAATCGTCCGGCCTGGATGCCGGTCACGGTGCCGGTGGCTGGGGGGCGCCGGGAATTCGGTTCCCGGCCGTATCCGGCGGAAATGCTCATACTCTGACCCATTCCACACTCTCGCGCCTGCGGGGTGACCTCTATGAATGGGACATCGCTGCGGACCTGATTCACGCCCTTGCCACAGGGGCAGCAACAGGTCTGGCGGTACACGAACACGAGGCCGACTACAGCCGCAATCCGACAATTTACTCACGCGAACAGTCCGGCAAAGCTCCGCGTCTGGTTCTGCAACTGAGCCCCCAACAGGACACCGCTCCCCTTCCTGCGGCCAACCTTCGTGTTCAGACCGGACCAGCCGGGCTCCCGGAACTGTTCGTCAATGCTCCTGCTGCCGGGTTTGTCTACGACGTGCTGGTCGATGGCACTTCGCTGCCGCGGACGGAGATTCCGCCTGTGATCCCCGGGACCGAACAGCGGATGTCCCTGGCTTCACTGACGAAGAGTGATACCTCCGGTTCTCCCGGCGCTGTCAGCATCGAAGTCGTGACACTCAACCGCAACGGTCTGCGGTCTGCGAAAACCTCACTCAGGACATCGCTCCCGGCAAGACCAGCCGGCAGCAGCCTGCCGAATCTCTCGCTCCGCCCCGCCGCTGCGCCCCCTGCCCGGGACCTGACCGTGCTGCCTGTGCATGATCGCTACGACCGGGACGGAAAGCCGGTGGGCGAGCTGCCGGGCGATTATCGCCTGAACAATTCCGTGTTTGATGGTCGCACTGTCCGCGTGACTGCAGCGGCCGGCGAGGTGGTTGGCCTGCAGATTCTTGTCCGCGGCACCGGCCGCCAGCGGATTGCACTGCAGCTGCCCGTTTGGCGCACCGAGCTCAGCCAGGCGCAGTACGTCAGATGCGGTGATCGACTCATTCCCGATCCGCTGCTGCCGTTTACCGGTGAGGCTGAGCTGCAGCCGAGAACGGATCTGCCGCTGTTCGCGGATATCTTCATTCCGTTTGATGCGAAGTCCGGCACGGTGACCGGGCAGATTGTGGTGAGTGACGGGCGCCAGCTTCCGCTGGAAATCACCGTGCTTCCGGTGAGCCTTCCGCGGGCCGCCAGTTTCCTCTGCGAAATGAACGGCTACGGACTCCCCGATCACGTGGATGACTATTATGCCCTGCAGCAGGCCGCCTGTGACCACCGTGTGCACCTGAACATCCTGCACTACTCCCAGCAAACCGCTGCCGCCGGCGCAAGAAAGAGCAATCTGGATATGCGGCTGAAATCGGGGCGCCGGATGGATAATCGTCGGTACGACAGCGTGCAGCCGGGTGACACCACCGCGTACTGGGATGACTTTGCGGAGGCGTTCGGACCGGTGCTGGATGGTTCCCTGTTTGCCAACAGTCACCGCGGCGCGATTCCCGTGCCGGGCTTCTACCTGACGTTCCACGAAAGCTGGCCACTCAATTGCCGCCCCCACTTCAATGGCAATCCCGATGCGGAACTCGCTTTTCGCGATTCGCCGCAGTACGCACGCACCTTTGTCAGCGTTCTCCGCTCCTTCGTGAACCTGGCGGAGGAACGGAAATGGACCCAAACCGGCTTCCAGGTGTATCTGAACAACAAAGGCAGTCTTGATGATCCCGGACGCGCGCCGTGGATCCTTGATGAACCAGCAGGCTTCTGGGACTATCGCGCCCTGGCGTGGTTCGGCCGACTGACGGATCAGGGGCGTACGCATCTGAAAACTGTGGGAATTGACTATCGCATCGACATCTCCCGGCCGGAATTTGCACGGCGGCAGCTGGATGGCCGCAGGGATCTCTGGGTGGTTTCAGGAGACGCCTTTCGAAACTACCGAAGGCTCGTGCAGGAACGCATCCGTCAGGATGGGATTCAAGTCTGGGTTTACGGGACCGCCAGCCCGGTCGAGGCTTCCAGTCGTGTGATGGAGGCATGGATTCTGGACGCGTGGCAGGCCGGGGCTGTGGGAATTGTTCCGTGGCAAACCATTGACAAGACCGGGCGCGCACTTGTTGAAGGAGACCAGCTGGGCCTGTTCATCTTTGATGACGGCAGTGGCGAGCGACCGACCATCCGCACAACAGCAAGGCTGAGATCGATTCGCGAAGCACAGCAGTTTGTAGAAAAACTCCGGCTGGCGCGCGAACGGCACCAGCTGACTGGCGAACAGATCACGGAACTGCTGCAGGAGATTCTCGGTCCGGGTCTGACGGTGAAGAAAACCAGCGACGATGACGCAGGCACCGCCGTGCTCGAATCGCTCGACCCACGAACATGGGATCGTGCCAGAGCCAGAGTGCACGCACTGCTGGCGACCGGGCCGTGACGGGCCGAAGTGGAAACGCCTTCAGACGTGCGGGGGATGTCAGGCCCTCGCTGGCGCTGCTGAGCCGCCGGACGGCAGTCCGCGGGCAACGGCACTGCCACAGCATGCGAGCCTCGCTGGGGCGAAACGAAGAGTTGCCAACAAGGGACAGGAACTGAGCCCCGCTCTCCTGAAGGGGAGAGGGCGGGCCGAAAGAGGTGATTTTATTGGGTTTTCAGTTGGAATTTGGGTGACTGACTGAGGAAGGAGCGGGGGTTATCGAGTGTGACGCGGTCGATGAGTTGGGTGGAGTGGCCGCGGCGGCGGAGTTCCAGTCGGGCTTTGGGGACGGCGAGCGGATCGCTGCAGCCCCAGTCGCCTGCGGAGTTCATCCAGATGCGTTCAGAGCCGTACATTTCGATGACATCAGCCGCGCGTTGGGGTGTCATTTTGGTGTCGGGGTAGAGCGTCATGCCGGCCCAGAAGCCGCGATCGAGGACTGCGGCGACGGTGTGTTCTTCGACGTGATCGATGAGGATGCGTTCGGGCGGAATGCTGCTGGCGCTGAGGGCGTCCATGATCAGTCGAGTGCCTTTGAGTTTATCTTCGAGGTGGGGGGTGTGCACAAGGATCAGCTGGTTGTGGGTTTCGGCGAGAGCGATTTGTTCTTCGAGGATGGTGAGTTCGTTGCGAGTGTTTTTGTTGAGCCCGATTTCACCGATGCCGAGCACAGTGTCGCATTTGAGGAATTCCGGGATGATGGCGATGACATCGCGTGCGAAGGCAGGGTCATCAGCTTCCTTGGGATTAATGCACAGCCACGTGAAGTGCTGGATTCCAAACAGAGCCGCGCGTCGTGGTTCGTACTCGGTGAGCTGTCGGAAGTAGTCAAAGAAGCCCTGGGCCGAGGAGCGGTCGAAGCCGGCCCAGAAGGCAGGTTCCGTGATGGCAATGCAGCCGGACAGCGCCATCCGCTGGTAGTCGTCGGTGGTCCGCGAAACCATGTGAATGTGCGGGTCGATGTATTTCATGGGGCGGTTCCTTCGCTGAGCTTCACGGCGCCGAGTGCTCCCTTCATGCCATGGGCGGACTGCGGCAGATCGCTGGTGTGGTCGCTGAGCAGGTGCAGGATGCGGGCGGTGCGGTGCGGCTGGTCATCAGCAAGAACGGTGAGGGCCTGCCGCAGTGCCTGTTCACGAAAATCCGGTTCCCCGGAATCGCTGCTGCGGTCCAGTCGATCCAGAAACGCGGCCACATCCAGAAGCCTCGCGCGATGCTCAAGGAAGTACTGCTGAATCACCTGTTGCCGACTGAGCGGACAGGTGCCGGAAATCTGTGTCATGGGAATCAGAGCCTTTCGGAAATCCGCCGTCCACTTCCAACCCTTCACTATTCACTATTCACCATTCAGATCGTAATCTTTCGGTTACGGCTGGTGACATTCCACCACTCTGTGACTCGGCCATCGTCGATGATGGCGACTTTGTCATAGAGAGCGCTGGTGGGGCAGACGTGCACGGGCATGGCGAGGAGGACATCGCCGGGTGTGTAGCGCTGGGCGAGCGGGGTCACAAGGACCATGTGTTCTTCGCTGTGAATATCCTGGATGGCATCGGGGAGTTCGGGGAAGAAGGCGCGGTGGCCTTTTGGGGGGTCGGCGGCGACGGATTTGTTTCCGAGGTCGACGGTGAGTCGATCGGGGGCAGGGCGGCTGACGACGCGGGTGACGAGTGCTGCGGCGGGGGCGAAGGGCAGGTCGGGGAAGTGCAGCCCGTACCCGGAATCGCTGAGCACGGAGGTTCCGGGGCAGGTTTCGATGCCGGGGTCGGTCATCGCGGCGTAGCAGGGGAAGGTGGGTGTGCCGCCGCAGGCGAGAGCGGGGACGGCGGATCCGAGTGATTCGACGGCGGCTTTCAGTGCGAGGACGCGGGGCCACTGTGCGGCGACGGCGGTGATGCGATCGTCGCGGTTTTCCTGTCGCTGATGACCGTCATAGACCTGGAAGCCGGCCTGGACGAGTCCGGGGAGGGAGCGGATGGAGTTGTAGAGTTGGGGAGCTGTCGGGGTTTCGGGAGTGATGCCGGTGCGATCCATCCCGATATTGACATCGAGCATGACACCGAGTGTAACGCCGGCCGCGGCGGCAGCAGCGGAGAGGGCTTTGAGGGGCACTTCGTGGTCGCAGGTGCACTTGAAGGAGCAGTGGGGGAAGGTCTGGGCGAGCGTGACGAGTCGCTGGATATTGGGTCCGACGGGGTTGTAGGCGAGGAGCACGTCGGTGGCACCGGCGGCGGCGCACATTTCGCATTCAGCGATTGTGGCCGCTTTGTGTTTGACGACGCCGCGCTGGACCCAGAGGCGGATGATATCGGCCATTTTGTGAGTTTTGCAGTGGGGCCGGAGGCGTTCGGGGCTGCGGGCGACGTGGAGCATGGAATCGAGGTTATTGAGCAGCCGATCGCGGAAGATGACGTAGGCGGGGCTGTTGAGTCTGGCGAGTTCTTCGGGGCGGATGGCGGGAAGAGTGAGCGACATGCGCGGGTTCCTGGGGCGGAGGGTGTTGGAGGGCTTTGGGGAGCGGCTTGGGATTGTAAGCGTCCGGCGTGGAACATTCACGTGTGCTGGGGGGCGGAAATTCCATCGCGATTCGGCCGTGACTCCCCGAATTCCCTGCCGAATCAATGAATTTTCCCTCTGGAAGTGGCCTCCCGCCCCGCTCGTGATAACATCTGCAGCTCACAGCGGCCAACCACTCCGTCTCAACGGCCGCAGGCATTGATTTCAGGGAGAGCGACTTCGTGGGCGAATCTGTTGTTTTGGCGTACAGTGGCGGTCTCGACACTTCGGTACTCGTCGGCTGGCTTCAGGACGAAGGTTACGACGTGCACTGTCTGTACGTGGATCTGGGCCAGCCCTGTGAAGACCGCGCAGCCATCATGAAAAAGGCACGCGACATCGGAGCGAAATCCGCCGAGATCGTGGATGTCCAGGAAGAGCTTTGCCGGGACTTCGCCTTTCCGGTGCTGCAGTGGCAGGCGCGGTATGAAAACATTTATCTGATGGGCACCAGCATCGCCAGACCACTCATTGCCAAAGCCTGCCTGCAGCGGGCTCGCGAAGTCGGAGCTGTCGCCTTTGCTCACGGTGCCACCGGCAAGGGCAACGACCAGTGCCGCTTCCAGCTGGCCGCCGAAGCTCTGGAACCCTCTGTCCGCATCATCGCTCCCTGGCGAATGGCTCGCTTCCGCGACACCTTCCCCGGCCGCACAGAAATGCTGGATTACTGCGAACGCAAAAACATCCCCGTCAAGGCAACCTCCAAAAAGCCCTATTCCAGTGACGAAAACTGTCTGCACATCAGCTACGAAGCCGGTGATCTTGAAGATCCCACGGTCGACGGTCAGAAAATCATTGACTTCGGGATGACGATCGCTCCGCAGCAGGCCCCTGATCGGGAAGAGGTTGTCAGCATCACCTTCAAAAGTGGTGTTCCGGTCGCCGTTAACGGCCAGTCCCTTTCCGCAGCCGCTCTTCTTCATGAACTCAACACCATCGGTGGCCGCAATGGCTGCGGACGCATCGACATCGTTGAAAATCGCTTCGTCGGCATGAAAAGCCGCGGTGTCTACGAAGCTCCGGGCATGACACTGCTCTACGCCGCCCACCAGGGACTTGAACAGCTCACTCTGGACCGCGACCTCACCCACCTCCGCGACACACTCAGCCCGCAGGTCGCCGAAATGGTCTACTACGGATTCTGGTACTGCGCGAAAATGGATGCCCTGATGGCATTCATTCGCGAAACGCAGAAGCCCGTTACCGGCGAAATCCAGCTCACACTGTACAAAGGCAACGTCCGCGTCAGCAGCCGCACCTCACCCTGGAGCCTCTACAAAGCGGATATCGCCAGTATGGAAAAAGGCGGCTCCTACGACCAGACCGACGCCGAAGGATTCCTGCGGATTATGGGCCTGCCAGTCCGCGTTCAGGGAGCCGTGCGTCCCAGAAACTACTGATTGCGGAAGTCGGGACGCAGGGCCTTTGCCGGAGCGTGGCATGAAACGCAGAATGCAGCGTGACACAGAAGTGGCTGACCAGCAAACACTCGGGTGCGGACGCATTTTGCTTGTGGTGCTGCTTCTGTTTTGTGGTCCGCACGTTGCCGCGGCACCTCCTGTTGCCCCTCCTGCACCGCGAAACTTCGTCTTTATTCTGATTGATGATCTCGGCTGGACTGACCTCAGCTGCAGCGGAAGCACTTTCCACGAAACACCGCACCTCGACAAACTGGCCGCCTCCGGTCTGCGATTCACGCACGCACTCGCAGCCTGCCCGGTCTGCTCGCCAACACGCGCCAGCATCCTCACCGGGCGACACCCGGTGCGTGTAGGCATTACAGACTGGATTCCCGGAAATCACGCCGCAGCGGACAGCCGTCACCGGTTTCTGCACGTCACCGACCGCGACTCCCTGGCACTCGAAGAAACCACCCTTGCCGAAGTGCTCCATGACGCCGGGTACCAGACATTCTTCGCAGGCAAGTGGCATCTGGGTTCCACCGGAGCGCTGCCGACGGATCAGGGGTTCGATGTCAACCTGGGCGGAGCCGGTTACGGACAACCGCCAGCCGGTTATTTCGCACCCTGGAAGAACCCCTTTCTCAGGGAACGCGCCGACGGCGAATACCTCACCGAACGGCTCACCGAAGAATGCACCAGCTTCCTCCAGTCACGCGACCGCACGCGCCCCTTCCTGCTCTTCCTGGCACACTACGATGTGCACACCCCCATTCACGCAGCACCACGACACATCGAGCGGTTCCAGCAGAAACGGGAATCCTTCGGGGCCGCTCCGGGACCGATCGCCGAACGTCGCGGAGTCTCCAATCCGCGTCAGGACAATGCTCAATACGCGTCCATGGTCGCTGCAATTGACGAAAGCGTCGGCCGCATCATGCACGAACTTGAGGCTCAGGGTTTGCTGCAGTCCACCACAGTCGTGTTCACGTCGGACAATGGCGGTCTGTGCACACTGAAGCGGCCTGGGCCCACCAGCAATCTGCCGCTGCGTTCCGGCAAGGGCTGGCTCTACGAAGGCGGTATCCGTGTGCCGCTGATCGTCGCATCCCCGGACATCACTGCCCCCGGCCGCGTCTGCCCTGACCCGGTGCTCAGTACCGACTACTTCCCCACGTTTCTGGACCTTGCCGGATTACCCGCCCGACCTGATCTGGCTGTGGACGGGCAAAGCTTCACAGCAGCCCTGCAGAATCAGCCGCTCCGTCAGCAGCGACCGCTGGCATGGCATTATCCACATTACCACGGGTCCGAATGGACTCCCGGAGCCGCCCTTCGGGACGGTGACTGGAAGCTGATCGAATTCTACGAAGACGACGACGCTGAACTGTATCATCTGGGACGCGATCCCGGCGAACGACAGAATCTCGCCGCCGCCGAACCGGAACAGCTTCAAAAAATGCGTGCGGCTCTGGCCGCATGGCAGAAATCCATCGGTGCGGTGATGCCCGAACAGAATCCGCAGTGGAAGCAGCCATAAACAACCCGGAATCCCGCAGCCCCCGCATGACTCCTGCAGCTGATCCTCCGCCCCCCACCATGTCTCAACGCCGCGGACTGGTCGTGGGCTGGCTGGCAGCGTTCAGTGTCTGCGGATGGTTTGAAGGTCTTCGCATCCTGCAGCTGTCACAGACTCCAGCCGGGCCACTGGCGTGGTTCGCCACCTGGAACCACGACACGTCACTGCCCCTGCTGGTGCTCGCTGCACTCCCCCTGCTGATGCTCCTGTCCCGTCGCAGCCGTTCGACTTCGGTCAGGGTCTCTGCACCGCCTCGAATCCCAACGCAGCGATTTCCGATGCTGCCCACACTGCTGATCGGGCTGCTGGCATTCTGTGTGAATGCTTCGATTGGTCTTCGCAGTATCCAGGTTCCTGCAACAGTGCCGTCTCGTTTCGCCCTGTCACCCACAGTGCCCTTTTACAGTCTTCCTCCGGCCTATCACGACGAATTCAGCTATCTGCTCCAGGCCCGGACCTTTCTGGCAGGTCGGGTTTCATGGCCTGCGATGACAGTGGGAGGGGATGCCTTTCATCAGATTCACGTGCTCAACCGACCGGTCACGGCGAGTCGTTATTTTCCCTGGACCGGCGCCTGGATTGCTCCGTTCCTTGCTCTGGGGCTGCCGATGGCGGGGCACTGGCTGGCCGGTGCGTTTGCCGCCGCGTTGTTTCATCGTGTGCTGCAGCGGCTGGTTTCCGGCCACATGGCTTTCACCGGAGGCCTGCTGCTGGCGGCAAGTCCGGGACTGGCCGTCTTCAGCAATCTGCTGCTGGCGCATCAGCCAACACTCCTGGCACTGGCCGTATTTCTGTACGCCTTCCGGAAACTGCAGATCACCGGCCGGAGTGGCTGGTCGTGGCTGGCTGGTACGGCGCTCACCTGCAGCATGCTGGGGCGGCCCATGACAGCTGCCGGCTTCGCCGCGCCCTTCGGACTGTGGCTGCTGACAGGCTGGCTTCGTCAGTGTCCGGGCGTGATCCGTGATCGTCGGGATGTTTGGCGCCGTCTGCAGCCGATCTGCAGCGTGGCCATGGGATTTGCAGTTCCGCTCGCCGCCGGTTTTCTGGTGCTGGCCCTGTTCAACCTGCGCATTACGGGTCACTGGAATGAGTCACCTTATCAGCTGTATACGGAGACGTGGACGCCGCGGCATCGGTTTGGATTTCAGAATGCAGTGCAGCCGCCGCAGCCTGGCAACGTACTGGCCCGTTATGACGCGTGGGCCGAGAACCTGACACTGCGTCGGGCGTTGCAGAACGTGCAGGATCGCCTGGTGGCGAGTTCTCAGTGGACGCTGGGGCTGGCTGCTCTGCTGACGCTCATTCCGGCCGCCGGCACCGCACTGCTCTGCCGTCAGCCCACGGCGGAACGAACCCAGCTTCGACTGATCGCTGCCTCTGTGTTCAGTCTGCATCTGGTGCATGTGCCGTATTGGTATGACGGCATTCTGCACTGGCATTATGTCTTTGAAACAGCGCCGCTGCTGCTGCTCCTGGCAACTGCCGGGCTGGAGGAATGGCAGCGGGGTCTGCAGAGCGTCTGCGGGGCGCGTCTGGCACACCGCTGGCTGATCGCTCTGCTGCTGTCCGCGCTGCTTCCGGCGTGGCTGGATGCGGAGATGTTCTGGGGACCGTCGCGTGTATCACTGGCCGTTTCTGAACAGGCGTGGTCGCGGAGCCGAATGGAGGTGTTTCAGCGGACCGTGCGGGTGATTTCTGCAGGACAGCCGTGTCTGATTCTGGTGGATGAACGCAGTGGCGATCAGCAATTAAGCTATATCGTGAATCCGCCGGACTACAGTGGCGCGGTGCTTGTGGCACGCCTGCCTGAGACGGCTGAAATGCGGGCTGACCTCCAGCAGCATTTTTCGGATCGCGCTGTCTGGACGTTTCGGCCGGACCTGTTTCAGTTTACGAAAGGATTCCCTGCAGGATCTGACCTTCGTCCGTCGGACCGATAAGACGATTTTCCAGGCCCTGATAGAGGTAGCTGAAGCGATAGGGATCCAGTCCCAGCAGATGCAGGATCGTGGCCTGGAGGTCGCGAACGGTCACGGGATGTTCGACCGGATAGTAGCCAAATTCGTCCGTCCGGCCCCAGGCAAGTCCTCCGCGAATCCCTCCCCCGGCCAGCCAGATGGTGAAGGCATGAGGATGGTGATCGCGACCGACAAAGCCTTTTTTCAGTTCCGTGCGGACGTTGTTCTGCATCATGGGCGTGCGGCCGAATTCACCGCCCCAGACAATGAGTGTTTCGTCGAGGAGTCCGCGTTGTTCGAGGTCCCTGATGAGTGCCGTCATGGCTCGATCGGCGGCCTGGCATTTGATGGGGAGCGTTTCGTCGATGCTTTCACCGGGGGACGAACCGTGGTGGTCCCAGCCCCAGTCGTAGAGCTGGACGAATCGCACGCCGTTTTCGATGAGTCGTCGGGCAAGCAGGCAGTTGTTGGCGAACGTGGGATCATCGCCACGATAGAGCACGCGCGGATCATCAGCACTCTCAGCCGGCGAAACATAACCGGGCTGTGCCCCGTAAAGATCGAGAATATGCCGGGGTTCGCGGGACAGATCCATGACTTCGGGGACGGCCGCCTGCATGCGGAAGGCGAGTTCGTACTGGGCGATCCGGGTTTGAGTTTCGGGGTCGCCGCTCCGCGCCAGTTCGGCGGCATTCATTTCAGCCACAGCATCCAGCATCCGCCGACGCATGCTGCGATCCATGCCCCCTGGATCGCTGAGGTACAGCACAGGATCACCGGTGGCTCTGCAGTTCACGCCCTGATGCACGGACGGCAGAAATCCGGAGCCCCAGAGTGACTTTCCGGCATCCGGTGTTTTGCCGCCGGAGAGCAGCACCACAAATGCCGGCAGATTCTGATTGCCTGTCCCCAGCCCCCACGCGGTCCAGGCACCGATGGACGGGTTGCCGAGTCTGGGCGAGCCGGTGTGAATGAACAACTGGGACGGAGCGTGATTGAACTGATCCGTCTGCATGGTGCGAATGACACAGGCTTTATCGATCACACCAGCGAAGTTCGGGAGCAGTTCGCTGATCCACTGACCACTCTGACCGTACTGCCGGAATTGGAACTGGCCGGCAAGAATTTTGGGAACCCCGCGGATAAAGGCAAACCGCTTGCCTTCCAGAAAGGATGGCGGGCAGTCCTGCAGGTGGAGCTGCTGCAGGGCAGGTTTGTGTTCGAAAAGTTCCAGCTGTGAAGGCGAGCCGGCCATGTGGAGGTAGATCACGCGTCTGGCGCGGGGCGCCAGCAGTGGCAGGGGGGAAGCTGACGAAGCAGCTGAGGTTGCAGCGGGGGGGCGGCTGTCGCTGGCAAGCAGTGACTGGACCGCCATGGAACCGATGCCGAGTCCGGCAGTTTGCAGCAGATGTCGCCGTGTCTGCAGCTGGCAGTATTCGCTGAGCGGATGCATGGGGATCAGTTTCGTGTGAGGAATTCGTCGAGATTCAGGATGGCGCTGGCGGTCACAACAAAGCCGCCCAGTTCTGCAGCGGAGACGTCGGGCGGGGGCTGCAGACGAGCTGCCTGGAGGAGTGCGGTGGCACGTTCCGGGCTGGCGGCAAGCATTTCGGTGACATCGCGCTGGAGCTGGAGGAGCGGTTGCAGTTCGCTGACAGTCACGGGGCGGATGAGTGCCTGGCGGAGTCCCTGTTCGACTCCCCCGGGACCTGCGGCCTGCATCTTGAGTGCCAGGGCGCCGGCGGCCTCCAGATTGACAGGATCGTTCAGGCTGACGAGTGCCTGCAGGGGGGTGTTGGTGCGAATGCGGCGAATCTGGCACACTTCGCCACTGCCGCCATCAAACGTGGTGAATGAAGGGTATGGCGTGGTGCGTTTGAGATAGGTGTAAAGAGCACGGCGGAAACGATCCTCACCCTCCGCATTGATCCACTTCTGACCGTTGTAGGTGGATCTCCACAGGCCGTCGGGCTGAGGTGGCATGACGGGCGGACCGCCTTGTTTGAGTGAGAGCAGCCCGGCGGCTGCCAGGGTCTGGTCGCGGAGCACTTCAGCGGACAGGCGATAGCGTGGCCCGCGCGTGAGCCACACCGTGCGGGGATCCTGTTCCAGCAGCTGCGGGGTGCTGCCGGAATCCTGCTGGTACACTTCGCTGAGGAAAATCTGTTTCAGGAATTGTTTCAGGGACCAGCCGCCATCGCGATATTCGCAGGCCAGCCAGTCCAGCAGTCGGGGGTTGGACGGAGGTGATCCAAGGAGGCCGAAGTCTTCTTCCGTTTCCACGATGCCGATCCCAAAGACCCGCGCCCAGATGCGATTGGCCCAGACGCGCGCGGTGAGCGGGTTGTCGGGAGCCATCAGCCAGTTGGCAGCATCCAGCCGCGTCGGTGGTGCAGGGCTGATTCCGGGGACGACGGTCTGTTGTGTTGTGGAAGACACGAAGGCAGCCGGGAGCGCTGCGGTGACGGATTCGCCGGGATCCAGAAAATTGCCGCGACGGTGCAGGCGCGTTTCACGCTGCTGCTGTGGCACGAGGGCGATCATCACCGGGACTTTCGGGAGTTTCGCCTGCAGCGCGTCGCGTTGCCTTACGGCCTCTGTGAGCTGTTCTGTGAGTTCGCGGACTTCGGGTGAGACAGGTGGCGGCGTGAGCTCTTCGGGAGGCTCGCTGGTGAGGCTGAGCCGAAAGCGGCGCAGCGTCAGCGAGTTTCCGTAGTGCTGACGCAGGGTGACCACAAGCACCGCGGGTTCAAGGGTCTCCAGAGGTTCTGTGAGCGTGAAAATTGCCGCATGGTTTTCTCGCTGACGCGGACTGATGGCCCAGCCGGTTTTGAGGTTGCCGTCCAGCGCCGCAGTGACGGGCCAGCCGGACTGTTCGAAGTCGGCTTTGGGCTGGTGCAGACCCAGCGAACGTCGTGCGGCGGGTGTTTCCAGAGCCAGTTCGATTTCAGAGAGCACGAAATTGGGATCCGCAGGATTGCGTCCGACACCGGGGCCACCGACGGCGGTGTCGGCGAAGGCCTGCAGACGGATGGCGGTCCAGCGGCCACGGGGCAGCTGCAGTTTCAGGGTGTAGACGTTTTCGGCGGGCGACTTGCCGGTGGCGAGAATGGAGCCATCCGGGCGAGCCTGCAGCCGGGCACCTTCCTCGGCGGCCGCTTCGAGCACAGCCGGGGCCAGCCAGCGAGGATCGGCCGCCAGTTCGGATTCTTCGGCCACCGCCAGGCTGGTCTGCAGCTTCTGAACGGCTTCGCGAGCGGCCTGAAGCTGCTGTTGATCAGAGTCACTGGCGGCGACTTCAAGGGTCGGGGAGTCATCGTAGCGATCGGCATCCTGAGTCTGATTCCAGATGGCAAACAACGCGTAGTATTCCTGCTGGGAAATCGGGTCGTATTTGTGGGAGTGACATTTGGCGCAGCCGGCGGTGAGTCCCATCCAGACCTGCAGCGTGGTGTCCACGCGATCCTTCACGGCCACGATGCGGAATTCTTCATCATCGGTCCCTCCCTCATCGTTGCTCATCGTCTGCCGATGAAAGGCAGTCGCCAGCCGCTGATCCGGGGTTGCGTCGGGGAGCAGATCACCGGCGAGCATTTCGCGGGTGAGCTGGTCGAGCGGGGTGTCGGCGTTGAGGGAGCGGATCAGCCAGTCTCGCCAGGGCCAGACGGTGCGTCCGAGATCTTTTTCGTAGCCTTTTGTGTCAGCGTAGCGGGCCAGGTCCATCCACATGCGGGCCCAGTGTTCGCCGAATTCGGGCCGGGCGAGCACTGTGTCGATGAGTTGTTCCCAGGCGAGGTCACGGTTGGGAGCGGCTGCGAAGGCATCGGCTTCGGCAGGAGTTGGTGGCAGACCGATGGCATCCAGAAAGAGCCGCCGGGCAAGCCGATGCGGGGATGCCCGGGGACTGAGCGTCAGCCCACGGGATGCCTGCTGAAGCTTCACAAAGTGATCGATGGCCTGATGGCTGTAGAGTTCTGCGGGAGGCTGAGGGCGCAGCAGCGGCTGAAACGACCAGTGCCCGGTGAAGACCGCCCCCTGCTCGACCCAGCGTCGCAGGAGCTGCTTTTCGGCGTCGGTCAGGGGATGCGGAGCATCGGGCGGAGGCATGACAGTGTCGGGGTCCCCGGACTCAATCCGCTGAATCATCAGGCTGGACGCCGGATCGCCGGGAACAATCGCCATCCCGGAATCCCGGACGGCCCGCACATCGCTTTCACGATCCAGACGCAGATCCGCCTTGCGCTGGGACTGGTCAGGACCGTGACAGGCGAAGCACTTAACGGAGAGAACGCGGAGGGCATCGGCGGGGACCACGGGATCATCGGCGTAAGCGATCGCGGGACGCAGCGCCGTCAGGGCGAAGAGGGCGAGCAGCGACGGCGTGAGGAGCGGTGGTCGGGCAATCATGCGTCATCAAATCCCCGGGCCTGGTGGATGTCCGGCCAAAAACCCAAAGACAGCGGGTCGTTGGGGTGGAAAGCAGGGGAACAGACGATATTCACCGCTGCGTGCCACAGTGTAGGGGAAGGCGATTGCGGCGTGTAGGGCGAAAGGGTGTCGACTTTCTGCCAGGGCTTTAATGCGGCACCCTGTTCGGCTCATCGGTCGAAGTAATCGGGAAATTGGTCAGTTTGACTGCTCTGTCTCCAGATACTTTTCAGTCGCATGTCACGAGGCTGGTGAATCTTTCGAGCTCCATGCACCCCACGGGCGCAACCCGGGAGGGCAAGGCTGGGATGACGAAACGGTGTTAAGAACACCGGAAGGCGTCTTGCGGACTCCACCCCACGTGAAAAGGCGTGCAGGGGATGTCAATCCCCCGGTAGCACTGCTGAGCCGTCGGACGGCAGTCCGCGGGCAACAGCACTACTACAGCCTGCTGGGACCCTCAGCGGACTGGGGACGCTTCGACAAGGACCCAGGAATTTACCCCAGTTTCGCCACCCGGGCCATCCGTCGAATGAGTCCCCTGCGTCCCATGTGTCCCCTGCGTCCCATGTGTCCCACGTGTCCCATGTGTCCCATGTGTCCCATGTGTCCCATGTGTCCCATCACACAACCCCGCAAAACACAACCCCCGAGCCGCGTCCGTGAGGAAGCGGGCTACCCCAGCACAGGCTGCGTTTCGAAGTGAGAAGTGAGAAGTGAGAAACGCGTTCCGGTGCCATGCACCTTTGTCAGGTTCCTGGCCTGCCGGGGACAGTCCCTGCAGAACCGACAACGCCGCCGCAGCGGCGTTCCAGCTCCAGCAAAGGCCGTTGCCGGGAGGGCGAAGCTCCTGCTGAGCCGCATTTCTGCCACGAGTCCTGCACCAGGGCGCGTGTCCTTGCA
>JBJTOM010000366.1:0-3540 GCA_046074585.1 Planctomycetota bacterium | reverse complement strand
CAACGCCGCGGTGGATGTCAATCCCACGCACTTCTCCCGCGGGGGAATGGTCCAGCGTGGACTCCGAAACATGAATATGTCGGTCTTAATGGCGTTTCGTTATCCCGCCTTAGAGCCCCGGCAGAGCTCCATCAATACCCTGTCGCATTCATCAATACACGCTTCCCAGCGCCCCGTTGTCCGCAGCCCCTGCAACGCTGCAGCCGCCATCGTTGCTGCCGGTCCCGGATCGTGCAGCTGATCAGCAATCAGTCGCGCAATTTCACCGGGGTTGTTCGGAGGGAAGAGCTGGCCTGTGACGCCTGGCCGGATCACGTCCATGCAGCCGTCAACAGCCGTCGCGGCAACCGGGAGTCCGCTTGCCTGGGCTTCCAGCAGCACATTCGGCAGCCCTTCCCAGGCCGAGGGCAGCACAAACAGGTCGGCCGTCTTCATCAGATTCGCAAGGTCCGACCGCCAGCCGAGAAAGCAGACGGCGGCGGGATCCGGGAGCGTCGCTGCCAGCCCCGAAAGCCGGTCCCGCTCCGGGCCTTCACCAGCGATGAGCAGTCGAATCCGGCGAGGGTGAGATTGCCGCTGCAGCTGTTCAAAGGCCTGCAGGAGCAGGTGTGGAGATTTCTGACGCGTCAGCCGGCCCGCCATCAACACCACAAAGTCGTCCGCAGCCAGTCCCAGATCCGAACGCGGCAGTGGCGGAATCCGCTGCAGCGTATCCACGTCCACTCCATTGCGAATCACGCTGATTTTTGAGGGGGGAATGCCACATAGGTACGCGTGTTCCGAAGCGACCGACTCACTGCAGGCGATGAAATGGGTGACAAGACGCTGTGTGAGCCGTTCCGGGACTGTCACGAGCGGCCGACGGTCGACCACGCGGACGCTGCACACACGGCAGCAGATTCCCGCCAGCCAGCCCGCCACACGGGTCATCAGGTTCGCCTCATGCAGAAACGAAAACACCACATCCGGACGAATGCGGCGGAGGATCGAAGTCAGCCGCGGGAGCGTCAGCATGGCGGCAGGACCGTGAGCATTGAGAGCCGTCACGGGAATGCCACAGTTCTGCAGCGGCTCCGCCAGACGGCCCGCATCCCGCAAACTGATCACCTGCACCGCCCAGCCCAGCGTCTTCAGGCCGCACGCGATCCTGACAAAGGCTTTTTCTGCCCCGCCTTCGTCAAGTTCCGTGATCACCATCACCAGCGATCCACGCGGTTGGGGTAGAGAAGACACCGGAGTCACTTTGGGGAGGTGGCTGGACAGGATGGCAGACATGATACAATCCGCAGTCGCACTGCCGACACGCCCTGCGAAGTGAAATTCTCCGTCCATCATACCGCTTCACCCTGAGTGCGGCCAATCATGAATAATTCTGATCCGGATCTGCTCTCTGCGTGGCAGTTTGACCTGCCCCCTGAACTGATTGCCGACCGTCCGGCACCCCGTCGCGATGATGCCCGTCTGCTCGTCGTGGATCGGCAGCGGCAACAGATTCAGCATGCCTCCGTCCGCGACCTGCCACAACTGCTCACAGCCGGCGATCTGCTCGTCTTCAATAACACCAAAGTCCTCCCCGCCCGACTCTTCGGCATCCGCTCAGCCACCGGTGGCCGCTGGGAAGGGCTCTACATCGAACAGACGCCCGACAGAGACTGGATCCTGATGTGCGATACCCGCGGAAAGCTTCAACCCGGCGAAACCATTACCGTCATTCCCGCCACAGCCTGGGCCGCACAACAGGACCGGCCCACCGTTACTCCCGGGAGCACCTGCTGCAGTCTCGTGCTCACACTGCGGCTCCTCACCCGCCGCTCCGACGGCACCTGGATCGCTCGGCCGGAAAGCCAGCGAAGCGCCGCCTCACTCCTCGAAAACTTCGGCTCACTCCCCCTGCCGCCCTACATGAAACGCAAAGTCGCAGACCAGCAAGACGCCGATCGCTACCAGACCACCTTTGCCACCGAACCTGGCGCCATCGCCGCCCCCACAGCCGGCCTGCACTTCACCCCGGAACTGCTCAATGCCTGCACCTCCGCCGGCATCGCACGCACCGAAGTCACACTCCACGTCGGCCCAGGTACCTTTCGCCCCGTGACTGCTGAACGCCTCTCCGAACATCAAATGCACGAAGAATGGTGCCGACTTCCCGCGACTGCCGCAGATGCCATCCGCGGCAAAACTTCCTCCGGCCGAATCGTCGCCGTCGGAACCACCTCTGTCCGCACACTCGAATCCGCCGCACTGGCCAGCCTGAACTTCCCTGCCACCTGGGAAGGACGCACACAACTCTTCATCCGCCCCGGCTTCAAATTCCAGGCCATCCACGGACTGATTACCAACTTCCATCTCCCCGGCTCCACCCTGATCGTGCTTGTCGCAGCACTCGCCGGTCGAGATCTCATCCTCGAAGCCTACCGTCAGGCAATCGCTGCACGTTACCGCTTCTACAGCTATGGCGACGCCATGCTGATTCTGTGAGCTGATTCTGTGAATTGACTCCCTTTCGGTTCTGCAGGGACTGTCCCCCGCAGGCCCGCGTGCCGGGCACTGCCCCCCGGTGGCTCTGCAATCGTGGTGGTCGCTGCAACCGCGAAGTTCACCACAAACCGATAAATCGTCCCAACCGGGGCTCTCAAATCAGACGCTCCGCCACGGCTCACCCCGCAGGGATTGTCCCCGCACCGCGGGATTCCGGTGGCGTCTGGCTGTCTCCACGACCCCCCAGCACCTCGCCGTCCGCAGACGCCGGGGACTGTCCCCGGCAGGGGAGTAATCGTACGTGGGAGCAAATCAAGGTGCAAAATCAAGGTGCATGGCACCTGAACGCGTAAGGTTTTTTTCAGAATGGATTTACGACGGCCGCTGTCGCGCAATGGTGGCTGTTGCGGTGCGGTGTTCATTCCGGAGGTGGCGTGCCATTTTTCGACCACACCGGAGGGGCGGCTCAGCAGGAGCTTCGCCCTGGGATGACGAAACGGTGTTAAGAACACCGGAAGTCGTCTTTCGGACTCCACCCCACGTGAAAAGGCGTGCGGGGGATGTCAATCCCCCGGTAGCACTGCTCAGCCGTCGGACGGCAGTCCGCGGGCAACAGCAATGCCACGCCCTGCGTGGGACCCTCAGCGGACTGGGGACGCAACGAAAAGGACAATGAAACTCACCCCTGTTTCGTCACGCGGGCTATGCGTCCCCTGCGTCCCACGTGTCCCATCACACGCCCCCGCAAAACGCAACCCCCGAGCCGCGCCCGTGAGGAAGCGGGCTACCCCAGCACAGGCTGCGTTTCGAAGTGGGAAGTGAGAAGTGGGAAGTGGGAAATGAGAAGTGGGAAGTGGGAAATGAGAAGTGGGAAGTGGCGGAGGCGTGCAGTGGATGTCAATCCCCCGGTAAAGAGCAACTGAGCCGTCGGAAGGCAGTCCGCGGGCAACGGCGCTGCCGCGGCATGCGTGTGTCGCCGGGGCGAAATGAAGAGGCGTTAACGGGGGACAGGAGCTCAGCCCCAATCCGGAACGCTGGCCATCCGTCTCATGGGTCCCATTG
>JBJTOM010000365.1:0-1450 GCA_046074585.1 Planctomycetota bacterium | reverse complement strand
AGCAGCCAGATGAGGACAGCCACACCGGCGGCTGATGAGGCGAGCACGGCAAGCTGCTGACCGGTGCGGAGAGCTTTACCGACAACGAGTTGGCGGTTGCAGGCTGCGAGCACGCGCTGGCGGAGTTGCGGGGAGAGTTGGGGCAGTGTGGCGGCGGATTTGAGCAGTTCAGTTTCCGGTCCGGAGGGCTCCGGGATGCGGAGAAAGTCTGAGTTCATGGAGGAGTCCGGTCAGCGAATGAGGGGTTCCAGGCTGCGCTGGAGCTTTTCAAGAGCATAACGATAACGGCTGGCGACGGTGTTCTGAGATAAATTGAGGGAATCTGCGATTTCGGCAAACGTCAGTTCTTCCCAGTGTTTGAGCAGAATGACTTCGGCCTGTTCGGGGGGGAGCGACTGCAGGAGTCGGCGGACATGCTGGGCGACTTCGTCGGTCAGACATTCCTCGGCCGGATTGGAACCGTTCTGGGGGGTGGCGTCGGCCCGCAGCGGACCGCGGCGAGCGTTTTTGCGGAGGATGCGGAGTGTTTCATTGCGGATTGAGCGGATCAGGTAGGGCCAGGGGGAGAGGGCAGCGGTGATATAGCGGGGGTCTCGGGCGAGCAGCGAAAAGACGGATTGCAGGGCATCTTCAGCGTCGGACTGATTTCCGGCAATGGTGCTGGCGTAGCGGACCAGACGCTGTGCCGTGAGGTCGAACAGTTCGGCCAGGGCTGACTGGGGCTGATGCGAAAGTTGCTGGATACAGTTCCGCAGAGCCTGTTGAAATGCCGTTGCGTCCACGGTGGTTTGCGATTGCAGGTGGTGTGGGTTTTGCGCGGGATGTGAGCCATGCGGGCGGGCGTCTTGTGCTGCGAAATTGACAATTCGCAGGCAATCACCCGAAGTTCCCGGTGGCGGGAAGGTGCTGGAGGTGTCCGCCTGAGGATCCGCGGGGCTTCTCTGTGCACTTTCGTCATTTTCTGGTAAATTGCCGCGAAAGAAAAGTCCGGATCGTGTGGAAACCGGGGATTGGCAGTTCTTCCTGGCGAACGCCCGACGCGACAGGTTACAGGTTACCGATTTTCAGTCCGAACTGCTTTGACAGGAACAGCTTGTGTTTCAAACAGCAGCAATCGTAGGCGCCACAGGGGCGGTTGGTCGAATCATTCTGCAACTGCTTGAAGAACGGCAGTTTCCGGCACGGCAGTTTCGTTTCTTTGCGTCGGCCCGCAGCGCCGGTCAGCAGGTGGCCTTTGCCGGCCGGCAGGTCACCATCGAAGAACTCACACATGACTGTTTTGCCGGCGTCGATCTGGTCATCGCCAGCACTCCCGATGAAACCGCCGCAGAATTTCTGCCATCTGCGGTCAAGGCCGGCTGCCGGGTGATCGACGAATCCGGCTATTGGCGGATGCACCCCGACGTGGCACTCGTGATTCCCGAGATCAACCCGGAAGCGGCCATTCATG
>JBJTOM010000364.1:0-9637 GCA_046074585.1 Planctomycetota bacterium | reverse complement strand
TTCAGTTTTCAGTGTTCAGTTTTCGGTTTGCATCACTTTGGATTTTGTCCATGTCAACAGCCACACCTGATGTTACAGAAGTCGAGCGAGTTGTTCGTGAAGTGCTTACGCGGGCCTTGCGGTCCACTTCCTCCGCGACTGCTCGCGCCGCTGCCGCCGCAGAGCTTTCCGGGGGCATCCCGGTGCTCCGTGCAGAACTCGCAACGACCGGCGATTCCTCGACCACGTCCGATTCGGCCACCCCCGCTGCCGCTGCACCAGCAAAACCTGCTGGCAAACGCAATCCGCTCGTGGTCAACATCTCTGCTCGCCATGTGCATTTGACACAGGAGCACGTGGAGGTGTTGTTTGGTCCCGGCGCAAAGCTCACTCCCGAAAAAGACCTCTACCAGGACGGATACTTCGCAGCAAAGGAAACAGTGGCCGTGGTTGGTCCCCGTCGCCGAATGCTCCCGAACGTCCGCGTGCTCGGACCATGCCGCAGCGATTCTCAGGTGGAACTGGCCTTCACCGACGGGATTTCGCTGGGGATTGACCTGCCGGTTCGCATCAGTGGAGACGTCAGGGGAACCCCTGGCTGTGTGCTCATGGGCCCCCACGGCGTGGTCGAACTGAAGCAGGGGGTGATTCGGGCCATGCGGCACGTCCACATGGGGCCGGAAGACCTCGAATATTACGGAGTGAAGGACGGAGATCTCGTGCATCTGCGCATTGAATCTCCGGGCTGCACCACTGTGCTTGAAGACCTCGCCGTCCGCGCCGGCAAGGGCATCAAGCTGGAAGTTCACCTCGATACCGACGAAGGCAACGCGGTGAACCTGGAAAAAGCGACAAAGGTGGAACTGGTGAAACCCCAGTCCTGCCGGTGTCAGCATTGAAGTGTTCAGTGTTCAGTTGTCAGTTTTCCGTGTTTGGTGTTTGGTGCGGGTCGGCTTAGGGTGAGCGAACCAGCATTTCACGGCAGAGGACGGCCGTTATTTTGTTTTCCAGCGGAATTTCCGGAGGGGATTCAGGCTGGCAGGAGAGAGAAGCAATGGCGAAATCGAGTGACGCACTTGGGATGATTGAGACGAAGGGCTTCGTATGCATGCTGGAAGCCATCGATTCCATGCTGAAGGCTGCCAATGTGCAGCTGGTGTCATGGGACAAGATTGGCAGCGGCTTTGTGACGGCCTTTATTTCGGGTGACGTGGCTGCTGTGAAGGCGGCTCTGGAAGCGGGTTCAGCAGCGGCATCGCGGCTGGGTCAGGTGACCAGTGCGGAAGTCATTCCGCGTCCGCATGAAGAGCTGGCGGCGGTCTTGCCGAAACCAAAGGCAACAGCAGCAGCAGTGAAGAAGTAAGCGGCGCAGCTGAATGTTGCGAGGCTGCGTTTTTTGTGGGCCGTGCGGAGCGGTCCGGGAATCACGGGAATTTCAGAAAAGGAAAGCAGGGCCATGAGTGAAGCGATCGGGATGATTGAGACCAAGGGTTTGGTGGCATCAGTGGAAGCCGCCGATGCAATGCTGAAGGCGGCCAACGTTACGCTGGTGAAGCAGCTCAACATTGGTGCTGCGTTCATCACCACCATCATCAAGGGTGATGTGGGTTCGGTCCGTGCAGCGGTGGATGCTGGAGCGGCGGCAGCAACGAAGTCGGGTGAGCTGGTCTGTGCTCATCTGATTCCTCGCCCGGAAGCCACCCTGCTGGAATCTGTGCTCTGATTTGACATGGGGACTGTGGTGCGTTCAGCGGGCGGTCAGCATCAGAAGGAGTCTGTGATGAAGGTGCTTGTGGCGAATCTGGGATCGACCAGTTTCAAGTATCGGCTGTTTGATCTGTCGAACGAAACGCAGCTGGCCCGCGGGGGTATTGACCGCATTGGGCAGCCGGGTGCGATGAGCGCCTGTTTCGTGGAGATTGGTGGTCGGCGTACAGAATTGACGCAGGAGGTGCCGAATCATGCGGCTGCCGTGGGCATCTGCCTGCAGCAGCTCACAGATCCCGTCGGCGGGTGTCTGCATTCTGTCGATGAGGTTGGCGGGATTGGGTTCAAGGCGGTGTTTGCGGGCAGTCTCAGCGGTGCGCGGATTGTGAATGAAACGCTCCTGCAGAAAATGGAATCGCTCTCCGACATCGCGCCAGCCCACAACCCGCCCTACGTGCGGGCAATGCGACAGCTGCAGCAGGCCTTTCCTCAGATTCCCCTCGTGGCCGCTCTGGAAACAGGCTTTCACGAGACGATCCCGTTTGAACATCGGGCGTATGCGGTGCCGTACGAATGGTACACGGATCACGAAATTCGCCGCTGGGGATTTCATGGTGCCAGTCACCGGTTCATCGCCGGCCGCATTGCTCAGCTGCTGGGACGCAGCGATTTGAAGGTGATCAGCTGTCATCTGGGCGGGAGCGCTTCGGTTTGTGCGATTCGGCATGGAGCCAGCATCGCCGCATCGATGGGCATGAGTCCTCAGGGGGCCTGCCTAACAACAACCGCGTGGGTGACTTTGACGCCTACGCCATTCCGGTGGTCATGAAGGCCACGGGCATGACGTTTGAACAGGTCCTCACGGAAATGTCCTCGAAAGGCGGACTGCTCGGCATCAGCGGACTCAGCGGTGACTGCCGGGATCTTGAGGAGGCAGCTGCCAAAGGCCATGACCGTGCCGAAAAAGCACTCCGACTCTTCGAGGCTTCCATCCGTTCTTACGTGGGGGCCTACATGGCACTCCTCGGCGGAGCTGATGTGCTGGTGTTCACGGGCGGGATTGGCGAGAACAGCGAACGGATTCGGCGCCATGTCTGCCGGGACATGGAATGGGCGGGAATGGAATTGTGTGCGGACAGGAATGCGGGTGTGCAGGGAGAAGCCCGCCTGAATGCCGACCACAGTCGCGTGCAGATCTGGACGGTCCCCACCAACGAAGAGCTGGTGGTGGCACGACAGACGGCCGAGGCAATCCGCAGCCGACTTTGATTCATCACGTTCTTCAGGGTGCACTCCCATGTTTCTTGCAACCATCACCGGCAGTCTTGTCTCTACCCAGAAAGTCGACGCCCTTGTCGGGCAGAAGCTGCTGCTGGTTGAACCGCTGCGGGTGGACGAGAAGGACCAGTCGGGCCTGAAGCGAACCGGCCGGTCTTTTGTGGTGGTGGACACAGTCGGAGCGGGTGAAGGTCAGGTGGTGATGTGCGTGCAGGGCTCCAGTGCCCGCTTCACACCCGGCACGAAGGAGCTGCCGATTGATGCGGCGATTATCGGCATCGTGGATTCGGTGCAGGTGAAGTCGCAGATGGTGTTCAAAGCAGGAGATGCAGTGTGAGCGAGGGCATTGTCAGTCTTCGCTGGCAGCAGCGGTGGTGGTCACAGTGATTCTGGTGCGGGACAGGGAATTGAACAGTGAGAGTTCAGGCCGGTGAACAAGTGTTGCCGGTAATCGAAGAAAAGCGCAGCAGGAGCTGAGCTGGACATCCGGCGAGGGAGAGCCACAGGAGTGAGTACTCAAACGTGGTGCAGGCAACGGAACAGACGATTCGACAGGTTGTTCAGGAAGTGCTGATTCAGCTCGCAGGTCGCGGTGGTTCGGGGACACCGAGCGCCGCCGCGAACCGCTGGGGCGTATTCGATTCCGTGGACGACGCGGTGGCAGCCGCTCAGCGCGGCTTTGAACAGCTCAGCCGCGCCTCCATGGATCAGCGCCGTACGGCGATTGACATCGTCAAGCGGATCTGTGACGAGCAGGCGGAGGAGCTGGGGACGCTGGAATTTGAAGAAACCAGAATCGGCCGACTCGAGCACAAGATTGCCAAGCTCAAGGCGATCAGGACGGTGCCCGGTGTTGAGTTTCTGCGGACCGATGCGGTCAGCGGCTCCAACGGCCTGACGATTACTGAATACGCTCCCTTCGGCGTCATCGGCGCGATCACTCCGGTGACTCACTCTTTGCCAACACTGGCCGGCAACTTCGTGAATATGGTGGCCGCCGGCAATACGATCGTCTGCAATCCGCATCCCAGCGGAGCGCGGATTGCCTCCGAGGGTGTGCGGCGGTTCAACAAAGCCATTCACGCCGCCACAGGCCTTGAAAATCTTGTCACCATCATCGGCACACCCACCATTGAATCTGCTCAGCAGGTCTTCGATCACCGTGGCGTGAAACTGCTGGTGGTCACCGGTGGTCCGGCAGTCGCCCGTGCAGCACTTCGCAGCCCCAAACGCGCAATTGTTGCGGGACCAGGTAATCCACCGGTGGTGGTCGATGCCACAGCCGATCTGGAGAACGCTGCAAAGTCCATCGTCGCAGGTGCAGCCTTCGACAATAACCTGTTGTGCATCGGCGAAAAGGAAGTGTTCGCCGTAAAGGAAATCTTTGATCAGCTGATGAATGAAGTCGGTCGGCACGGGGGCTTCCGCCTGAATGCTGCACAGACTGCCGCATTTACTGCCAAAGCCTTCGGACCTCCTAAGGAAGCCGGCGGACATTCTGTGCTCAACCGCGACTTCATCGGTCGCGATGCCGCCTGGCTGGCTGCTCAGATCGGCCTCAGCATCCCCGCAGAAACCCAGATCCTCTACGGGGAAACCGATGAACACAACCCGTTTGTCACCGAAGAACAGATGATGCCGTTCGTGCCGTTTATCCGCGCCAACTGCACCGATCACGCCATCGCACTGGCTCGAAAATACGAACATGGCTTCGGTCATACGGCCATCATTCATTCCCGTGATGTGCACACGATTACAAAGATGGGGCGCGTGATGAACACCACTCTGTTTGTGAAGAACGGGCCCTGCATGGCCGGTCTCGGACTCGGCGGTGAAGGCTATCTGTCCTTCAGCATCGCAACGCCAACCGGGGAAGGTGTCACCAGTCCGCTCACCTTCACCCGCCAGCGTCGCTGCGTGATGGTCGAAGATCTGCGGATTATCTGAATACACCGGCAGGAGCACCAATCGCCATGCAGACGGCTCGGGTTCTGGGACACGCAACAGCCACCGTGCGGCACGACTCCATGAAAGGCTGGAAGCTGGTCGTGCTGCAGCCACTGGATATTCGTGATCAGCCGGACGAGTTTCCGCAGCTGGCGATTGATCCTCTTGGAGCACGCCAGGGGGACCACGTGTTTTTCACCAGCGACACCAAATACATCCAGCAACTCACTGGCCGAAAGGATTCGCCCATTCGGTTTTCCGTTCAGGGAATCCTTGACCGGCAACCGGAATGACGGGTTTTGGTGAAACGTGACGGAAGTTGACAGAAGTTGACAGAAATTGAGAGAACCACCTGAAAAGGTGCTCACAGATCGAAAATTGGTGACAGATTTGATGATGGAATGACGGAGTTCTGTCGGATTCAGGCAGGCAGGAAGGGCAGTGGCAGGAACTATGGCACTGAGTACGGACAGAGTGGAGGAGATCGTGCGGCAGGTGCTGCAGCAGCTGCAGGCGGGGCGAACAGCACCGTCAGCAGCCGCCGCTGCGGCTGCTGCGCCAGCTCTTCGTTCTGCCAGCTCTGTTCCGGTGGTCGCTCCTGTCACGACTTCGGTGCCGGTGCCGGCATCCGGGGACGCGGTCCTGCGGATCGCGGATCGAGCGGTGACGGAGGCGGTGTTGCAGGCTGCAGGAGCGGCGGGACGCACCGTGTCACTCGTGCGGGGCGCCGTGCTGACTCCTTCCGGTCGCGACTTCGTCCGTCGGCACAATGTGCGTTTGTCCAGTTTTGTGGCTGGCATGACAACAGCTGCTGCAACTGCTGCAGGGGCTGCCGTGGCGGTCACTCCAGGAATCCTCATCGTCTGCGGTCGCGAAACCACAGCGCGTTCCGCAGCGACTGCCTTGAACTGGACCATTCGGGAAGTTGTCGACGAATTCACGGCGGCTCGAACTGCACAGGAAGTGCTTCCGGGACGACGCGTGGTGTGTGTGGGGTGTGAACCAGCCATGGCCGCATGTGTGCTCAACCGCAATGCGTCCGTGCGTGCTGCGGTGCTGGAACGTGCTCACGGAATGGAACGATTACTCGAACGGATGCAGCCGCATGCGGTGTGTCTGCAGTCGTCCGGCTGGAGTTTGCTGCAGCTGACCAGGCTTCTGGAACGTCTGCAGCGACCGGTTCGGCAGCCGGCTGGCTGGGTGGAAGTGCAGTCAGGAGCGGTGTCATGAGGATCATGGAGGTGATCGGTCGCGTGACATTGTCGAAGTGGGACCCGGCGTTGAGCGGGGCGTCGTGGAAGCTGGCTGTGCCTCTGCTCCACGCAGGACTCAGCGGCGACCCGGCCGGCCGGACGGAACCGGTGGTTGTGTATGACGCATACGGAGCAGGAATCGGAGAATTGCTGGCGGTGACGGAGAGTGCTGAAGCCTCAGCGCCGTTTCATCCGCAGACAAAGCCCATCGACGCTTACAACGCAGCCATTCTGGATGCTGTGAGCGTGGAACCTTTCATCAGGAAACAGGTTGACAGATGACGACGAAATGGAACAGTGGAATCAATGACCGGGCACTGAAGGAAGAGATCTGCGAGATTGGTCGCCGGGTCTACAACAAGGGCTTTGCGGCTGCGAATGATGGCAACATCAGCATCCGCGTGGGCGAAAACGAAGTGCTCTGCACCCCCACCATGATCTGCAAGGGATTCATGAAGCCCGACGACATCTGTGCAGTGGACATGGACGGCAATCAGATTGCCGGAAAACGCAAACGCACCAGCGAAGTGCTCCTGCACCTGGCCATCATGAAACACCGTCCGGATGTCAAGTCTGTCGTGCACTGCCATCCGCCGCATGCCACAGCCTTCGCAGTCGCCGGCGAACCAATCCCGCAGTGCATTCTGCCCGAAGTGGAAGTGTTCATGGGTGAGGTGCCGATTGCTCCTTATGAGACACCTGGTGATCAGCGGTTCGCCAACACCGTCGTCCCGTTCCTCAAGGCAACCAACACGATTATTCTGAGAAACCACGGGACCGTCTCCTTCGGGAAAAGCCTCGAAGATGCCTACTGGAAGACCGAGATTCTTGACGCCTACTGCCGCATCCTGCTGCTCGCAAAGCAGATCGGTCAGCCGATGTACCTGAGCGAAGAAAAGAGCCGTGAACTGCTGGATCTGAAACGCAAGTGGGGCTTCGACGATCCGCGGTTCCATAACGACAACTGCGACCTCTGTGGCAACAGTGCCTTCCGCGAAGGCTATCGCGAGAATATGCCGGTGCAAAGAGCCTTCGAGGCGGCTCCGGAATATCCCGGCTACCTCCAGCAACCCTGTGGAGCCCCCTGTGCTGAACAGACACCGGAAGTCAGCGAAGACCTCGTTCAGCTGATCACCCGCCAGGTCCTCGCCGCACTCGGACGCGGATAGGTGGGGAATAGGGAGTAGGTAGTATGGAGTAGGTAGTAGTGAGTATGGAATAGGAACGAGGAACAAGGAACGGGGTCGGGGAAGCAAGTTCCGGATTGGACGGAACGTGGCAACTGGCAACTGGCAACTGGCAACTGAACACTGAAAACCGAAAACTGAAAACTCTTTTCCGGAAAAGATCAATGAAAGTCAGCATTATTGGTGGTGGTGGTCTGGTGGGATCCTGCGCGGGTTTTGCTCTGCAGGCCGGGAAGATCGTCAGCGAGATTGTGCTGGTGGATGTGAATAAGGATCTGTGTGAAGGTCAGGCGCTGGATCTGCTGCATGGCGCCTCGCTGATGGCACCGCAGCGAATTTCTGCTGCGGGCACGGAGGCTGTGAAGGACAGCGACGTGGTGGTGATCACGGCGGGACTGCGACGCAAGCCGGACGAGAGCCGTCTGGATCTGATCAATCGCAATGTGGCTCTGTTTCGCACTCTTCTGGCGGATGTGAAGCAGCACGGGCTGAAGAAGGACGCGATTGTCTTCGTGGTCTCCAATCCCGTTGATGTGCTCACGTATCTGGCCGTGAAGGAACTGGGCCTTCCGGCCTCTCAGGTAATCGGCCTGGGCACGGTGCTCGATACGACTCGTCTTCGCAGCATGCTGGCTCAGCGACTCAGCGTCCCGCCGACTCAGGTGAGCGTCACGATCTTTGGTGAGCATGGCGACAGCATGGTTCCGGTCTGGTCGATGGCTCAGATTGGCAACATGCCGCTGGACAAGTTTCCCGGAGTGACTTCGACCCTGATCGCGGAAGTGGAGAAGAAGACGCGGGGCAGTGGCGCGGAAGTGATCCGCAAAAAAGGCGGTGCCGGATTTGCCGTGGGCGTTTCAATCGCAGATGTGATTCACAGCATCGCTCTGGACGACCGTCGGATTCATCCGGTGAGCAGCCTGATGAGTGGTGCATACGGCGTTCGCGACGTGTGCTTTTCCATCCCCACAGTGATGGGGCGTTCCGGGGTGAAGAGCCACATAGAAGTGGAGCTGTGGTCGAAGGAAAAGACAGCCCTGCTGCAGAGCGCCAATGTGCTCAGGGAAACCATTGCTCAGGTTCTGAAGGGTTAGTTCACTGTTCTGTCCGACGGACGGGAATTCAATCGAACGGCCCTGCCTGCCCCCTGTCTTTACGACATCGGGGCGAGGCGGGAATTGGGTTGACTACCAGACAAGCTGCCAGACTGGCCGCCAGACATAGTCTGGAAACCGCGGTTCGTGACGGTTGACTCGGTAGGGCCGTGGCCATCCGTATGAGGGCAGCGGGAGCCCGGGGTGCTGCCCGGTTACGTGAGAGGACGGACTATCCGACGGAAATACCGGTCCCGGAATGCTCAGCGGAATCTCCATGACTCGCACCTTACGCACGCCGGAAAAGGACTCCACTCCCGAGCCTGTCGAGACGCTTCCTGCACAGCGGCTGCAGGCACCACAGCCCCCGCAGCCACCAGCAGGGGAAGCGGGTGCTGAAAAGCCGCCGGGACCGTGGCCCCAGGGTGTCGATATCAGTTCACGATGGCCACGGTATTCGTACCGCGGGACTCCGGTGGATGGCAGCGGGTGCCCCGCTGGCGGACCGAGATGCTCGTGAATTGGCCATGGTTGCCCCGGCATCACCTGCCCATGCGGCACATGACCATGCATCGGGGGACCGTTGTCCGGAGATTCGTGCACGCGGCCCGAATGGAGGCCTGGGGGCGGACTGAACGGTTCAGGCGGGCCGTACTGCCCATGCCCGTCGCTGGAGAAAGGACCATGAGACGGGACCGTGGGCTGGAACCCCGGACCGGGATGCGGAGGTACAGGTCCAGGTGAGGGAGGCGTCGGACTGAAGCCTTCCTGAACCGGGAACTGAGCAAGCATGTACAGATCGGATTTGGTGCTGTCGTCCACTTCCTCCGACTCTTCCGACTGCCTGCCATCGCTGTTGTCATCGGAGGTCTGTTGTCGTCGCGGTGGCGGGTTGTCACGGGGAGTGAAGGGGCCGGGATTGTCACCCGGTTCACCCCGCGGCGGCCGTTTTCCTGGCGGAGGGCCGGGACGACGATCGGGACCCGGATCCGGCTCGGGCCGTGGCGGTGCTGAATCACGACCAGCCTTTGGCTGCACGCGTGATCGAGGCTGATCCGGAGGAATCGGTGGGACGGGTGGCGGGCCGTCCGGCTGTCGCGCCCCACCACGGGCTGAATCGTGTTGCGGTGGCCGATCCCCGGGTTGCTGCTGCGGCCGATGCTGATGCCCGCAGCGATCACAGTGCCATTGG
>JBJTOM010000363.1:0-4596 GCA_046074585.1 Planctomycetota bacterium | reverse complement strand
GCCGCGGTTGAGCTGCACCATGCGTTTCTGGATCAGGGAAGACAGGCGGAAGCGACCGCCTACCTTGCGGACAATGTCGTCTTCACGGAAGTCGTCAAGCATTTTGAGCCCTCTCTTCGGCCTTGAGGATGTCACAGATTTCGGTGACTGCGGATTCCAGCTGATCGTTGATGACAATGTAGCGGTAGTGCGACGCCTGGCTGAGTTCGCGTTCGGCCACGGCCAGACGGCGCTGGATGATGTCTTCGGATTCGGTTCCGCGGGCTCGCAACCGGCGTTCAAATTCGGCTGGTGACGGCGTGCGGAGGAAGATGGTAACAGCCTGCGGATACTGCTGCACGACCTTCTGAGCACCTTCGACGTCAATTTCCAGGAATGCCCAGCCGTTTCGGGCGTGGGCGCGGTCGAGTTCGGAGCGGAGAGTGCCGTAGAAGTAGCCAGAGGAAAAGACTTCGGCGTGTTCGATGAAGTCGCCGTGTTCAAGCCGTGTGCGGAATTCAGCAGGGGAAAGAAACCAGTAGTCGTCACCGTGAATTTCGCCCGGGCGTGGGGGGCGAGTGGTCGCGGAGACGGATTTGATGAGTCGGACAGGGGCGCGGTCGATGAGCAGTCGGACGAGCGTGGTTTTGCCGCTGCCGCTGGGGCCGGAAAGGACAACGATGCGGGGACCGATACCGGACATGGGGTGAATGTGTGGGGTTGGGTTATTCGAGGTTCTGGAGGACTTCGCGGATGCGTTCGATGGCGGCCTTCATGTCGACCACACCGTGCGCGATGGAAGTGCTGTTGGCTTTGGACCCGATGGTATTGATCTCTCTGAACATTTCCTGACTGATGAATTCCAGCTTACGGCCCTGGGATGTGTCTGCGGCGAGCAGTTTGCGGAACTGTTCGATATGACTTTTGAGGCGAGTGATTTCTTCGTTGATGTCGCAGCGATCGGCGAACACAGCCATTTCGCGGAGGATGTCCGATTCGCTGACCGTGACATGCAGATCGCCGATGAGTCGACGGACGCGTTCGAGAAGTTTATCGCGATAGTCGATGACCACGCCAGGGGCAAGTTCGATCACTGACTGGAGGTGTTGTTCGATGACATCGCACTGGAGGGAGAGATCCTGCCGCATCGACTCCCCCTCCTGCCTCCGGAAGTCCTCGAAGTGGTCCAGCGTTGCGCTGAGGCAGCGTTCGAGATCGGGCCAGAGGGCTGCGAGTTGGGAGTCATCCACGTCGGCTTCGATAACGACGCCGGGGAGTGCGAGCAGCGCAGCGAGGGGGACTTCGGCGGATGTGAGGACGGAACTGAGTTGCTGTTGGTAGCCTGCGAGCACCTGCAGGTCGAGCTGGTGGTCGGTTTGGCCGGAAAGAAACCGCACGCGAATTGTGCCCTGGACTGCGCCGCGAGCGATGCGGGAGCGGATGACACGTTCGATATCGGCTTCGAAGCGGGCAAGCGAATCGGGGAGCCGCAGCGAGAGTTTCAGATAGCGGTTATTGACGGACTTAAGTTCTGCGCTGACATGTGCGATGGGTGTCTGCAGACTGGAGTGCCCGAAACCTGTCATGCTGAGCAGCACAGAGCATGGTTCCTGTTGTGGGGGACGCGGACGGGGGGTGGTGTGCGATGGAGCGAAAGCCTGGTGGCCGAGGGGGCTTACGGCTTTGGAGCATCACCACCGGGCGGTTGTGGCTGGTCGGGCTTGGGTGCTTCGGCTGGCGGAGCATCCGTTTTGGGGGCTTCGGCTTCAGGGGTTTCGGCAGCCGAGGCATCAGCTTTTGGGGCTTCGTCTTTCTGAGCCTCAGCCTTGGGGGCATCGGCTGGCGGCGCGTCGGTCTCAGCGGGCGGTGTTTTGGGGGGGGCCGTTGCGGGAGTCGTGGGTTCTGTCTTTGGGGTTTCAGTGGGAGCAGTGTCTGATTTGGGGGCTTCTGAGGTGGGTGTCTGGGGCGTTTCTGTCTTCGGAGCTTCGCTGGGCGACACTTCTGATTTGGCGGCGTCGGCCTTTTTTGCGTCTTCGTCTGACTTGCCAGCGTTTGTTCCGGCCTGCAGGGCTGTGGAGGAGCTTTGGGAACGCATGAGCATGCCAAGCCCGCCGGAGAGGAGAATCCAGACGACTGCGAGCACGATGGTGATTTTGGTGAACACGTCACCGGCGCGGGTGCCGAAGGCGCTTTGTCCGCCCATGCCACCGAAGGCTCCGGCCAGTCCGCCCCCGCGGCCGCGCTGAATGAGCACCAGCAGGATGAGGAACAGGCTGATGAGCGCCATGAGGGCCGCGAGGAGAAAGATCAGAAAGGACATGGAGCTGGCAGCTTTCGTATCTGAGGAAACGCGAGAAGACGGAACGGATCCGTCTTCTGCGGGCGGAGCAGTTGAGAACAGGCAGCATCGGCAAAGCGGGGGTCAGCCTGCCAGTTTTTCTGCGGCACGGATGATGGGGACGAAAGAGGAGGATTTGAGGCTTGCGCCGCCTACGAGGGCGCCGTCCACGTTGGGCTGGCCAAGGAGTGTTTCGGCGTTGTCAGGCTTGACGCTGCCTCCGTAGAGGATGCGAGTGTTCTGGGAAAACGCAGGAGTATAACGTCGGGCGAGCCATTTGCGAAGATGTTCGTGAGCAGATTCAGCTTGTTCCGGAGAAGCGGTGACGCCGGTACCAATCGCCCAGACAGGCTCATAGGCAATCACAATTCCTGTGGCTTTGTCTTCAGGAATGCCGGCGAAGGCCCCTTCCATCTGGCGGTCGAGGACTTCTTCGGTGAGTCCGGCCTGACGTTCGGCGAGAAGTTCACCGACGCAGAGCACGGGCGTGATGCCGCCTGCGATGGCAGCGGTGAGTTTGCGGTTGAGCACGGCGTCGGTTTCGCCCAGGAGCGCCCGGCGTTCGCTGTGACCGATGAGCACGTACTGGCAGTGGCAGTCTCTGAGCATTTCGCAGGCGGTTTCGCCGGTGAAGGCGCCGGGGGATTCGAAGTAGACGTTTTGAGCCCCGAGGCGAAGGGCGCTGCCGGCGATGCGTTCAGCCACCGGGATCAGGTAGGGAAAGGGGGGGCAGATGAGCACTTCGACGCCGGGGTGTTCGTGGGCAGCTACGGCCGCCAGTTCTGCGGCGAGTTCCACCGCGGAATGTCGGAGTGTGTTCATCTTCCAGTTTCCGGCGATCAGAAACCGACGCATGGGGAGTGGTGACCTTTTGAGCAGGAGGGAATGTGTGATTTTTGGGGGCGATTGTGTGCTCAGCGAGCGGGCTCGCTGCGGGGGTATGAACCGAGAATCTCAAGGCGATCGGGGGGGAGTGCTTCGAGTTCTTTGATGGTTTTCCGGATGCGTGGTTCGGAAACGTGGCCTTCGAAATCGAGGAAAAAGAGGTAGCCCACCGCCGGCTGCCGCAGAGGAAACGATTCAATCCACGTGAGATTGACTTTATTGCGACGGAAGGGTTCCAGCGCTTCTGAAAGGGAACCGGGTTTATGGGGAATCTGGAGCAGCACAGCAGTGCGGTCAGACCCGGTCTGCTCGGCCACCGCTTCGCCGATGACTGCGAACCTTGTGACGTTGTTCTGATTGTCCTCAATGCATTCAGCGACAATGGGCACATCATACTGAATCGCCGCCTGGCGACTGGCGACGGCGGCGACGTTGGGCTTGTCGCGGGCCAGTTGCGCGGCCGTGGAGGTGCTGGTGACTTCGATCAGGCGGGCCTGCGGCATGTTGCGTGAGAGCCAGTCTCGGCACTGTGACAACGCCTGGGGCTTGCTGTAGATTTCCGCGATCTCACTGCGATCGCAGCGGGCCAGCAGGTTATGGTGCACGTGCACCAGCACTTCTCCGCAGATTCGCAGGGGCAGGCGAGTGAACATGTCGAGTGTGTCGACAATCCGACCGTCGGTGCTGTTTTCGATCGGCACGATCCCGAAATCCACATGCCCCCTGTTCACCTCTTCGAAGACCGTGGCAATGGTGCTGACGGGGACCAGGTCTGCGGATTCACCGAACCTGGAGATCGCTGCCTGGTGCGTGAAACTGAAAGGAGGCCCCAGATAGGCCACGCGGACCTGCTTGACACGCTGGCGACCGGCGCTGAGCAGTGGACGGAGAATGGAGCGAACTTCGGCGGGGCTGAGCGGACCCTGGTTCAGCCGATCGATGGTGCTCCAGACCTGCTGCTGGTCGAGATCTCCGAGGGAAATTCGGGAGGTTGGGTGGGAGCCCTTCATTTTTTCAAGGTAGAGCGCGACGCGGCGGTTGAGCAGTGAGACAAGCTGTTCGTCGATGCGGGCCAGTTCAATTTCCGGTGGCAGCCCTGGAGCTGCACTGGCCACTGGAGACGACTGATGAGCCTCACCGCGGGGACGCGGAACGCCGGTTACCACCGCAGAAGATCCTGTGGCTGGCTTTTTGGCAACCGTGACACGGGACGCGACCTTCGACTTTCCCTGGGGCTTTGCCGGTGCCTTTGAACCCGTCGCCCCGCGTGAAGCCGGACGCACCCGAACCGGTGCAGCCGGAATGTTCCGGGACAGCTTTTTCACTGATGACTTTGCTGCGTCTTTCTTAGACATCACCCGACCCAGTCCTCGCTTGTGGCTGCACTCCAGTAA